>JAJYLV010000147.1 GCA_021787445.1 Chloroflexota bacterium | reverse complement strand
GCGTCGCTCGGCTTCGCGCCGGGCTGGCCGCTGGGCTTCCCCGCGCCGCTCGGCTTGGCGCCGGGCTGGCCGCCCGGCTTGCCGGGGTTCATCGTCGGGAGGGCCGCGACGGCCGTCTCCGCGTCCGCGGCGATCTTGTCCATGTCGCCGATCGCGGCGCTCACGATCGCGTCGACCTGCGCTTGCTGCGCCGGGGTGAAGCTCGCGAGGGCTTTCGGCGTCGCGCTCGCGGAGACGCTCGTCGTCGCGGTCGCCGTGGCCGTCGGCGTCGCGGTGGGGGTCCCGGTCGGCGTCGCCGCCGGTGAGCCGCTCGGCTTGCCCGCGCCATTCACCAGGCCCTCACGCCCGAGCGTGAGCGCCGCCACGTCGTTGAGCGCCTTGTCGAGGCGCGTGCGGAGCGCGTCGTCCGCGGTCTTGATCGTGTCCTCGAGCTTGCTCCGGTCCGCGGGCGCGACCTTCGTCCCGCGGAGCTTCTCGAGCGTCTGCTGGTCCTTCTGGAACGCGTCACGGAGCTTCTTGTCGGCGTCGTTCCGTGCCGCGACCACGGCGGGCCGTCCCGACGCCTCCGGGCTCGCCTTCGCGCTCGGCGACGCCCCCGTCACGTTCTGCATGGCGCTCCCGAGCGCGTTCTGCACGTCCGTGTTCGTCGCGACCACGCCGGTCCCGACGCCCGCGGCCGCGATGACCACGACGACCGCAGCGCCCTTCGCGGTGCTGAGCAGGCTCAGTAGCTTGCCGATCATCTGTCCCTCCGATCCCGGCGACGGGATCCTTGCGCTGCCTGCCTATCGCGCCCTCGGCCGCCCGCGTTGAGGGCGGTATGGCGCGCGAGCGGGCCGATACGGGCCCGATACTGGCCGCGGCCGCCACGCCGGCCGATAAGGGGCGAAAAGGTGACGGATGGGCGACGACCGGGTCAACGCTGACGGAGCGGGCGGCGATAGAACGCCTGATGAGAAGGAGCTCGCACGCCGCGCCGCCGAGGGCGACCGCCGGGCCTTCGCCGCTCTCTACGAGCTGCACGTCGATGCCGTCTATCGCTACGCCTACTTCCGCCTGCGCTCGGATGCCGAGGCTGACGACGTGACGAGCGAGGTCTTTCAGCGCGCGCTCGTCGCCATGCCGCGCTTCGAGCCGCGGCGCCCCTTCCTCGCCTACCTCTACACGATCGCGCGCAACGTCGTGGCCGATCGCTTCCGTCGTGCGCGCCCCGACGCCAGCTTCGAGGACACGATCGGGCACGCGAGCGACCACCCCGGTCCCGAGGAGACCTCGATCCGCGCGGACGAGGCGCGGCGCCTGCGCGCCGCCATCGGGCGGCTCACGGAGCTCCAGCAGGAGGTCGTGATCCTGAAGTTCATCGAGGGGCGCGATACCAAGGAGATCGCGCGGATGACGGGCAAGGCCGAGGCCACGATCCGCGGGATCCAGATGCGCGCCCTCGCCGCGCTGCGCGACGTCCTGCGCGACGAGGACCTCGTGCCCGCGGAGGACCTGGGGCGATGAGCGAGAGCGACCGCGAGCTCGACGCCCTCGCCCGGGACCTCGCGCGCTTCCGCTCCGTCGCGGCGCCCGCCTCGCTGCGCACCCGCGTCCGGGCGGAGATCATGACCGCGCCGGTCACGCCGGTCGCGCCGAAGCGCGCGCGCTGGATCGGAGCGCTCCGTCCGCTCCTCGCGGGAGTGCTCGTCGTCGCGGTCCTCGCCGCGGGGGCGGGCTCGGCCGCCGCGGGGAGCCTTCCCGGGGATCCGGCGTACCCCCTCAAGCGGGCCATCGAACAGGTGCAGGTCGCCGTCGCGGCGAACGACGACGCGCGTCTCGACCTCCTCACGCAGCAGCTCGATCGCCGCCTCGCGGATCTCGAGACGGTAGCGACGCAGCGGCCGGCGTCCCTCGGCATCGCGATGTCCGAGTACCAGGCCGCCCTCGCGCGCGTCGAGGCGGAGATCGCCGTCGTCGCTCGCGAGGCGCCGAGCGCGGCACGTGACGCCGCGATCGCGCGCGCGACCGCCACCGCGCAGGAGCACATCGCGCGCTTGCGCGATCTCGAGACGAAGCTCCCGGCCGCGGCGCAGGCGGGTATCCGGCGCGCGATCGACGCGCAGCAGCGCATCGAGAGCGCGGGGCACGGCGGCGCTCCGACGTCGCCAGGCTCGAGCCCGGCTGCTCCTGGCCGTTCTGCACGCCCGAGCGTGGTCCCTGGATCGGGATCGAGCACCGCGCCGGGCGGCCCGCCGGCCGGCGTTCCGGGCGGCCAGCCGAGCGCGATCCCGGGCGGCGGGCCGAGCCTGCGGCCGACGAGCGCGCCGTCGCACGGCGATCACGCTGCGACGCCGACGACGAGGCCGCATCCCTAGGCGACCGGCCCAGCAAGGCCGCTCTCGGGCGGCCAGCACCCACGGTCCTTCAACACCTCCGAGCACCGCCTCGTTAGGTGATCGGACAACGAGCAGGAGGTCGGATGGAAATGTCGATGACACCGAAGCTGACCACGGGTGTGGCCGCCGCGATCGCCGCGACGGCGCTCCTGGGGGGCGTCGCTTTCGCGGCGTCGAACGCGACGCCCGCCAACGACGCGGACGACGGCGCGAGCGGCTCCGCCATCGCGAAGCTGGCCACGACGACGACGCTGACGGGCGAGGCCAAGGGCGACGCGATCAGCGCGGCCGCGCGGGCGATGAGCACGAGCTCGACCGACGTCGACACGGACAACAGCGCGGCGAGGACGGACGCCGACGACAGCGCGAGCGCCTCGAGCGACCGCGACGCGCACGGCGATACGGTCTCGAAGCTCGCCACGACGACGACGCTGACGGGCGAGGCCAAGGGCGACGCGATCAGCGCCGCGGCCAGCTCGAACAGCAAGGGCTCGACGGCGTCGAGCGGATCGAACGCTTCCGCTATCTCGGTGACCGCGACGACGACGACGTCGACGGGCGAGGCCAAGGGCGACTCGATCAGCGCCGCGGCGAAGGTGCAGAGCGGTCACTAGCGCACCACGCGAGCTCCGGTGATGCATGAGGCGGAGGCCGTCGGCCTCCGCCTCTCGCTATGCGTGCGGGTCCGTTCCGCCGCGCGGCGTCAGCCGCGGGGGCGGGCGAACGATCGGATGTCCGGCGGCAATCGGTCGGGGATCCGGGGGCGGCGGAGGCGCTCGGCGGAGCGCGCGATGGCCACGCGGCATGCTCTCCACGGCCACATGAGCGCCGTGCGTGCGCGAGGCGGCGGTCCGCCCGAGACGATCCACCCGATGCCCGAGGCGGCGAGCCCCAGAAGGAACAGCGCCCACCCGGGGACGTCGAGACGCAGGCCGAGGAAGACGATCCCCAGAAGAAGCATGATCGTCAGGCCGGCCATGAATCCGGCATAGGCGAGGTCGTCCCACGATCCGCGTCGATAGCGGCGGAGGAGCGCCGCCCCCACGATGAACCCCAGGACGAAGTCGGCGTGCAGCGTGACGAGCCCGGCCGCGAGCATGCCCAGGAACTCGAAGGCGCGGCCGGCTGCGGCGAGGTCGAAGCTCATCTGGTCTTTCCGGCCGTGACCCTAGGGGCGCTCAGGCGGAACGCCCAGGAACGAACGGCACTCGCGGCGAGACCGGCCGGACGGGCGCATCGGGTCGAACGGATCGGCTTCATGGCATGGGACAACGCGACCCCCGGGCCGGAGCCCCGACGCTTTCCATGGAGGAGCTGACGCGACTTCCCGCCCTCGGCCCCGCGCCGGAAGCGCGCCGCTGATACGGTCCCCGTGGTGCGGCACCCCTCCGATGCACCACGTGCAGGGGAGGTCGGAGGGCTGCGAGCATGACCGCGTTCAGCGACGTGAAGAAGAGGGCCGAAGCATGCGCAAAGTCATTGTCTTCAACGCCGTCTCGCTGGATGGCTATCAGACCGGGCCAGGCAATGATCCCTCGGTCATGTTCCCGATGATGGGCGGCGCCTTCGACACGTACACCGCGGAGCGGCTGCGGGAAG
>JAJYLV010000004.1 GCA_021787445.1 Chloroflexota bacterium | reverse complement strand
ACGCCGCCCCCGGAGTCGTAGTAGGCGATCTTCGGATCGCCCTTCAGCGTCCGCGAGCGTGGAAGGCGCTTCGGCATCGCGCGCAGTCTCGCACCGCGGCGCCGCGCGTGCGCTCGCTATCCTCGCCGCGTGGGCGAGCGCGTGCGCCTCGACCAGCTGATCGTGCGGCGCGGCCTCGCGCCGAGCCGCGAGCGCGCGCAGGCGCTCATCCTCGCGGGCGACGTCCGCGTGAACGGACGCCGCGCCGACCGCTCCGCCGCCCCTGTCGACGCGGACGCCGACCTGGCGGTCGAGGAGACGCGCCGCTACGCCTCGCGCGGCGGGGAGAAGCTCGCCGCGGCGCTCGACGAGCTCGGCCTCGGCGTCTCCGGGCGCACCGCGCTCGACCTCGGGTCGTCGACGGGCGGGTTCACCGACGTCCTCCTCCAGCGCGGGGCACGGCGCGTGTACGCGGTCGACGTCGGAAAGGGGCAGCTCGACTGGCGGCTGCGCAACGACGAGCGCGTCGTCGTCATGGAAGGCATCAACGCCAGGATGGGCTTCGATCTCCCGGTGAAGGTCGACCTGCTCGTGGCGGACCTGTCCTTCATCTCGCTGCGGCTCGCCGTCCCCCCGTCCTTCCGCCACCTCGCGGAGGCCGCCGACGCGCTCGTGCTCGTGAAGCCGCAGTTCGAGGCCGGGCGCGAGGCGGTGGGCAAGGGCGGCGTCGTCCGCGACGTGCTCGCGCGCGCGAGCGCGGTCGTCGCCGTCGCCGAGCGCTTCGCGGCGGACGGCGTCGCGCCTGTGGCGATCGTGCCGTCGCGCGTGCGCGGCCGCGAGGGCAACCTCGAGATCTTCCTCCACTGCCGCGTCGGAGGCGAGGCCATGTCCGCGGGTGAGCTCCAGCGCCGCGCTCGCGCCGCGAGCCAGGACGAAGCGCGCGACGGCGACGAGGTGCTCCGGGCGTGAAGGTCGGCATCTGCTCGCGCACCGACCGGCCCGCGGCGATCGACGCGGCGGCGAGCGCGGCGCGCGCGCTGCGCGCGAAGGGCCAGGACGTCGTCGAGGTCTCGCTCGGGTCATCGACGCTCCCAGGTGACCTCGAGGGGGCGAGCGTCGTGTGCGTGTTCGGGGGCGACGGCACGATGCTGCGCGCCGCGCGGCAGATCGCTCCGCTGGGGATCCCCCTCCTGGGCGTGAACCTCGGCCGCCTCGGGTTCCTCACGGGCACGAGCGTCGCCGAGCTCGACCAGGCGCTGGCCGAGGTGCTCGCCGGCCGCTTCGAGTGCGAGGACCGTACGGTCCTCGAGGCGACCGTGGCGCGAGGGGCGGCGCCCCTCCATCGCGTCACCGCGCTCAACGACGTCGTCGTCGCGCGCGGGGCGCAGGTGCGCGCCATCCACATCGACGTCCACATCGACGGCGAGCCCTTCACCGTGTACTGGGCCGACGGGATCATCGTCGCGACGGCGACGGGCAGCACCGCATACGCGATGTCGGTCGGTGGCCCGCTGATGCTGCCGGACGCCCAGGCGCTGGTCATCGTCCCCATCGCGCCGCACCTCTCGTTCGGCAACGCCGTCGTGCTCCCTCCGGGAGAGCGGGTGACGCTCGAGGTCCTGGACGAGCCCGCGCGGATCTCGGTCGACGGGCAGGAAGAGCACGACCTGCGCGCGGGGGACCGCATCGACGTGCGGCGGAGCGCCAGCCCCGCGCGGTTCGTGCGGACCTCGTCGATGCGCCCGTTCCTCCAGCTCCTCCGCCAGAAGATCCTCAAGGAAGGTGGCGTCGCGCAGTGACGGAGACGCGGTGGAGGGCCGCCTCGGGCCCGGACGCCGCGGTCGCCGCGATCCGCCGGCGCACGACGGTGACGCCGGTGGTGGCGATCGTGCTCGGGTCGGGGCTCGGCGGCCTCGCCGACGAGGTCCACGACGCGGCGCGCATCCCGTACGCGGAGATCCCCGGCTGGAAGCCCAGCACCGCGCCGGGGCACGCCGGCGAGCTCGTCGTCGGCACGCTCGCGGGGAAGCCCGTCGCCGTGATGAAGGGCCGTCTCCACTACTACGAGGGCTACGACATGGCCGAGGTGGCCTTCCCCGTCCGCGTCTTCCACGCGTGGGGGATCGGCACGCTGGTCGCCACGAACGCGTGCGGCGGGCTCAACCCGGCGTTCCGGTCGGGCGACCTCATGGTCATGACCGACCACATCAACTTCATGGGCGCGAATCCCCTGCGCGGGCCGAACGACGACGCGCTCGGCCCGCGATTCCCCGACATGGTGGGTACCTACACCGAGGAGCTGCGCCGGATGGCGCACGAGGTGGACGACGACCTGCGCGAGGGGACGTACGTCGCGGTCGCCGGGCCGAACTTCGAGACGCCGGCCGAGCTGCGCATGCTGCGCGGGTTCGGCGGCGACGCGGTGGGGATGAGCACCGTGCCCGAGATCCTCGTCGCGCGCCAGCTGGGCATGCGCATCCTGGCGATCGCGACGGTGACGGACATGGCGACGGGTATCCCCGGGCAGATCGAGCATGTCAGCTCGGATGCCGTGCTCGAGGTGGCGGAGCGTGCGGGGAAGCGGCTCGCGAAGGTGATCGAAGGTGTCGTCGCCCGTCTCTAGCGCAGCGCTCGGGCGGCGACGCACCCGGCTGCGCGGCTATCGCCACCCGTGATGCGCGTCGTCGAGATCATCGAGCGCAAGCGCGACGGCGCGAAGCTCTCGAAGGACGAGATCGACAGCATCGTCCTCGGCTTCACGAGGTGCGATGTCCCCGACGGCCAGATGGCCGCGTTCCTCATGGCCGTCGTGTGGCGCGGGATGGACGACGAGGAGACCGCGCTGCTGACCGACGCGATGGTGCGGTCGGGCGAGCGCCTCGATCTCTCGCGCTTCGGGCGCGTCGTGGACAAGCACTCCACGGGCGGGATCGGCGACAAGGTGACGCTCGTCGTCGCGCCGCTCGTCGCCGCGTGCGGCGCGCCCGTCGCGAAGATGAGCGGCCGGGGGCTCGGGATCACCGGCGGCACCCTCGACAAGCTCGAGTCCTTCGCCGGCTACCGCGTCGACCTCTCGACCGCGGAGTTCCTGGCGCAGCTCGGGCGCATCGGCATCGTGGTGACGGGGCAGACCGCGGAGCTCGCGCCCGCGGACGGCCTCATGTACGCGCTGCGCGATCAGACGGGGACGGTCCCGTCGATCCCGCTCATCGCCTCGAGCATCATGTCGAAGAAGATCGCCGCCGGCGCTCGGGCCGTCGTCCTCGACGTCAAGGTGGGCGCCGGCGCGTTCATGCGGACGCCCGCGCGCGCGAGGGAGCTGGCGCGGCTCATGGTCGCTATCGGGAAGGCGCACGGCCTCGAGGTGACGGCGGAGCTGACGTCGATGGACGCGCCGCTGGGGCGCGCGGTCGGGAACGCACTGGAGGCCGCGGAGGCCATCGAGACCCTGCGCGGCGAGGGTCCGCGAGACCTCCGGGAGGTCGCGCTGGCCGCGGGTGCCGAGATGCTCGTCTACGGGCGTCGCGCGCGGACGCGCGAGAAGGCCCGCGCGATGCTCGAGAGCGCGATCGCCGACGGTCGTGGCCTCGCGAAGCTGCGCCAGCTGGTGGAGGCGCAGGGAGGCGACGCGACACAGGTGGACGACCCGACGCGGCTGCCGCGCGCGCGCGACGTGGAGGAGCTGCGCGCCGAACGCACGGCGTACGTCGCGCGCCTCGACGCGGCCGCGGTCGGGCTCGCGTCCGTCCGGCTCGGTGCGGGCCGCGAGAAGAAGGGCGAGCCGATCGACCACGCGACGGGGGTCGTGCTCCGCGCGACGGTCGGCGACCGCGTGGCGAAGGGCGAGGTCTACGCCGAGGTCCACCGCGACGGGCGCCCCGGCGATGCGGACGCGATCGAGCTCGTCCGACGCGCCTTCGCCTGGAGGCGCGCCCGGGTCGCGCGCCCGCGGCTCATCCTCGGTCGCGTGACGTCCCGCTGAAGATCGTCCGCCTCATCTCCCTAGACTGAGACGGAGAGTGGTCGCGCGCGGCAGCCGGGGCGGCCCGTTCGGTGGGGGCAACGCGCTTCCCTGGCTCGTTCTCCTCTTCCTCGCCTACGCGTTCCTCGTCGGCGGCGTCGCGTCGCCGATCCGGAACGCGTCGAGCGACCCCGTGGGCTTCGCGGCCTTCCTCATCGCCATCGTGCTGGGGGTCACCGTTCACGAGTTCATGCACGCCTACACGGCGCACCGCTTCGGCGACGACACGGGCCGCCTCCTCGGACGCATGACGCTCGATCCCCGCGCGCACTTCGATCTCTGGGGATCGCTGCTCATCGTCTTCCTTGGCTTCGGGTACGGCAAGCCCGTCCCGGTCAACGAGTCCCGCCTCTCGCCGGGCCGGCTCGGCATGGCGCTGGTCTCGCTGGCCGGGCCGCTCACGAACTTCGTGCTCGCGGCGGTGGCCGCGATCCCGCTGCGCTTCGGAGCGGGCGCCGCGCTCGGGACCGACTACGAACGCATCCTTCTCACGATCGTGGAGATCAACTGCCTGCTCGGCGTCTTCAACCTTCTGCCGGTGCCGCCGCTCGACGGATCGAACGTCGTCTACGGCCTGCTCCCGCCGCGAGAGGCGTGGACGTGGCGCTCGTACCAGCAGTACGGGCTCGTGATCCTGCTGGCGATCCTCTTCTTCCTGCCGTACCTCGGCGTCGACGTCATCACGCCGCTCGTCGTGCGTCCGGGGCAGGCGATCGCGTCGTTCTTCATCGGCGGCGGGCTCCCGTGATGGAGGTGTGGCACCGCGTCGAGCAGACGCGCCGCTACGCGCGCGGGCGCGGCGCCGACGAGCGGCACGCCGCGCGAACGGCCGAGATCCTGCGCGCCCGTGGCGCGGACGCCGAGCTCGTCCTCGCGGGCCTGCTCCACGACGTGGCGAAGCCCGCGGAGACGCGCCTCTGGCACCGCGTCGCCGGCGTCCTCCTCGAGCCGCTCCCCGTCCTGCGGCGCCGCCTCGCCGGGGGCGACGGCGTGCTCGCGCGGTACCTCGACCACGCTCGGCGCGGCGCCGAGGAGGCGCGGCGGCGCGGCGCGCCGGACCGTGTGGCGCGCCTCATCGCGCGCCACCACGACCGTCCACGCACGGCGGACGAGCGCGCGCTCCACGACGCGGACCGCGCGGCCCTGCCGTGACGCTCGGCGGCGAGGACGCGCCCCGCGTCATCGGCGTCCGGCTCCCTCACGTCACGGTCGAGGGGTTCGAGGGGCCGCTCGACCTCCTCCTCGAGCTCGTCGAGGAGAAGAAGCTCGACATCCTCAGCGTCCGCCTCGGCGACCTCGCCGGCGAGTACCTCGCGCGCGTGCGCGCCCTCGGCCAGCTGCCGGCCGGGGAGGCCGCGGCTTTCCTGTGGCTCGCCTCGCGCCTCGTGCTCCTCAAGGCGCGCAGCCTGCTCCCGTCCCTCGACCCGGTCGCGGAGGAGGATGAGGAGGTCAGCGAGGAGGAGCTCCGCGCGCGCCTCATCGAGTACGCGGCGGTCAAGGAGCGCGCGGCGGTCCTCGGCGAGCGGCTGCGCGCGGGGGAGCGGGCGTTCCACCGCGAAGGTGGGACCGTCGAGCTGCCGCCGAGGGGCGGCGACAGCGACGCTCTCGCCGCGGCGTGGTCGCGCGTCCTCCAGATCGCGCTGCACAAGCGGCGAGAGGAGGTCACGGTCCCGCCGGAGCGCTACTCGGTGCAGCAGCGCACGCGCGAGATCGAGGAGACCGTCACGCGCGAGGGGTCCGTCACCTTCGCTACGCTCCTCGGTGACGACCCGACGCTCGCGTTCGCGATCGTGACGTTCATAGCGCTGCTGGACCTCTACCGGCGTCTGGTCATCGACCTCGACCAGGACGAGCTGTACGGAGAGATCCGCATCCGGAGGAAGGAGGTGGCGCGCGATGCCGAGGAGCGACCTGGCGAATAGGGCGGAGGCGGTCCTCTTCGTCGCGGAGAAGCCGGTCCCGCGTTCCGAGCTCGCGCGGATCGTCGGCTGCACGCCGCGGCAGCTCGACGCGGCGCTCGCCGAGCTCGCGTCCGCCTATGAGGGATCCGGACTGCGCCTGCAGCACGGCGACGACGAATGGCAGATCGTTACGGCGCCGGAGATGTCCTCGTTCGTCGCCACGTACCTCGGCGCCGACCGCCTGCGCGTGTCGCCGGCCTCGCTCGAGACGCTGGCGGTCATCGCGTACCGCCAGCCGATCACGCGCGCCGAGGTCGAGGCCATCCGCGGCGTCAACTGCGATCAGACGATCTACACGCTCATGTCGCGGCGCCTCATCGAGGAGCGCGGGCGGAAGGAGACGCCGGGGCGACCGATCCTCTACGGCACGACGTGGGAGTTCCTCGAGTGCTTCGGGCTGGCGAGCCTCGATCGGCTGCCGACCGTCATGACGCCCGAGGGTGTGGTGACCGCGCTGCCCGAGGACGCGCCCGGCGCGCCGGCGTGACGCCGCCGCCGCGGGGCCGTGCTCCTCGTCGGCGCGCCGAGGCGCGCCTCAACAAGGTCCTCGCGGAGCGCGGGGTCGCGTCACGTCGGCGGGCCGACGAGCTCATCGCGGCGGGCCGCGTGACGGTGAACGGCCACGTCGTGAGCGAGCTCGGCACGCAGGTCGGCACGGACGCGCGCGTCGAGGTCGACGGCGTCGCCGTCGGCGGAGCGGAGCGGCATCGCTACGTCGCGCTCAACAAGCCCGTCGGGGTGGTGTCGAGCGCCCGGGCGGAGCGCGGACGGCGCAGCGTCGCGGACCTCGTCGGCGGGCGCGAGCGGCTGTACCCCGTCGGCCGCCTCGACGTCGATTCGGAGGGGCTCGTGCTCCTCACGAACGACGGCGAGTGGGCGGAGCGCGTCCTTCACCCGCGGTATGGGCATGAGCGCGAGTACGAGGCGCGCGTCTCGGGAGCGCTCACCGACGAGGCGCTGGCGCGCCTGCGGCACGGCGTGCGGCTCGACGAGGGCATCGCGCGGGCGGAGCGCGTGACGGTCGTCCAGCGCGACGCGCGCCGCGGGACGGTCCGGGTCGTCCTGCGGACGGGGTGGAAGCGACAGCTGCGGCGGATGTGCGCGAGCGTCGGCCTGCGCGTCGAGCGCCTCGTCCGCGTGCGGATCGGCGCGCTGCGGCTCGGCCGGCTCCGGTCCGGCCAATGGCGGGAGCTGACGCCGCGCGAGGTCGGCGCGCTCGCCAGGGTGGCACGCGAGCGGGGAGCGGCCTGATGGCGACGCCGCGGACGATCGCGATCGACGGCCCCGCAGGGGCGGGAAAGAGCACCATCGGCGCCCTCGTCGCCGAGCGTCTGGGGTACCTCTTCCTCGATACGGGCGCGATGTACCGCGCCGTCGCCCTCGCGGCGCTGCGGCGGGGGCTCGATCCCGATGACGGCGAAGGGCTCGGCGTCCTCGCGCGCGAGGTGCGCATCGCGATCGGTCCGCCCACGGTCCGCGACGGACGCGCGTACACCGTCCTCCTCGACGGCGACGACGTGACGTGGGCGATCCGCTCGGCCGAGGTCGATCTGGTCGTCTCGCAGGTCGCTCGGATCCCCGCGGTGCGCGACGCGATGGTGGCGCAGCAGCGAACGCTCGCGGGCCGCGGCCGCGTCGTCATGGTCGGGCGCGACATCGGGACCGTCGTGCTGCCCGGCGCGGACCGCAAGATCTTCCTCACCGCATCCGCGGCGGAGCGCGCCAGGCGGCGTGGAGAGGAGCTCGCGGCGCGCGGGGAGGTCCGCCCGCGACAGGAGCTGCTGCGCGAGATCCTTCGCCGCGATCGGCTGGACAGCGAGCGTGTCATGTCGCCGCTGCGCCCGGCGCAGGACGCGATCGTGGTGCAGACCGACGGGTCCACCGTGGGCCAGGCGCTCGAGCAGGTGCTCCAGGTCGTCAGGAAGACCGAGGCCGAGCAGCGGACGTGAGCTGGGCCGGCCGGCCGGAGTGGCCGCGCGAGCGCCTCTGGCTGTGGCGGATCGGCTTCCCGCCGGTCCGGGCGATCGTGAACGCGATCGTCCCCGTGCAGCTTCAGGGACGCGAGAACCTCCCCGGCGCCGGAGGGTACCTGCTGGTCTCGAACCACATCTCCTGGCTCGACCCGCCCATGCTCGAGTTCGCGCTCGGCGAGCCCATCCGGTTCATGGCCAAGCGCGAGGTGTTCGCGGTGCCCGTGATCGGCTTCGTGCTGCGCGCCATCGGGAACTTCCCCATACGCCGCGGCGAGAGCGACCGCCGGGCGCTCGAGACCGCCCTGCGCGTTCTCGCCGCGGGCCAGCCCGTGGGCTTCTTTCCCGAGGGCACGCGCTCGAAGGACGGGTGTCTGCGCCGCGCGAAGCCGGGGATCGCCCTCCTGGCGCGCAGGTCGGGCGTTCCCGTCGTCCCCGTCGCGGTCATGGGAACGCGCCACGCCCGCATCTCGCTCGGCCGGCGGACGCGCGTGCTCGTCCGCGTCGGAGCTCCCATCGCTGCGTCAGAGCTCGTGGCCGCCGGGACGAACGACCAAGCGGTCGCGGACGCGATCATGCGCCGCGTCGCCGGGCTGCTCCCCGAGGCGATGCGCGGTGCGTACGCGGACACCTCCTAGACTCATGAGCGAGATGCACGTGCTCCTCGCGCGCGAGAACGGGTTCTGCTTCGGCGTGAAGAAGGCCGTCGAGCTGACGGAGGCCGCCGCCGAGGGCGGATCCGCCGTCCACAACCTCGGTCAGGTCGTGCACAACCCGACCATCTCGCGCCGTCTCGCGGACCGCGGCGTCACGGTCATCAGGGACGTGGGCGAGGCGAAGGACGGCATCGTCGTCGTCCGCGCCCACGGCGTGCCGCCGGCCGTCCGCCGTGAGATCGAGGAGCGCGGCCTCCAGTGCGTGGACGCGACGTGCTCGCTCGTGCTCCGGGCGCAGCGCTTCACCACGCAGCTCGCCGACGAGGGCTACACGGTAGTGATCCTCGGAACGCCCGACCACCCGGAGGTCGTCGGCCTGAGGGGCTTCGCCGGACGCGACCACGTGGTCGTCGAGACCGAGGAGCAGTGGAACGCCCTGCCGAAGATGAAGAAGGCCGGCGTCGTCGCGCAGTCGACGCAGCCGCCGTGGGCGTTCACGGCGCTCGTCGCGCACGTCGCGACCATCGCGCAGGAGATGAAGGTCTTCAACACGGTCTGCCCCGTCACGGTGAAGAGGCAGGTCGCGGCGAGCGACCTCGCCGAGCAGGTGCGCACGATCGTCGTCGTCGGAGGCAGGAACTCGGCGAACACGCGGGAGCTCGCCAACCTCGCGCGGATGCGCGGACGCAATGCCCACCACATCGAGAGTGCGGACGAGCTGCATGCTGAGTGGTTCGCGGGAGAGGACACGGTCGGGCTGATCGGCGGGACGTCGACGCCCATGGACACGCTCCTCGAGGTGAAGCGGCGCATCGAGGCGCTCGGCGCGCAGCCGCCACTCGGAGGATCGACGGAGCGCGCGGCCGCGACGGCGTAGCGCGTGGCCCGGCCGATCGTCGCGGTGGTCGGACGGCCGAACGTCGGCAAGTCCACCCTTTTCAATCGCCTCATCGGTGAGCGCCTCGCGATCGTCGAGGACCTTCCGGGGACGACGCGCGACCGCATCTACGGCACGGTCGAGTGGAACGGACGCGAGATGTCGCTCGTGGACACGGGCGGGCTCGACGACGAGAAGGCCGAGATCCCCCAGGCCGTGAGGAGGCAGGCCGAGGTGGCGATCAAGGAGGCCGACGTCGTCCTCTTCCTCGTCGACGCCAAGACGGGGATCGTCCCCGTCGACCACGACGTCGCGGAGCAGCTCCGCCGGAGCGGCAAGCGCGTCATCCTCGCGGCCAACAAGGCGGACTCGTGGCGCGGCGAGGCGCAGGCCGCGGAAGCGTACGAGCTCGGCCTCGGCGAGGTGCACGCCGTCTCGGCCCTGCAGGGGCACGGCACGGGGGATCTCCTCGACGCCGTCGTCGCCGCACTGCCGCCGCGGCGCACGGTCGAGGAGGAGCGGGCCGAGCCCGGGGTCGCGATCGTCGGCCGCCCGAACGTCGGGAAGTCGAGCTTCCTCAACCGTCTCGTCGGCGAGGAGCGCGCCGTCGTGGGCGAGGAGCCGGGGACCACGCGCGACACGATCGACACGACGTTCGTCCACAGCGGGCGGCGCGTGCGGCTGGTCGATACCGCCGGGATCCGCCGCCGCGGCCGCATCGAGCGGGGGATCGAGCAGTACGCGCTCCTCCGCACCATCCATGCGCTCGAGCGCGCCGACGTCGCGATCCTCCTCGTCGACGCGACGGAGGGGATCACCGCCCAGGACACCCACATCGCCGGGTACGCGATCGAGGCCGGCGTCGGTCTGGTCCTGGCGGTGAACAAGTGGGATGCTGTCGAGCGCAGCGAGGAGCGCACGCACGAGGTGGAAGCGATCATCGAGCGCGAGTTCCCCTTCGCGCCGTGGATGGGGCATCGGTTCGTGTCGGCGAAGACGGGCCGCAACGTCGCGGCGACGCTCGACGACGCCCTCGGGGTCGTCGAGGTCCGCACGCAGCGGATCGCGACAGCGGACCTCCACCGACTCCTCGTCGACGCCATCGCGGCGCACCCTGCGCCGACCGACAAGGGCCGGCAGGTACGCTTTCGCCACGTGACGCAGGCGAAGGCAGCGACCCCGACGTTCGTGTTCTTCGTCGATCGCCCCGACGCCGTGCACTTCACGTATCGGCGCTATCTCGAGAACAAGATCCGCGAGCGGTTCGAGTTCCTCGGGACGCCGATCCGGATCGAGCTGAAGGGGGCGCGGGAATGACGGGTACGCCGATCCCCGGCGTCCCGGTCAGCGGCGCCGGGCTCGTGGTCGTGCTCCTCCTCGCCCTGATCGGTGTCGCCTCTTACCTCATCGGCTCGATATCGAGCGGATTCCTCGTCGGCAAGATCTACCGGAACGTCGACCTGCGGCGGGTCGGATCCGGATCGACCGGCGCGACCAACACGTTCCGGACGCTCGGCCCGGGCGCGGGCGCGCTCGTCGCCGTGTTCGACATCACGAAGGGCGCGCTCGCGGTATGGCTCGCGCGGGCGGTCGTCCCGGTCGGTGGCGAGCTCCTGGTCGTGGCGCAGGCGATCGCCGCGATGGGCGCGGTCGCGGGGCACTGCTGGCCGGCGCTGCTCGAAGGTCGAGGAGGCCGCGGCGTCGCGACCGCCTTCGGCGCGTTCGTCTTCATCGCGACGGGCGCGTGGATCGGCGCGGTCCTCGCGTTCGTCCTCGCTCTCGCGGTCACGCGGATCGTCTCCGTCGGATCGCTCGCGTCCGTCGCCGGCGGCGTCCTCGCGTACGTTCTCCTGTCGGCGTTCGGCATCATCGGCTTCCATCCGGCGACCCTCGCCTTCACCCTCGTCGCGGGCGCGATCATCGTGTGGCGGCACCGCCCGAATATCGAGCGCCTCATGAGGGGCGCGGAGCCGCGGGTCTTCACGTGACCGGCGCGCCGGAGGTCGGCGTGCTGCAGGCGGGGTCGTGGGGAACGACGCTGGCGACGATCCTGGCTCGCGACGCCCAGCGGCGCGTCGTCCTGTGGACGCGCGATGCGAGGCAGGTCGAGGAGCTGGCGTCGCGCCGCGAGAATCGGCGGTACCTCCCGGGCATCCGCATCCCCGACGGGGTCGAGATCACCGGCGAGCTCTCGCGCGCCGCCGAGGCGCCCGACCTCATCGTCGCGGTACCGGCCGAGGGCGTGCGCGCGTTCAGGGAGCGTGTCGTCCCGCACCTGCGCCCCGAGCACCGCGTGCTGTCCGCGACGAAGGGCCTCGCACCCGAGGACGGGACGCGCATGAGCACGCTGTGGTCCGAGGCGGTGGGCGCCGATCGGGTCGCGGTGCTCTCGGGACCGAACATCTCGCGCGAGATCGCGGCGGGGTTGCCCTCGCCGACGGTCGTCGCGTCGGCGTCGCCCACCACGGCGCGTCACTTCCAGGACCTGGTGGGGACGCGCATGTTCCGCGCGTACACGAACGACGACGTCGTCGGCGTCGAGCTCTGCGGAGCGCTGAAGAACATCGTCGCGCTCGGCGCGGGCGCGATCGACGGCATGGGCTACGGGGACAACGCGAAGGCGGGGTTCATGACGCGCGGGCTGGCCGAGATCGCGCGCTTCGCCTTCGCCCAGGGCGCGAACCCCCTCACGACCGCGGGCCTCGCCGGCTTCGGCGACCTCATCGCGACGTGCATGAGCAAGCATTCGCGCAATCGGCTGGTGGGGGAGCTGCTGGCGCGAGGGAGCTCGCTCGCGCAGGTCCGCGAGCGCCTCGGTGGGCAGGTGGCCGAGGGGATCGGCACGACGGAAGCGACGCACGCGGCGGCACAGCGGATAGGGGTGACGATGCCGATCACCGAGCAGACCTACCTCGTCCTCTTCGGCGGCAAGCCGATCCGCAGCGCGATGCGCGACCTCATGGACCGCGAACGGGGCGAAGAGATCGCCGGCCCGCTGGCGGACGTCGCGCGGCTCGTCACGCAGCTCGCCGCAGCACGGCGCGGGGACCAGGCCCCGGCCGTGACCGCGCGCCCGACGCCCTAGACCGTCGCGCGGTGATGCGCCCGCGCCGGGCGACGGCGCACCGGCTCGTCGCCGCCGCGGCACTCGTCCTCGTCGCCTCGTGCACGCCGAGCGCGCCCCCCTCCGCGCTCGTCCCCCCGCTGCCGGCGGTGCCGCTCCCGTTCCCCTCGGCGTCGGCCTCGCGACCGGTCTCGGTGGAGGCGGTCGGGCCCGCCGGGCCGGTCGGCGGCGCGTCGGTCTGCGCCACCCTTCTGGGCGGGACGACCCGCTGCGGCACGACGGGGCGCGACGGCCGCGCCGTCGTCGAGCTGCCGCGAGGGATCTACGACATCCGGGCGACGCCGCCCACGGGAGCGCGGATGGCGGAGGGCGTCGCGACGGTCGACCTCGACGACAGCACGAGCGCCGTCGTCACGCTCGAAGGGCGCGCGACGATCTCCGGCACCGTCAGGGACGAGCGCGGACAGGGCCTCCCGGGGGCGGAGGTGTGCGCGCACTCGCTCGAGACGGACGCCGTGCCCTGCGCCGCCGCGGGCGACGGCGGCAGGTACGCCGTCGACGTCCGGCCGGGCTTCTACAAGCTCGAGATCAGCGGCCCACCGAACGGCTCCCGCCTCATCCCGCAGTGGGCGCGCGGGCGCGCGTCCTCGGACGAAGCGGACGTCGTCGACACGCGGACCGCGGACGCGACCGGCGTGGATGTCGTGCTCCGTCCGGGGGTCGTTCTCAGCGGGACCGTCGTGTCGGCCCATGACGGCTCCCCGCAGAAGGACGCGCAGGTGTGCACGTACGCGTTCTCGATCCCGCTGGGGTGGGACTGCGACCGCACCGACAAGAACGGCCGCTACACGCTCATCCGCGAGCCGGACACGTACTGGATCTGGGTCATCCCGCCGGGCGACCGCTCCTCACGGGCGATCTACCAGTACTACGCGGGGGCGCTGACCGGGGTCGACGCCACGCCCTTCGACCTCCGTCGCGACCGCTCGCTGGACGTCGCGCTGCCCGAGGGGCCCGTCCTCCGCGGCCGCGTGACCACGACCGACGGCGCTCCCGTCGCGCTCGCGCTCGTGTGCGTCGACACGCCGTTCCCGACGGGGAAGATCTGCCGGACGACCGCCGACGATGGGACCTACCAGGTGGCGACGCGCCCGGAGACGTACGTCGTCAACGTCGTGCCCCCGGCGGACAGCGACGCGATCGCCGGCTACTGGCCGAACGCGGTGCCCGACTGGACGAAGGCGCGGCCGATCGCCGTCGGGCCGGGGGACGCGCGCGTCGACATCGCGCTGCCGCGCGGCGTCCGGCTGGGCGGGACGATCCGCGACGCGAGCGGCGCGCCGGTCGAGGCGGCGACGGTGAACGTGAACGACGCCTCGGGACCGCATTACTTCGGCACGACGGACATCCACGGCCACTACTCCATCGCGCTGCCGCGGGGCGACTACACGGTGGACGTGTTCCCGCCGCGGATCGATGCCCTGTCGGTGGTCGGTCAGCGGGTGAGCGTGACCGGCGACGTCGGCCTCGACGTCGTGCTGCCGCGGACCGGGCTGCCCTAGGCCGAGCGCCTCGTCGGCGCCGCGCGAGGCATCTCGGCGCCGAGGACGCCGGCGATCTCGAGCGCGCGGTCGCAGGCGCGCGAGACCGCCGCGGGCGATGCGTCGAGGTCGCTCCGCAGACGCATGAGCGCATCGAAGGCGGGATCGGCGCCGGCCGCGGGAAGGTCGCCCTCGGCGTCGCGGAACGCATCCGTCGCGAGATGGATCTCGCCCATCGCGCGGTCCTGAATGTCGTCGCCGCGCTCGATGTTCCACTCCGCGATCCGCTCCGCGGCCCGTACCAGCGCCGCGCGCCGCGCCTGCTCGCGCACGCCGTGAAGGACTGCATCGCTCGTACCATGAGGATGTGGTCGAGGTGACGTGCGCGCGGTGCGGAGAGACGCGCGAGGGCGCGGGGCGGGTCCTCCCGGGGCCGCTCGGGGACGGGATCGAGCGCGGGATCTGCGCCGAATGCTGGAAGGAGTGGCTCCAGGCGCAGATCCGCGTGATAAACCACTATGGTCTCCGGCCGGCGCTGCGCGAGGACCGCGAGAAGCTGTACGAGTTCACGCGCCAGTACCTGGGCCTCCCGTCCGGGCCGGCCGGCGATCGAACGTGAGCGGGGAGGCCCCGGAGGTCGACATGAGCGCCGAGCAAGGCCGCGGGAAGAATGCGCCCGTTCCCATCCGCCAGGCGGCGGTCGCGCACATGCACCTGCCCACCGACGACGAGGAGCTGCGCTCGCCCCTCCTCGTTCGCAAGCGCGACCTCAGCGACGACCAGTGGCAGCGGTTCGAGGGCTACGTGGCGGAGATGTTCACCGCGTTCGGGCTCGATCTCGATCAGCCGGGGACGAGGGCGACCCCGCGCCGCTTCGTGCGGGCCATCTTCGACGCCACCGACGGCTATGAGGGCGACCCGAAGCTCCTGACGACGTTCCCGACGGAGTGCAAGGGCGGCGCGGCGTGCCACGTCGACCAGATCGTGGAGGGCCCCATCCACTTCTTCGCGCTGTGCGAGCACCACGCCCTGCCTTTCTACGGGCAGGCGTACCTGGGGTACATCGCACACGACCGGATCATCGGGATCTCGAAGCTGACGCGCCTCGTCCGCGTCTTCTCGCGCCGCTTCACGGTGCAGGAGCGCCTGGGCGAGGAGATCGCGAACTCGCTCTACCGCCTGGTGAACGCCCACGGCGTCGCGGTGCACATGGAGGCGCATCACCTGTGCACGCAGATGCGCGGCGTTCGCGCGGTCAACCCGAAGACACGCACGCTCACGTGGCGAGGCTTCTACGCGGACGACGCCGAGCTGCGGAAGGAGTTCTTCCACCTGGCGGGCGCGCGCTCGGGCTGAGCGCGATGGCCGCGGCGCTGCCCCGGCTCGAGACCCTGTACGAGCGGCCGCAGGGATCGCCGCTGCCGCTCCCCGACGCCCTGCGCCAGTGCTACGGCGGCCAGCTGTCGTTCCCCGTGGGTGCGCCGCACGTCTTCGCCAACTTCGTCTCGACCATCGACGGCCTCGTCTCCTTCGGGCTGCCGGGCCTCCTGGGCGCCGCGACCATCAGCAAGGGCAACGCCGGCGACCGCGCGGTGATGGGCATCCTCCGCGCGGCGGCCGACGTGGTGGTCGCGGGGGCGGGCACCCTCCGGGCGGAGCCGAGGGTGACCTGGACGCCGCGGCAGGTGTTCCCGAAGGCCGCGGACCTCTTCGCGGAGATGCGCCGGGCACGCGGCCTTCCGCCGCGGACGCGGGTGGCGATCGTCACCGCCAGCGGCGACGTGGACATCTCACTCGGCGTCTTCCACTCGCCCGACGTCGAGCCTCTCATCGTGACGTCCGTCGCGGGCGCGGAGCGCCTCGCCGGACGGACCCGCGACGTGCCCGTGCGCGCGGTGGGGGAGCGCGAGCCGACGATGCGCCAGGTCATCGACGCCGTCGTGGCCGAGACGGGTGCTCGTCTGATCCTGTCGGAGGCCGGTCCGACATTGTTCGGCCGCATGCTCGCCGAGCACGTCGTGGACGAGCTGTTCCTCACGCTGTCGCCGCACGTCGCCGGGCGCTCCGAGGAGCGTCGCGGGATGAGCCTCGTCGAGCCGACGGCGTTCCACCCGGAGCGCGCGCCGTGGGCGGACCTGCTGGGTGTGAAGCGCTCCGACGACTACCTCCTCCTGCGCTACGCGTTCCGGCGATGACGGGCCCCGCGGCGCCGGTCCCCTACGACACGCGGGTCGGCGCCGCGCTCTCCGGCCTCGTCCGGGGCGCCGTCGAGACCGTGCGCTGGCCCCGTGGGATCGACCTCGAGGTGACGAACTACTTCACGGACCGCCTGCCGCCGCTCGACCTCGTGATGCGGGCGCGCGCCATCCTGGTTCAGCAGGGACGGATCCTCGTCTACGACTCGCCGGGGGGCTGGTCGCACATCGTCCCCGGCGGGAGGATCGAGCCGGGCGAGACGATCGCGGACACCCTGCGCCGCGAGATATGGGAGGAGGTCCGTTGCGTCATGGACGGCGAGGCGCGGCTGCTCGGGCTGTCGGTCTTCCACGATCTCGGAGGACCCCGTGCCGACCTGCCCGCCTACTACCCCTATCCCGACTTCCTGCAGCTCATCTATGCGGCCGGTACCTCGTCGGAGCCGGCCGCGGGGACCGATCCTGCGGTGAGCTCTCCGCGATTCGTGGAGCCCGCCGACCTCATGCGGATGCGCGTCCCGCCGACGCAGCTGGAGTTCGTCGCATACGCGCTGAGGGCCGTCTCCTAGATATCTACTGTCGGGGTGGAGGGATTTGAACCCTCGATCTACAGTCCCCCAGACTGTTGCCCTGGACCGGACTGGGCCACACCCCGCTGAACGTCAGTCTAACGTTCGATAGCGGGGTCACCCTCGAGCCTGTCGCGCGTGCGACGGGGATCACGACCTCAGCTTCACCTCGACGCGCCCGTCCGCGGCGACGCGCGTCTCGAATGCGGGCTCGTCCATCGTCGCCGGTCCGTGCCGGGCGGAGCCGCTGCGGAACGAGAACACCGATCCATGCCACGGACACTTGACGTCGCACCCGTCGGCGCCGACGAGCTCGCCCTCGTCGAGCGGACCGCTCGCGTGCGTGCAGACGGCGCCGATCGCGCGCACGGCGCCGTCCAGCTTGACGACCGCGAGGGCGAAGCCATTGCTCATCCGCGCGCGCACGACCTTGCGCTCCTCGAGCCCATCGGCGCGAAGCTCGAGCGTCTCCCAGTCCGCGCCGACCTCGGACCACGCGAGCCGGTCCACGCCCGTGCCGAACCCGAAGGACATCTCGCCGCCCAGGTACGACGTGATCCCCAGGAGGACCCAGCACGCGAGACCGAGCCCGATCGCGGCGTCGCGCGAGCCGCCGCCGACGCGCAGCCAGAGCGAGATGAGGTAGCCGACGCTGATGAGCAGCATGAGCGTCCCGTGGAGGACGCCGAGGCGTCGCTCGTTCCCGTAGGTCTCGTTCCAATCGGTGAGGCCGCTCGCGAGAGCGCCGAGGCTGAAGATCAGCGACGCGACGAGCGCGATGTCGGTGGCGCGGAAGAGGGCCGCGTCGCCGGTGACGAGGTAGACGACGTCGAGGAGGGCGACGATCGTGTATCCGCCCACGACCGCGTCCGTGACCGCGGGATGGAGCGGATGTCGGAGCGGCCACGTGCCGTGAAGCGCGTCCTTGAGGGCGCGCGTTCCCCCGATGCGGTAGAAGCCGCCGACGACGGCGCCGGCGGCGTTCCCCAGGCCGTCGAGGAAGCTTCCCTTGTCGCCGCGGACGAGCCGGTCGCCGATCGTTTCGGGCACTGCGTCACCTCACGGATATCCGATCGCGTTACTCGGAGATCTACTCCCGTTCGCGGGTGGCTGCATGGCGCTTGCCCCAGCAGCGCCTGCTTGACAGTGCCCGCAGAATGTGTGCACGCAGGTGAAGCAGGCAGCGCCCGGAGATGCAGCGAACGCAGCGAGTGCAGCCGGTGGCGTCGAGGATGAGTACCTCACGACCGAGGAGGTCGCACGCCGCCTGCGCGTCCACCCCACGACCATCCTGCGCCGGCTCGGCGCGATGGACGACGCGGACCCGGGCCGCATCCCCGCGGTCAGGGTCGGTCGGGTCTGGCGGATCCCTCGTCGAGAGTTCGAAGAGTGGCTCGCGCGTTCCGGAGCTGTCTCGACGACCTCCGGGCGCCAGCGCCGGCTCTTCTAGGGGATCCGCCGGATCAGCTTGAAGGGAGGGAGGTGATCTCGATGCCCGCCAAGAAGAAGGCTGCCAAGAAGTCAGCGAAGAAGAGCGCGAAGAAGAAGTAGCTCCGCTCTGATGCGATGAGGCGCCGCGGGCGGGCGGCGCCGGCATCGCCGGTCCGGCACCTAGCGGAAGACCACCTCGAAGAGCTGCTTGTCGTTGGGGCAGCGCACCGTCGCGGCGTACGGCGGGCTCGGGGGCACGTCGAGCTGCTCGCGCGTCACGAAGCGCGGGCCCACCAGCGTCCCGTCGAAGGGACATGCGACCTGGTAGGCGAGGAAGCGGGCGCGATCCGCCTCGATCCGCGTGGGCTGAACGTCGGTCGGCACGCCGGTACTCTAGCGGGCGTGACCGCGCCCGTCGGACGCACGAAGCTCGCGAGCGACACGGCGACCCTCAGGGTCGGGGACGCCGCTCCGGCGTTCACCCTTCGGTCGCACGACGGGCGCGAGATCGTGCTCGGCGCCTTCCTCGGGAAGAAGGTCGTCGTCGCGTTCTTCGCGTTCGCCTTCACCAACACCTGAAACAGCGAGATCCCCGCGCTCGGC
This sequence comes from Chloroflexota bacterium, assembly GCA_021787445.1. Lineage (GTDB taxonomy): Bacteria > Chloroflexota > Limnocylindria > P2-11E > P2-11E > JACPOT01. Next base: position 64,584 of record JAJYLV010000004.1, on the reverse strand, counting down.
GGCCTTCAGCGGAAGGCGGGCGCGGACGGTGTCCAGGTGCTGGGCATCTCGTGCGACACGGTGTACGCGCTGAAGGCGTGGGCCGACGAGCTGAAGGGCGTCGAGATCCCGCTCTGCTCCGACTTCTGGCCGCACGGCGCGCTCTCCCGCGCCTACGGCGTCTTCAACGAGGGCGTCGGGCGGCCGGAGCGGGCGATCTTCGTGATCGACCGTGCGGGGATCGTGCGCTACATCGACGTGCACGCGCTCCGCGAGGTCCCCGACATGGCCGAGATCGAGGACGAGCTGAAGAAGATCCCGTAGCTACCGGGTCGGGATGATGTAGGCCTTCCCTTCCTCGGCGACGCGGAAGCGGACGGGGTCGCCCGCGGAGAAGCCGCCGAGCGTGTCGCCCCGGACGAGCACGTCGGCTCCGCATTGAACGACGCTGATCTCGCCGACGGACACGAGCGTCCCCTCCACCGTCGCGCCCGGCTGCACGATGCCTCCGCCCACGCTCGCGCCGCCGCCGCCGGGGAGGGCGTCCGTCGCCGCGTACTCGACGGCGATGAAGACGCGGTCGCCGATGGTGAGACGCGACTTGCGGATCGCGCCGGTGGCGTCGCGCCCTCGGAGGTCGAGGCGCTCGCCGAGCTCCCCGACCCGCACGGTGATGAGGATGTCGCCGTGGCGTCCGTCGAGCGCGACGACGATGCCGCGGGAGGCCCGCTGCCGCCACTTCTCGATGAAGGCGAGCTGTTCGAAGTCCATCATGAGTGCGCGATCCGTACGATACCCAGGTGACGCTGCGAGCGGCGTTCTTCGACGTCGGCGACACGCTCGTCGAGCATTGGGCGCCACGGGAGCTGCTGCGGAGCCGGATGCGGGAGCAGGTGTGCGCTGAGCTCGGTGAGCAAGCGTGGCTTGACGATCTCATGGACGCGCACCTCGAGCCCGGCTGGTCGGTGCCGCTCGCGAAGGCCCTCGCGGCGCGGGACGAAAGGGGAGATCGCTTCGCGCCGCAGGACGCGCGCCAGGAGACCCTGGAGTGGATCCGCGCGTGGTTCCAACGGCGGGGCCTCGAGCTCGACGGCCTCGACCTCGATCGGCTTCGGGTGCTCATGTGCGTCCCTCTGCGGGATGTCTCGACCCCGGTGCGCGGCGCCCTCGATACGGTCCGCTGGTGCAGCGACCGCGGACTTCGCGTCGTTCTCGTGACGAACACCCTCTCGCGCGGGGACGCGGAGGTGCTCGACGACTGGCGGTGCTTCGGCCTGGAGGACGCGGTGTACGGCGTGGTGAGCTCGCACAGCGCGCGCTGGCGGAAGCCGCACCCCGCGATATTCGAGCGGGCGCTGGAGATCGCGGACGCGCGTCCGGAGGAGGCATTCCACGTCGGCGACAACCTGATCGCCGATGTCTGGGGGGCGCAGCAGATCGGCATGCGCGGGATCTGGCGCCGGTCGGACTACGCCGACGCGCTGGCTCGCGAGGGCGATGTCCCGTCGAGCCCGTGGCGGGAGCCGCGTCGGCGCGGTCCCGAAAGCTGCGAGCACCCGTCGGAGGATCTCTTCCTGCGCGACGGGACGGTGATGTGCGGTGGCTGCGGGGCGCCGGCGGGCATTCGGGTGCGTCCGGACGCGATCGTCCGCGACCTTACCGAGATCCCGTCCCTGGTCGAACGCGGCCTGTGAACGCGGTCCTCTTCCACGGCGGTCGCGTTCAGGTGAAGGGCGGTACGAGCGCGGAGGCGCTCCTCGCGCGCGACGGGCGCGTCGCGGCGGTGGGGCGCGCGGAGGATCTCGCGCGGGAGGCCGGCGGCGCGGAGCGGATCGACCTTCGTGGCGGCCTCATGGTCCCCGGATGGGGCGACGTGCACTGCCACTTCGTGTGGTGGGCGCAGCAGATGAGCCGCATCGACATCAGCGACGCGGCGACGATCGACGAGGCGCTGTCGCGGATCGACGCCTACGCCAGCGGTCTCGCGGAGGGACGATGGATCCTCGGCGGTCGCTTCGACAAGAACGCGTGGGGACGCTGGCCGACGGCGAAGGAGCTCGACCGCGTCTCCCACGGGCGCCCCGCGGCGCTGCGCAGCCGTGACGGCCACGCGCGGTGGACCAACACGCGAGCGCTCGAGATCGCCGAGATCCGCGCCGACACCCGTGTGCCGCCCGGCGGCGTCGTCGAGCGCGACGCGGGCGGCGCCCCCACCGGCATCCTCAAGGAGAACGCGATCGGCCTCGTCGACCGCGTGCTCCCGCAGCCCGACGCCCAGGAGCGCTACGAGCTCGCGCGGCTCGGGCAGGCCGAGGCGTGGCGCCGCGGGCTGACGCTCATCGGATGCCTCGACGACTTCGTCGGCACGATCCCCCTGGGCGCGTTCGACCGCATGCGCGCCCGAGGCGAGCTCGGGCTGCGGATCCACCAAGGGCTGCCGCTCGCGCGGCTCGACGAAGCGATCGCGCTCGGGCTGCGCACCGGATACGGCGACGACCTCCTGCGGATCGGGCCGCTCAAGATCTTCACCGACGGCGCGCTCGGATCGCAGACCGCTGCGCTCGAGGAGCCATACGGAGGGACGCGCGACCGAGGCGTCCTCACCATCGAGCCCGACCGGCTCGCGGAGCGTGTGGCGACGGCCGCGGCGGCGGACATCTCCGTCGCCATCCACGCCATCGGCGACCGGGCCGTGCACGTCGCGCTCGACGCGATCGAGCCGACGCGCCGCACGGCCCCGCAGCTGCGACAGCGGGTGGAGCACATCCAGCTCGTCCGGAGCGATGACCTCTCGCGCTTCGGCGCGCTCGGGATCGTCGCCTCCATGCAGCCGATCCACGCGACGAGCGATCGCGACCTCGCCGATCGCTACTGGGGCGCTGCGCGCACCGCGCGCGCCTACCCCTGGCGGAGCCTGAGCGACGGCGGTGCGGTGCTCGCGTTCGGGTCGGACGCGCCCGTCGAGCCGATCGACCCGCTCCTCGGGATCCACGCCGCCGTGACGCGGATGCGCCCGGGCGACGCGGGGCCGTGGCATCCGGAGCAGGCGCTCACGCTGGACGAGGCGCTCGGCGCCTACAGCGCGGGCGTCGCGTACGCGCTCGGCCGCGAGGCCGAGCTCGGGACGCTCGAGGTGGGCAAGCGCTGCGACGCGACCGTCGTATCGGCCGACCTCGCCCGCGTGCCGCCGCCGGACTGGCCGGGCCTCCATGTCAGCGCGACGGTGGTCGATGGGGTCGTGCGCTTCGCCGAGGGTATCGCCTAGGCATCCGCCGCGGGCCCGCTAGTGCAGCGTCGGTCCTTCCCCACGGGCGCGCATGCGCACCAGCATCTCGGTGAGCAGCGCGCATTCTCGCGAGATGATCTCCCGTTCGCGGACGAGGCGCTCGTGCGCCGTCGCCGTCTCGAGGAGCATCTGCTGCTCGTCGTCCTCGACGGCGAGACCGGCCGCGACGCGGTAGGAGACGTCGCAGGGCGAGCCGCCCTGGATCTCGTCGACGACAGGGACCTCGCGCCGCACGCCGCCGGTCGCCGCCACGACGCCCACGACGTAGTCGGCGTACGCCTCCGCGACGACGTCGGCGAGCCGGCGCGCGGCCTCCTCCGGCGCGTCGTCGAGGTAGCGCACGTGGCCGACGAGGTACGGCGCGGCGTCGCTCTGCACCGAGTCGATCTCGAAGCGCTTGCCGCCACGGACGGTGATGAGCGAGCGACCGTCGGGAAGCGGGGCGTGCGCGACGATCTCGGCGCTCGTTCCCACACGGTGGGGTATCGCTTCGGGCCCCACCTCTTCTCCTTCCTGGATGAGGACGATGCCGAAAGGCGTGCCGTCCTCGAGACACCGCTGCACGAGGAGGCGGTAGCGCGGCTCGAAGATGTGCAGCGGCATGAGCATGTCGGGGAAGAGCACGCTGTTCAGCGGGAACAGCGGCAGCGCCATAGGCGCGCGCGAGACGGCGTCGTCGCTCACGTCCCCACGGTAACCGGCGGCGGGCGCCCTGCGAAGGGCGGGGTATCGTCCGCCCGAAGTGGTCCGCCTCATCCTCCACGGGGAGCTCCGCCAGTTCGCGCCCGGGAAGGTCCTCGAGGTCCACGGTGACGGACTGACGGTCGCCGAGGTCTTGTCGGCCGTCGGGATACCGACCGGCGCGACGGCCGCTTACGTACTGAACGGCGAGCAGTGCGAGGCCTCGATGAGGCTGCGCGCCGGCGACACGATCGAGGTGCTGCCGGCGATCAGCGGCGGCACGGGGGGCGCGCTCGACGGCATCCGCGTGGTCGACCTCACGCGCGCTCTCGCCGGGCCGTACTGCACGCTGATGCTGGGGGACCACGGCGCGGACGTCATCAAGGTCGAGATGCCCGGGACCGGCGACGAGACCCGGGAGTGGGCGCCGCCCGACGTGAACGGCGTCTCGGCCTACTACCTCTCCATCAACCGCAACAAGCGGAGCGTGACGATCGACCTGAAGAACGCGGAGGGCAAGAGGATCCTCGAGCGCCTCATCGAGGACGCGGACGTCGTCGTCGAGAACTTCAGCCCCGGCACGCTCGAGCGCCTCGGCTTCCCGCCCGAGCGGATCCGCGCGATCGCGCCGCGCGCGGTCCTCTGCCGGATCTCCGGCTTCGGCCAGGACGGCCCCGGCCGTGCGTGGGCGGCGTACGACCTCATCGTCCAGGGGATGGGCGGCATCATGAGTCTGACCGGCCAGCCGGGCGGCATGCCGACGATGGTCGGCGTCCCGCAGGGCGACATGGTCGCGGGCATGTTCGCGGCGTTCGCCATCGTGGCCGCGCTCCACGCGCGCGCGCGGACCGGCACGGGCCAGGTCATCGACGCGACGATGATCGGGGGCCAGGTGGCGCTCCTCTCGCGACAGGCCGCACGCTACTTCGCGGACGGCACCGTGCCGCGGCCCGAGGGGAACCTCCACGCTTCCATCGCGCCGTATCAGACGTTCAAGGCGTCGGACGGCTACGTGAACGTGTGCTGTGGCAACAACGCCCTGTTCGGGCGCGCCTGCCACGCGCTCGACCTCGAGGATCTCCCGAGCGACGAGCGCTTCGCCGGCAATCGTGCGCGTCTACGGAATCGCGACGCGCTCGTCGCCGCGATGTCCACCCGTATCGGCGACCTCCCGAAGGCGGAGGTCGTGCGGAGGCTGCGCGAAGCGAACGTCCCCGTCGGGCCGATCAACGACCTGCAGGAGGTCTTCCACGACCCGGTCGTGAAGCACCTCGGTCTCATCGCCGAGACCGACCACCCCGTCGCCGGCCGGGTCCGCGCTCCCGGGATCCCCGTCCGCATGGACCTCACGCCGCCGTCGGTCCGCCGGCACCCTCCGCTCCTGGGCGAGCACACCGACGAGGTCCTCGGAGAGCTCGGGTACAGCGGCGCGGAGATCGAGGCGCTGCGGCGCGAGGGCGCGATCTAGCCCGTATCGTCCATCGCGTGCCGGAGATCCTCGTCGTCGGCTCCGTGGCGTACGACGACGTCCAGACGCCGTTCGATCGGCGCCGCGACGTCCTCGGCGGCGCCGCGTCGTACTTCGCGCTCGCGGCCAGCCGCTACGCGCCGGTCCACGTCGTCGCCGTGGTGGGCGAGGACTTCCGAGAAGGGGACATCGAGCGGCTGCGCGCCGAGGGCATCGACGTGGCCGGGATCGAGCGCCGCCCCGGCCGCTCGTTCCGCTGGCACGGGCGCTACGACTACGACATGAGCGCGGCCGAGACGCTCAACACGGACCTCGGCGTCTTCGCGGACTGGCATCCGGTCGTCCCGGACGGCAAGCGGGACGTGCCGTACGTGTTCCTGGCGAACATCGATCCGGACATCCAGCTGGACCTCCTCGACCAGGTCGGGAGGCCGCAGCTCATCGCCATGGATTCGATGAACTACTGGCTGGAATTCAAGCGCGACGCGGTGGCCACGGTGATGTCCCGCGCCGACGTCGTGTGCATCAACGAGGGCGAGGCTCGCCAGTTCGCCCAGACGTTCAGCATCATCCGCGCGGCGCGCGAGATCCTCGATCTCGGCCCGACGGCCCTCGTCGTCAAGCGCGGCGAGCACGGCGCGATGCTCTTCCTGCACGACGGCGGCGTGTTCTGGTCGCCGGCGTACCCGCTCGAGAAGGTGCAGGACCCGACCGGTGCGGGGGACTCTTTCGCCGGAGGATTCGTCGGTCACCTCGCCGCAGTAGGACGGACGGACCCCGTGGAGCTCCGGCGCGCGGTCGTGCACGGAACGGTGAGCGCGTCGTTCGCCGTCGAGACCTTCAGCGTCGACGGCGTCGCCCGAGCGACGCCGGAGGCCGTCGACGAGCGCTATCGCCTGCTGCGGTCGCTCGTCGACATCGGCGCGGGCGTCGTGGGTGACACGGGGTCGCGCTCGGAGTAGCGTCCGGCGATGGCGCGCGTGACGGTGCGGCTCCACGGCGCTTTCAGCGAGATGGCGGGCGGCGTGCGCCACGTCGCGATCGATGCGCGAACGGTCGGCGAGGCGCTCGACGTGTTGCCGGGCGAGCTGCCGGGGCTGCGCGAGCGCATCCGTGACGAACAGGGCCGCATCCGTCAGCATCTGAACGTCTTCCGGAACGAGGACGAGATCCGCCGGCTGAAGGGAGAGAAGACGCCCCTCCGCGAGGGCGACGTCCTCACCCTCGTGCCGGCGATGTCGGGAGGGGACTGATGGCGGCGAAGAAGGTCGCGGTGCTCGTCGGCACCAAGAAGGGCGCGTATATCTTTCGCGCCGGCGGCGGGCGCAAGCGGTGGACGGCGGAAGGGCCGCTCTTTCCCGGTGAGCCCGTACACCACATGGCGTTCGATCCACGCGACGGCGAGTCGATGTTCGCGGCGTGCAACCTCACGTGGGGCGGCCCGAAGATCCGCGTCAGCCGGGATCAGGGGAAGACGTGGAAAGTGGTCTCGAACCCCGCGTTCGCCAAGGGCAGGGTGGCGACGTACCACACCTGGGTCGAAGGCGAGCAGATGCCGAAGCAGGTGACGCGTGAGCTCGTGTTCGAGCGCACGTGGCACATCGAGCCGGGCCATTCCTCGCAGCCGAAGGTCATGTGGGCGGGCATCGAGCCGGCGGCGCTCTTCCGCAGCGATGACCGCGGCGAGACGTGGAGCGAGGTCGCGTCGCTCACCGATCATCCGACGCACGACCAGTGGAACCCCGGCGCCGGCGGCCTGATCCTGCACTCGATCGCCATCGACGCCGCGGATGCCAAGAAGATGCAGGTGGGCATCAGCGCGGTGGGCGTGTTCGAGTCGGCGGACGGCGGGAGGACGTGGGCCACGCGCAACAAGGGGCTCGCCAACCCGATGGATCCGCAGAAGGAGCCCGAGGTCGGGTTCTGCGTGCATCACCTCGTCGCCCACCCGACGACCCCGGGGGTGCGCTTCCAGCAGAACCATTTCGGGGTGTACTGGCTGAACGATGGAGAAGCGGGCTGGCACGAGACGAGCGCCGGGCTCCCCGAGGCGAGCCTGCAGTTCGACAAGTATTCGTTCGGCTTCGCATCGGCGATCCACCCGCGTGACCCGAAGACGGCGTACGTGATCCCGCTCGAAGGGCAGACGCGGATCGCGCCGGACCCCGGCATCGCGGTCTATGCCACGACCGATGCGGGCCGGTCGTGGAAGCGCCACGCGCGCGGTCTGCCGAAGGGGGCGCGCTCCGAGGTGCTCCGCGAAGGGATGGCGGTGGACCGGCTCGACCCGGCGGGGATCTATTTCGGGACCGAAGGCGGCGAGGTCTGGGGAAGCGCCGACGAGGGCCGCACGTGGGCGCTCGTCGCCCAGTACCTGCCGCCGGTGATGTCGGTCTCGGCGGCGACGATCTGATCGAGAGGGCAAGACGCATAACGACCGCGTCCCTCACGGATCGAATGATCCGGTATCGCGCGTGCCCGCCTCTCGGCCTCGCGCCGCTCGTAGGTGCGGACGGCATGGCAGTTCGCGCAGACGACTTCGCACTTGAGGATCTCCGCCTCCGCGAGTCCTGTACATCCCCTTTTCACGAGCTCGGCTATGGCGGCGATCTTCTTCTGGCCAGGCAAATGGTCGAACGTCATGGCGGCTGGATGGAAACGGCCGCCGCAATCGGCGCATGGTCGCGACGTCTTGATATCGCGCATCCACTCCAGCAAGCGACGCTTGTGCGCGCGCTTCTGGCGTAAACGGACCGGCTTCGTTCGTGCGTGATAGGCGGAGTCCCACACCTTGCGACATGACTTGCACCAGTGCTGTCGGGCCGCTCCGCGGCGATGGAACTCTTCAAGGGGCTTGAGGCTGCCGCAGCGGGTGCAGAGCTGGTACGTGGCGTGAAGCTCTGCGGGCACGGATCGACCATAGAACGCCTGTTCTATCAAACGCAAGAGGCGACACGACCTGAAGGGATGCCTGCCAGGCCACGACTGTCGGGGTGGCCGGGCACGATCCGGCGACCTCAGCGTCCCGAACGCTGCGCGCTACCAACTGCGCTACACCCCGCTGACGGTTCAGTGTAAGGGGCAGCGTAAGGGCACGGCGACCAGCGATCTCCGGTCCGGCGGAGGGGCTGGTGGGAGTCGAACCCACGACCAAGTCCTTAGGACGGACCTGCTCTGTCCTCTGAGCTACAGCCCCGCGGAGCCACGAGAGCGACACTTCCATTCTGATGGGCGCGACCAAGCTGCAAAAGGGCCTCGCGCTCGCGGTCCCCGCGCTCGTCTTCGGCTTCCTCGTGGCGGCGCAGTGGGCGACCGTCGCCGCGTCGCGGGCCGTAAGCCTGCGCTACATCGACCCGCTGAGCTCGACGGTGACGAGCCTCGAGAACGAGCAGACCGCGCTGAAGGCGCAGCTCGCGGACGTGCGCGCCAGGCTCGACCGGTTGCAGCAGACCGGGGCGGCCGAGAACGGCAGCGTGCAGGAGCTCACGACGCGCCTCGAGGGCCTGCGGGACCGCGCCGGACTGACCGCGGTATCGGGCGAGGGGGTCGTCGTTGCCTTCGACATGACGCGCGCCGCGGCCGATCTCGGGCAGGACCGCCTTCCGTGCTTCGCTCCGGACCTCACCGACATCGTCAACGCCGCCTGGAGAGGTGGCGCGCGCGCCGTCGCGATCGACGACGAGCGGATCGTCGCATCGTCGAGCGTCTACTGCGTCGGCGGAACGATCGTGGTGAACGGGAGCATCGTCTCGTCTCCCTTCACCGTGACCGCCGTCGGGCCGCCCTCCGGGATCCTCGCGGTCATGAACGATCCGGCGGAGCTGACCGATCTGAAGCAGCGACGCGATCAGCAGATCGTGGACCTGCGGATCGCGCGCGTTCCCGACGTGACGCTCCACGGCTACGAGGGTCCGGTCATCGTCCGTTCGGCGGTGGCGCGGTGAGGTCGCGTCTCGGACCCGTCGCGGTCGCGGCGGTCGCGTTGTTCCTCGGCACCCTCGTGGTGTCGCAGTTCCGATCGCGCGACGTGTACTCGCGAAGCCTTGAGCAGGAGACGCCGGAGACGCTGGCGACCCTCATCGCCGACCTCAATGATCGCAACCGCGAGCTGCGGTCGGAGATCTTCGACCTCCAGCTGCGCGTCGACCGTGCGCAGACCGAGGTCGCCGGTGGCAAAGGAACGCTCGAGGAGTCACAGCGCCAGCTCGAGCAGCTCGAGGTCTTCTCGGGACAGAGCGCCGTCGCGGGGCCCGGCATCACGATACGGATCGACGGCGCGTTCGACGAGCACGCGCTCTCCGATCTCGTCAACGAGCTGCGCAATGCCGGAGCCGAGGCGATCGCCGTCAACGGCGCGCGCGTCGGCCCGCGGACGTGGTTCGGGCGGGGGCCGAACGGAGAGGTCGTGGTGGACGGTGCGGTCGTTCCCGGACCGTGGACGGTGCGCTCGATCGGCGCGCCCGACGTGCTGTACGTGGCGATGACGCGCACGGGCGGCATCATGGGCCAGTTCCAGCTGATCTACGCGCACACTCGATTCACGGTGACGCGCGAGGACTCACTGGATCTGCCTGCGCTCGCGGGCCAATAGACTCCGCCGCGCATGCCTGGGCCGCCCATAGCGCTGTATATGGATGACGTCGTCGCCCTGCGGAAGCGGCATCCGTGCGGCGGAGATACGTGGCGTATCGTGCGCCTCGGCGCGGACATCGGGCTTCGCTGTCTGACGTGCGGGCACCGCGTGCTGGTGCGCCGCAGCGCCGTGGAGCGCGACATCAAGCGGTTCGTGGAGAGACCGCTGGCGCCGACGGACTGAAAATGGAGATCGAGACCGCGGCTCAGCAGGGGCTCCTGCGCAACCGCGCGTTCCTCGCGGTGTGGTCGGCGCAGATCCTGTCGATGACCGCCGCGAACGCCCTCACGTCGGCGCTCATCGCGCTCGTCGCGGAGGTCACGAAGTCCAACACCTCGTCCTCTTTGCTCATCCTCTTCGCGGTCATCCCGCCGGTCCTCTTCGGCATCCTCGCCGGCCTCTTCGTCGACCGCACCGACAAGCGGCTCGTGATGGTCGTCACGAACGCGCTACGCGCGCTGGCCGTGACGCTGACGCTGCTCTTCGAACGGAACCTCGTGACCGCCTACGCGGTCAACTTCCTCGTGGCTTCGGTGACGGTGTTCTTCGTGCCGGCCGAGGCAGCGACGCTGCCGGCGATCGTCCGGAAGCGCGACCTGCTCACCGCGAACTCGCTCTTCACGTTCACGTTCAACGGCGCGTTCCTGCTCGGCTTCATCATCCTGGCACCGCTCGTCGTCGCGTTCGCCGGCTACACGGCGTTGTTCGCCGCCATCATCGTCATGTTCGCGGCGGCCGCCGCGCTGTGCGCCACCCTCCCGCCCAGCGGACCGCTGGTGGAGCGGCTGGGCGTCGACGTCGCGGGGCAGGCGATCGAACGCGGGCGCCGCGACATCGGAGAAGCGCTCGGATTCCTCGCCACGCGGCGCGCCATCGCGTGGTCGCTCATCTACATCGCCGTGATGTACACGCTCGTCGCCATGGCCGGGGCGCTCGCGCCGGGGTACGTGCGCGAAGTGCTCCTGTTGCCCGAGCGGTCCTTCGCCCTGCTGGTGGCGCCCGCGGGCATCGGGGTCGTCGCCGGCCTCGGTGCTTTGAACCTCGTGACCCCGCGCGTGGGCCACGGTCGCGTCGTCGGTCTGGGGCTCGGGACCACGGTCGCCGCCCTCATCGTCCTCGCCGCGGCGCGACCGGTCGCCGCGATCGCCGGACGCGCCGCGAAGGGCGGAGGTCTGGAGGGACTGCCGTACTTCATCGGCGTCGTCACCCTCACGGCATTCGTCTTCGGTGTCGCGTACGCCTTCGTGACCGTTCCCTCGATGACGTACATCCAGGAGGAGCTCCCCGAGGTCATCCGCGGACGCGTGTTCGGCGTGCTCAACATGCTCGTGTCGGTGTTCAGCCTGCTGCCGCTGCTCCTCGTCGGTCCCGTCGCCGACCTGTGGGGGATCGCTCCGGTGTTCGTCGGCGCGGCGGCGCTCGTGATCGCCGTCTGGATGGGTGGTCGACGCGTGCGACACACGGCTCTGATCGATCGCGGCCTCGCGAACGTATCGCGCGATACAGGAGCATCCCGATAGACTGAGCGCGAGTGGCCCCACGCTCCCGGTCGACGTTCCTCCATTACCTCCGCCGCCACCGATCGAGCCTCACCGCTGGGACGATCCTGCTCGTCGCGTCGTCGTTCTTCGCCGTGATCCCGCCGCGGTTCATCGGCGCGATCGTCGACGACGTGAACGGCAGGGCGCCATTGTCGGCGATCGCCGTCCTCGCGCTCGGGATGGTCGGCGTCGCGGCGCTGGAGGCGCTCACCCGAGGCTTCGGCCGCTATCGGATCATCGACGCCTCCCGGCGGACCGAGTACGAGGTCCGCAACGACCTCCTCTCGCACCTCGAGGAGATGGAGCTCGGCTACTTCCAGCACCAGCGCATCGGCGACCTGATGGCCCGGCTCACGAACGACCTCGCCGCCGTCCGCCAGATGTACGGCTTCGGGATCCTCCAGCTCGTGTCGACGACGTCGGTGCTCCTCCTCTCCATCGCCTCGATGCTGCAGGTCAACGTCAAGCTCACGGTCCTGAGCCTGCTCCTGATGCCGATCGCCTCCGTCAGCTTCTGGGCGATCGGCCGACGTGTGAACGAGCGGTTCCAGAAGCTGCAGGCGCAGTTCGGCGACATGTCGACGAAGGCCCAGGAGAACTTCTCGGGGATCCGCGTCGTGAAGGCCTACTCGCAGGAGGAGCCCGAGATCGGCTCCTTCGCCGAGGTCAACGGGGAGTACGTGCGGCGCGCGATCGATCTGGCCCGCCTGAACGGGCTGGTGTGGCCGGCGATGAACTTCATCATGGGTTGCGCCGTCCTCGCCGCTTTGTACGTGGGCGGCGTCGACGCGATCGACAAGAAGCTGACCGTGGGCGAGCTGATCCAGTTCGTGGCCTACCTCTACCTCCTGCAGTGGCCGATGATCTCCTTCGGCGAGATCACGAACATGTTCCAGCAGGGGTGGGCATCGCTCGAGCGCCTGCAGGAGCTGTTCGACGCGCGGCCCGCGATCGCCGACCCGGCGGACGCGGCGACGGCCGCGATCGGGGGTCGCGTCGAGCTCCGCCACGTGACCTTTGCATACGGCAGCGCGACGGTCCTGCGGGACGTGAGCTTCAGCGTTCCCGCGGGGGGGTCGCTCGCGATCGTGGGCCCGACGGGCTCCGGGAAGACGACCCTCGTGAACCTCATACCGCGCCTCTTCGACGCGGGGCAGGGCGAGGTGCTGATCGACGGCGTGAACGTGCGGCGCTATCCGCTCCGCGTGCTCCGCGATGCCGTCGGGTACGTCCCGCAGGAGACGTATCTGTTCTCCGTGCCCCTGCGCGAGAACGTCGGCTTCGGCACCCAGGAGGAGCTGTCGGAGGAGAAGCTCGAGTGGGCGGCCGACGTCGCGCAGCTGAACAAGGACGTCGAGGACTTCCCGGCGCGGTACGACACGATGATCGGCGAGCGCGGCGTCACGCTGTCCGGCGGGCAGAAGCAGCGTGCCGCGATCGCGCGCGCCGTGGCGAAGGACCCGCGCATCCTCATCCTCGACGACGCGCTCTCGGCCGTCGACACGTACACCGAGTCGGAGATCCTGCGGCGGCTGCGCGGCGTCATGCGCGAGCGGACGAGCATCGTCGTCGCGCACCGCATCTCGACGGTGAAGGACGCCGACGAGATCCTCGTGCTCGACGACGGCCGGATCGTCGAGCGCGGGACCCACGCGCAGCTTCTCGAGCACGGCGGGCTGTACGCGCAGATGTATCGCCGGCAGCTGCTGGAAGAGGAGCTCGAGGTGGACGTCGAGCAGGCCGAGCACGAGCGCCGTGTGCATCCGGACGCGAGCGCCGACGCGCTCCGCCCGTCGCCGCGGATGCCGGGCGACGGCTTCGGCGAGGGGACGTCCTGATGGCCCACGGGCACGGGGGCACCGACTTCTTCCAGGAGGACGAGATCCTCGGCAAGGCGTACGACGGGCGGCTCATGCGCCGGCTGCTGCACTACGTGCGGCCGTACACGACGATCGTCGCCGTCGCGATGCTGCTCCTGCTCCTGTACTCCGCGTCGCAGGTCATCCCGCCGATCCTGGCCAAGGAGGTCGTCGACCGTTCGATCACGCCGGTCGTCGACGGCAAGATCCCCGTCGACGAGGGGCTCTCGCGCCTCGCGCTGTATGGCGCGCTGTACTTCGGCGTCCTCGTCCTGTCGTCGGCGATCCGCTACACGCAGGCTCTGCTGACGGCGATCGCCGGGCAGCGCGCGATGTACGACCTCCGGCTCGAGCTCTTCCGGCACCTCCAGTACCTGCCGCTCTCGTTCTACGACCGCAACCCCGTGGGCCGGCTCATGACGCGCATCACGAACGACATCGACGCCCTCATCGACCTCGTGAGCCGCGGCGTCGTCTCGATCTTCGGCGACGTGTTCGTGCTAGCCGGCGTCATGATCGTGATGCTCTTCCTGGACGTCCGCCTCGCGCTCGTCACGTTCGTCTCGCTGCCGATCCTCGTCGTCATGAGCGTGTACTTCCGCGGGATGATGCGCGACTCCTTCCGCGCGATCCGCGTCCGGCTCGCGCGCGTCAACGCCTACCTCAACGAGAGCCTGTCGGGCATGTCCGTCATCCAGCTGTTCACGCGCGAGACGGAAACGTTCCGCCGGTTCGACGTCCTCAACACGGACCTCTATCACGCGAATCGGGGCGCGGTGCGCGCGATGAGCACCTTCCAGCCGTCGGTGAGCTTCACCCGCGCGACGACGAGCGCGGTGCTCCTCCTCGCTGGCAGCTACTGGATCCTCCAGGGACAGATGACCATCGGGACGCTGCTCGCGTTCTGGCAGCTCATCTCGCAGTTCTTCCAGCCGGTGCTCGACCTCTCCGACAAGTACAACGTCCTGCAAGCCGCGATGGCCTCGTCCGAGCGCGTGTTCCGGCTGCTCGACACGCCGCGGGCCGTCGCCGATCCGCCGGACGCCGTGCAGCTCAAGCACGTGCGCGGCGAGATGCGGTTCGACCACGTCTGGTTCTCGTACCAGCTCGCGGCCGAAGCCGCGCTCCCGGACGCGCGCCCGGACGGACCCCGCGAGGGCGGGGCGGGGCTCGACTGGATCCTCAAGGACGTCGGATTCACGATCGCCGCCGGCGAGAGCGTCGCGATCGTGGGAGCGACCGGCGCGGGGAAGACGTCGATCATCAGCCTCGCCTCGCGCTTCTACGACGTCCAGCGAGGACGCGTCCTCTTGGACGGCGTCGACGTGCGCTCCGTCCGGCAGCAGGACCTGAGGCGGCACATCGGCGTCGTCCTCCAGGACCCCTTCATCTTCGCCGGCACGATCGCGTCGAACATCCGGCTCAACGACGCCTCGATCTCGGACGAGCGCGTGCGCGCCGCCGCGCGCTTCGTCAACGCCGATCGCTTCATCGAGCGGCTGCCGGACGGGTACGCGACGGTCGTGACGGAGCGTGGGTCGATGCTGAGCGTCGGCCAGAAGCAGCTGCTCGCCTTCGCGCGCGCGATCGCGTTCAACCCGGAGATCCTGCTCGTCCTCGACGAGGCGACGTCGTCGGTCGACACCGAGACGGAGCACCTCATCCAGGACGCGCTCGAGAAGCTCATGCGCGGCCGCACGTCGATCGTCATCGCGCATCGCCTGTCGACGATCCAGAACGTCGACCGGATCATCGTCCTGCACAAGGGTCGCGTGGTGGAGTCGGGGACGCATCGCGAGCTCCTCGCGGAGCGCGGTGTCTACCATCGCCTCTACGAGCTGCAGTACCGGGCGCATCAGCCGGCGTAGCGCTCTCGCTCTCCTCGTCGCCGCGGTCATCGCGGCGGCGTGCACGGCCAGCGCGCCGATCGCCGCGACGCCGTCCGCCGGGCGCACCGCGCCGGGCGTCGCCGCGCTCGCCTCCCTCCCGCCGAACGCGTTCCAGATCCTCCACACCAACGACATCCACGGCCACCTCGACGCGACGACGGCGGGGCGGACGGTCGAGCAGGGCGGGATGGCGCTCCTCGGTGGGATGATCCAGCTGCAGCGCTCGCGCGCTCCCACTAGGACGCTCACGCTCGACGCGGGTGACGCCCTCAGCGGCACTCTGATCGCCGCAATGGACCACGGCGCGTCGATGACCAAGGCGATGAGCCTGATCGGGTACGACGCGCAGACGATCGGCAACCACGACCTCGACTGGGGACAGCAAGAGCTGGCGAAGCGGGCGGCGGAGGCGAGCTTCCCGTTCCTCGCGGCGAACGTGGTGGAGTCCGCGACCGGCAGGCCGCCGGCGTGGGCGACGCCCTACATCGTCAAGGACCTCGGGATCGCGCGGGTCGGGATCATCGGGCTGACGTATCCGAGCGCGTCGATCATCAAGGCGACCAGCACGAAGGGCCTGGTGTTCCTGCCGGGGATCGAGAGCGTGCGGAGATACCTGCCGGAGGTGCGGCGGCGGGCCGACGTCGTCGTCGTCCTCAGCCATCTGGGCATCGAGGGCGGCACGTCGCGCATCGCGGGCGGCGACACCGCCCTCGCGGGGGCCGTGCCGGGCATCGACCTCATCATCGGCGGGCACGATCACATCACGCTGACGACCCCCCGGAGCGTGGGCCCGACGATGATCTTCCAGGCCGGCGCCTACGGACGCGAGCTCGGGCGGGTCGAGGTCACGGTGGACCCGGCGACGCGGCACGTCGCGTCGGTGCGGACGTCCAACGTGATCCTTGCGGTCACGACGGGGGCGGCCGCGCCTCTGGCGAGCGTCGCCGCGCTCGTGGCGCAGCGCCGCGCCGACGCCGACAAGTACGGCAAGCGCGTCGTCGGGACCGCGAGCGCGACGTTCGCCGCCGACCGCGACATGAACAACGCACTGGGGGAGCTGGTCGCCGACGCGCTGCTCGACTACGGCCGACGGGAGGGATGGCGCAGCGACCTCGCCTTCTACAACGCCGCGGGCATCCGCGCCTCGATCCCGCGCGGCGACGTCACGTACGAGCGCCTGGCGGAGGTCCTGCCGTTCCAGGACACCGTGGTGAGCGTCGACCTCACCGGCGCTCAGCTGAGGGAGGTGTTCGAAGGGATGGCCGGCGCGGCGGGGAGGCTCTTCGTGTCCGGAGCGACGCTCGCGTACCGATCGTCCGCGAGGGTGGGGGACCGCGTCGCGCGGGCGACGATCGCCGGACAGCCGCTCGATCCCGGGCGCGTCTACCACGTCGCGACGGTCGACTACCTTCAGGGCGGGGGCGATGGGCACACCGTGTTCACGCAGGGCTCGAACGTGATCTACGGCGACGTCGATCTCGACGTCGTCGCGGCCTACCTGGCCGCACGCTCGCCGATCTCCCCCGTCAGCGCGGGACGCGTCACCACGGAGTGACGGCGCCGCCGAGGTCGTGCGCCGACGTGCTCGCGACGGCGGAAGGCGCCGCGGTCGCCGCCGGCCGCCTCCTCCTCGATCGCTGGAGCGGCCCGGCGACCGGGCGCGCGACGAAGACGACGCCGACGGACGAGGTGAGCGACGCCGACCGCGCCTCGGAAGCGCTCATCGTGGCGGCGATCCGTCGCACGTATCCCGACGACGCGATCGTCTCGGAGGAGGGCGGCGGCTCGGGCGGGACCTCGGGACGGCGCTGGCTCGTCGATCCCCTCGACGGAACGGTGAACTACCTCTACCGGATCCCGCAGTGGTGCGTGACGATCGCGTGCGCGGACGCACGCGGACCCCTCGTCGGAGTGACCTACGACCCGACGCGCGATGAGCTCTTCTCCGCGGTGCGCGGCGAGGGCGCCTGGCTGCGGGCGTCGGCGGACGCGTCAGGGGCACGCCGCCTCGCGGTGAGCCGCGTCGCCGACCTGGGCCTCGCGCTCCTGGCCGACGGGTTCTCGTACAGCGCCGAGGAGCGGCGCGAGCAAGCGCGCCGCGAAGCGCTCATCGTGCCGGCCGTCCGCGACGTGCGACGCATGGGATCGGCGGCGCTCGACCTCGCGTGGGTCGCCGGGTCGCGACTGGATGCGTACGCGGAATCGGGCGGGCACGAGTGGGACTGCGCGGCCGGACGGCTCCTCGTGTCGGAGGCGGGAGGGATGCTCAGCGAGACGAAGGGCGTACGGCCGGACGCACCGACGCTGGTCGCGAGCGGGCCGGGGATACACCAGGCCCTCGTCGCGCTGCTGCTTCGCGTGCAAGGTCCGCGCGATCTTCCCTAGACTCCACCTCAGATGGCAGTCGACCAGAAGCCCCCCGCGCGGCCGATCCACTTCGAGATCTCGGACGCGCTGAAGCAGCGGCCGACGACCACCCAGACAGGCCTTGGGGCGCCCGACTACGTCGCCCCGACCCCCGGCGCGATCGCGAACGAGGACAACGTCGTGTTCGCGACGGTCAAGGACCTCATGAGCTGGGCGCGCTCGCGCAGCCCGTGGCCGCTCGGCTACGGCCTGGCGTGCTGCGCCATCGAGATGATGGCGGCTTCCGCCTCGCATCACGACCTCGCGCGGTTCGGCGCCGAGGTCTTCCGCTCGAGCCCCCGGCAGGCGGACGTCATGATCGTCGCGGGCACGGTGACGCACAAGATGGCGCCGCGGCTGCGGCGCCTCTACGAGCAGATGCCCGAGCCGAAGTGGGTGATCGCGATGGGCAACTGCGCGTCGTCGGGCGGAGAGTTCTGGGACAGCTATGCGACGCTGCAGGGGGTCGACACGGTCGTCCCGGTCGACGTGTACGTTCCCGGTTGCCCGCCGCGCCCCGAGGCGCTGATCGAGGGCATCCTGCGGCTCCGCGAGAAGATCTTCCGGGGTGGTTGAGCGGATCTGATGGCCACCGAGACCGACACCCGGCACGAGCAGCAGGGCGGCGTGCCCGCGGAGGCCGGACCGCCGGAGATCGAGACCATCGGCGAAGGGCTCGAGACCGAGGAGCTCATCCTCAACCTCGGGCCGCAGCACCCCTCCACGCACGGCGTCCTCCGCCTCGTCCTCAAGCTGAACGGCGAGATGGTCGTCGACTGCGTGCCGGTCGTGGGCTACCTCCACCGCGGGCTCGAGAAGATCTTCGAGTGGCGGACCTACCAGCAGGGGCCGCGCTACGCCGACCAGGCCGACTACGTCTCGGCCATGCTCAACGAGCACGCCTACTGCGGCGCGGCCGAGGCGATCGCCGGCGTCGAGGTCCCGCGCCGCGCCGAGTTCCTGCGCGTCATCGTCGACGAGCTCTCGCGCTCCGCGTCGCACTGTATCTGGCTGGGGACGTACGGCCTCGACGTCGGCGCGACGACGCCGTTCCTGTGGTGCATGCGCGACCGCGAGTACATCCTCGATATCCTCGAGGAGATCTGCGGGTCGCGGATGAACCACAACTACTACCGCCCCGGCGGGCTCCTCTACGACTTCCCCCAGGGCGTCCTGGGCAAGATCGAGCGCTTCCTCGACGGCTGGGAGAAGTCGATCGACCGGGACTACCGCGAGATCCTCGAGGGCAACGAGATCTTCCTCGAGCGGACGGTGGGCATCGGCGTCATCCCCAAGGAGGTGGCCGTCCAGTACGGGCTCACCGGCCCGATGGCGCGCGGGTCGGGCGTCGACTGGGACCTCCGGCGTGACCGTCCGTACTCGATCTACCCCGAGCTGAAGACGCTCAAGCCGGTCGTCTTCTCCGAGGGCGACGCGTTCGCGCGCTATCAGGTCCGCGTGAACGAGATGAAGCTCTCGATCGCGCTCATCCGCGAGGCCATCGACAAGCTGCCGGCGGGCCCCGTCCGCTCGCGCCAAGGCCACGTGTGGAAGTGCCCGCGCGGCGAGGCCTACTACACGGTCGAAGGCGCCAAGGGCGAGGTCGGGTTCTACATGATCAGCAGCGGCGGGTCGAACCCGGATCCGTTCCGCGCGAAGATGCGCGGCCCGTCCTTCATGAACCTGCAGATCCTGCCGTGGCTGCTCAAGGGTCGCCTCATCGCCGACCTCGTGGCCATCCTCGGCTCGATCGACATCGTGCTCGGGGACGTCGATAGGTGAGGAGCGGCGGGCGATGATCAGCGGCATCTTCATCGGGCTGCGCCGGACGATGGACCACCTGCTGCGGCACAAGGCCGTCACGCGGAAGTACCCGTACGAGAAGCGGGAGCTCCCCGAGCGGAGCCGCGGCCTCATCGCGCTCCTCCTCGAGCCGGAGACGGACATTTTCAAGTGCGAGTCGTGCCTCATGTGCGAGAAAGCGTGCCCGCCGCGCGCGATCTCGATCTCGTACACGTTCCGCAACGGCTTCCGCAAGCGCCCGACGATGGCGCCGCGCATGGCCTACTACCGGATCCGCATGGTCTGCTCCGCGCCCTACGGGGCGCGCCGGCCGATGTCGCAGGTGGTGACGACCGTTCCCGCGGAGGAGGAGACCGCGCTCGACCTCGGACCCATGCGTCGCATCCTCACCGAGACGCCGCACACCGCGGACCGCCTTCACCGCGTGCTCTACGCGGCGCACCAGGCGTACGGATACCTGCCGTGGACCGCCGCCGAGCTCATCGCCGCGGAGTTCGACATGACCATGACGAGCATCTACACGGCGGCCTCGATGCTGCCGAACTTCCACGGCGCTCCCGCGGGCAGAGGGACCCCGGTGCCCCGCGGTGGCCGGCGCTACACGGGCAACCTCGGCATCGCCGGCGCGTGGCCGCCGGTGTCGCCGCCTCCGGCGTACGACAGGCTGCACGAATCGGAGATAGAGCAACCGCTGGAGCCCGCGTATGCCGACTGAGACGGCGTTCCGCGTCCTGGGGGCCGACCCGTCGGGCGCCCTCGAGCGCGCTCTCTCGCTCTCGCCCGACGAGACGATCGGGCTGGTGGAGAGCGCGGCGCTGCGCGGACGCGGCGGCGCCGGCTTCCCCCTCGGAGAGAAGATGCGGGCCACGCGGACCGCGGCCGAGCTCGCGGGCGGGGCCGCCTACCTCGTCGCCAACGCGTACGACGCGGACCCCGCCAGCCCCCTGTCGCAGACGCTGCTGCGGCGCTCGCCCGAGCTCGTCGTCGACGGGATCCTCATCGCGGCACGGGCGGTCGGGGCGCGCCAGGCCTACCTCTACCTGCGCCCCGAGGCGGCGGACGCGCGGAGCGCCGCGGAGAGGGCCATCGCCTCGCGCGACGGCAGGACGGACGTGTCGATCGAGATCGCGCTCGGCCCCGGCGGCTTCATGGGCGGGGAGGAGAGCGCGCTGCTCGCGGTCCTCGAGAACAAGCGCGCGATGGCGCGCCAGCGGCCGCCGTGGCCGGCGGAGCAGGGGCGGGCGATGCGGCCGACGCTCGTCTCGTGCGCGGAGACCCTCGCGGCGCTTCCCCTCATCGTGCGCGACGGCCCGGACTCCTTCGGGGGCCGGGAGGGCTCCCGCGGGACGAAGCTCGTCTCGGTCACGGGAGCCGTCGTGGAGCCCGGTGTGTACGAGGTGAGCCTCGGGACGACGCTCGGCGAGATCGTCCAGACGGCGGGCGGGGTGACCCACGCGCTCAAGGCGATCCACGTCGGAGGGCCGACGTGCGGGATCCTCAGCTCGACCCGGACAGGCGTGCGCTACGACTACGAGGACCTTCGCGCGGCGGGAACGTACATGGGATCCGGACAGGTGCGCGCGATCCCGGAGGGCACCTGCATCGTCGCGGAGGCGGCGCGCCTCTTCGAGTACCTGTCGAAGGAGACCTGCGCGATCTGCGTGCCGTGCCGCGTCGGGACCAAGCGCGTCGGGGGGATCCTCGAGTCCGTCTCCTCGGGGCTCGGCCGCGACGACGACCTCGCGTGGCTCGGCCAGCTCGCGGATCACCTGAGCGATTTCTCGCTGTGCGGCTTCGGGATCACGAGCGCGTCGATCGTGCGGACGACGCTCGCCGAGTTCCCGGATGACTACCGCACGCACATCGTCGACCGCCGCTGTCCGGAGGGGACCTGCACGCCGGTCCGCGCGCGGCGCTACGAGACGATGGCGCAGCCCTAGGGAGAGAGTGACGTCGTGAGCATCCTCGAACGGTACGTCCAATCGACCGAGTCGCAGATCCCCACCGTGTCGCACCACGGGGAGATCCCCTCGGGGATGCCCACGTGCACGATCGAGATCGACGGCCAGGAGGTCACCGCCGCCATCGGCGAGTCGATCCTCCGCGCGGCCCAACGCGCCGGATACAACATCCCGACGCTGTGCGACGACGAGAAGCTCGCTCCCGCGGCGGCGTGCCGCATGTGTCTCGTCGAGATCGAGGGCTTCGAGCGGCCGATGCCGTCGTGCCACCTGCCCGTCCAGCCCGGCATGAAGATCAAGGCGACGAGCGACGGCCTCTTCACGAAGCGACGCCAGAACCTCGAGTACATCCTCAGCGATCACAACGCCTACTGCATGCCGCCCTGCCAGGTCGGCTGCCCGACGCACATCGACATCCCCGGCTTCCTCGAGCTCGAGGCCAAGGGCCAGCACATCGAGGCCGCGCGCGTGCTCAAGGAGACGCTTCCGTTCCCGTACGCGCTCGGCCTCGTCTGTCCGGCGCCGTGCCAGGAGGTCTGCCGCCGCGGCCTGGTGGAGGAGGAGATCGCCATCCGCCAGTGCCACGGCTATTTCGGCGAGCTCTCCGCGGAGATGGAGAAGGCGCCGACGCCGTTCCCGCAGGCGCCGGCGACGGGGAAGAGGGTCGCCGTCGTCGGCGCGGGACCCGCGGGGATGACGTGCGCCTACTACTCCTCGCTCAAGGGCCACCAGGTGACGGTGTTCGACATGATGCCGAAGCAGGGCGGGATGCTCCGCTACGGCATCCCCGAGTACCGCCTGCCCAAGGTGAAGCTCGACAAGGAGCTCAACTGCGTGTGGCAGCTGGGTGCCGAGTTCAAGGGCGGGATGATGCTCGGCCGAGACTTCACGGTCGATGACCTCTTCGCGCAGGGCTACGACGCCGTCTTCCTCGGGCTCGGCGCGTGGCGGAGCAACGAGCTCCGCATCCCCGGCGAGGATCTTCCCGGCGTCATCGAGGCCATCAGCTACTTGAACCAGAACGCCTCCGGCGACCCGGTGCCGGTGGGGAAGGGCAGCAGGGTCGTCGTCATCGGCGGAGGCTTCACGACGTTCGACTGCTCGCGCACCTCGCGCCGCCTCGGCGCGGACGTGACGGTGGTGTACCGCCGCTCGCGCAAGGAGATGGGTGCGCACTACAGCGAGGTCGACGACGCCGAGCACGAGGGCATCCGGCTGGAGTTCTTCGCGGCCCCGGTGAAGGTCGTCGAGAAGGACGGCCGCGTGGGCGGCGTCGAGTTCCAGCGCATGGCGCTCGGCGAGCCGGACGCCTCCGGCCGGCGGCGTCCCGTCCCGATCGAGGGCTCCGACTTCGTCATCGAGTGCGACACCGTCATCCCCGCGATCGGCCAGGTCCCGAACCTCGACTGGTATGAGGGGTCGCCGGGGCTGCGCAAGACGCGGCGCGAGACGATCGTCGCCAGCGGTGCGCTCATGACGGACCGCCCCGGCGTCTTCGCCGGCGGCGACTGTCAGATGGGCGCGGTCACGGTCATCCAATCGGTCGCGCAGGGCAAGCTCGCGGCGAAAGCGATCGATCAGTACCTGAGCGGCGCCGACATGGCGCGCGTCGCCGCCGAGATCACCGAAGAGGAGTCGGTGCCGGAGCTCATCGACATCGTGCCCTACAAGCCCGAGGAGCCGCAGGTCCGCATGCCGTTCCTGCCCTTCGACCAGCGGGTGCAGAGCTTCCAGCTCATCGAGAACGGATACGCCAAGCCGCAGGCCGAGAAGGAGGCCGCGCGCTGCCTACAGTGCGTGTGCCCGGACGTCGGCCGCTGCCACCTGCAGCGCCTCTCGCTCGAGCACGGCCTGACCGATAACCGCTTCCACCGGGCGGAGCCGCGCGACTTCCACGACTACGAGTACGACTTCAGCCACGACTTCATCCTTCGCGACCTCAACAAGTGCATCAACTGCACGCAGTGCGTGCGCATCTGCCGCGACGTGATCGGCGCGAACTGCTACGGCCTCATGGGCGTCGGGTACGACTCGATCGTCACGACCCCGTGGAACGTGTCGCTCCAGTACACCGACTGCGTGTCGTGCGGGGCGTGCGCGGAGACGTGCCCGACGGGCGCGCTCATGATGCGCGAGCGCGACCTCGAGACGTG
This sequence comes from Chloroflexota bacterium, assembly GCA_021787445.1. GTDB lineage: Bacteria > Chloroflexota > Limnocylindria > P2-11E > P2-11E > JACPOT01. The sequence continues at coordinate 40,925 of JAJYLV010000004.1, read as the reverse complement.
GGAGCTCGACATCACCCGCTGCATCTACTGCGGCGATTGCGTCGAAGTGTGCCCCCACGCCGCGCTCGGCGAGACGCCGAACTTCGAGCTCTCCGTGTACCAGCGTTTCGGGCGGACCGTCGTCGCCAAGGAGGAGCTGGCCGTCGCGCGGACCTGGAAGCCGAGCGAGGCCATCCCCACCGACGGCGAGGAGCGTCGCGGAAGGGTGCGTCCGCCGGAGGTCCGTCCGCCGGCGCCGCCTCGCTGGGGGGCCTGAGCCGGACCGGGGCCGCGGACGATGCCCGCCGTTAGGATCGTTGCCGGATGCGGAGGGGCGCGCGGCTCTTGGCGGTCTCCGTCGCGGTGCTCGCCTGGGCGGCGGTCGGGGCGATCCTGGCCGACTGGTCGGGACTTCTCGCGCCGCGTTCGACGGCGGTCGCGGCGGCGCCCGTCGACGACGACCTCTGCGCCTTGCGGCAGTACCTCCCGGTGGGGAACGACGCGCGCTGCGCCTTCCCCATCGAACAGCAGGGCGGTCCACCGCTCGAGGTCGAGCTCCGCCAGACCTGGGTGAGGGTGAAGCCGCCCGTCCTCTCGCAGCACCTGCGTGTCGGCCCGCCGGGCGCGGCGTCGCCGCTCGTCGACCTCACGTTCCAGAGCGCCGCGACCGCACAAGCGCGGCGCATCCTCAGGCTGGCTGTCGTCCCGTCGGGCACGGGCGAGGAGCACCTCGTCTACGTCGTGGGCCAGTGCGGCGGCACGGCCTGCGGCCGGAACGAGGTCGTGATCGCGCGATGGGTGCGCGGGCGGATGGAGGAGCTTCTGCGCCGGCCCGTCGGCGCGCTCGCGGAGATCGAGCTCGCGCCGGGGCGCGTGGCGGTCCTCGAGGGGAGCGGCAGGGTCGCCGGGGGACGCTTCGACCCGCGGATCCTGCGCACGTTCACGTGGGCCGGAGACCACTACGTCGAGAGCGGCTTCCACCCCTTCCCGACGCCGAGCGCGACCTCCCGCCCGTCGGGAGCGACTACCCTCGGCGCGTGGCGCTGGCCGACCGTCTGATCGCGCGTATCCGGTCGAACGGCCCCATCACCTTCGCCAGCTTCATGGAAGCGGCCCTCTTCGACCCCGAGGACGGCTACTACACCACGCGCGCCGCGATCGGCTTCGAGGACGCCGATTACTTCACGTCGGGCGATCTCGGTCCGTCCTTCGGCCGCGCCCTCGCGCGGATGGCGATCGACGCACACACCGCGCTCGGGCGGCCCGCAGCCTGGGACCTGGTCGAGGCCGGCGCGGGGCGCGGCATCGTCATGCGCGACCTCCTCGCCGCTCTGGAGCGGGAGCGTCCCGACGCGGCGCGCGGAGCCCGTCCCGCGATCGTCGAGGTGTCGCCACGCCTGCGCGACCTCCAGGCGATCGCGCTCGGCGGGCGCGAGCTGCGGTGGGCGACGGCGGCGCACGGGCTCGCGCCGATCCACGGTCTCATCTTCGGCAACGAGGTGCTCGACGCCTTCCCGGTCCACGTCCTGGTGCGGACCGAGGACGGCGTGCGCGAGGTGTACGTGGCCGCCGAGGGAAGCCGGCTCGTGGAGACGCTGCGCGCGGCCAGCCGGCCCGATCTGCGGTGGCGTGTGCCGGAGACGCTGCCGATGGGGGGGCGCTGGGAGGTGAGCCTGGCGGCCGAAAGCTGGGTCGCTCAGATCGCCGCCGCGCTCACGCGCGGCTACCTCCTCCTCATCGACTACGCCGACGACGAGGCGGGTCTCCTCGCGCGCCTCGGCGAGGGGACGCTCCGCGGGTTCAGCCGGCACCGCCTGATGGGCGACCCGCTCCAGCGTCCGGGGGAGATCGACATCACCGCGACGGTGAACGTCACCGCGATACGGCGCGCCGCCGAGGGCGCCGGGCTGCGGCTGGCCGGCGCACGGACGCAGCGTGAGGTGCTGCTCGCGCTCGGCGCCCGCGAGGCTGCGGCGCGTCCGTCGACGCCCCTGGAGCAGCTGCGCGCCGCAAGCCGGCGCTCCGCCGTGGACACGCTGCTCGATCCGAACGGCCTGGGGGCGTTCCGCGTCCTCCTGTTCGCGAAGGACGCTCCGGCCGCGGGCTTTCGCGCGTTCGGACAGGAGCGCAGAGAGGTCGACCGCCCCCGCGCGTGGCGGTAGACTGGTGCTTCGACGGGGCTGGTAGCTCAGCTGGTCAGAGCACTTGCTTGACATGCAAGAGGTCAGAGGTTCGAGCCCTCTTCAGCCCACGGCTTGAGATCCGCGGCAGCGGCGTCACCTCTGCGATGTCCGCGATGCGCCACGCGAGACCCACGAGCCGCAAGCGTCGCCGCTGCACCTCCGGCGCCTCCGCGTCCAGGAGCTCAAGACCGGACGTCGCGGAACGCACACTTTCGCCGAAGCGGCACGCTAGCATCCCCTCACGACAAGGAGGGGCTACATGGGACAGAGCCTCACGCGCCGTTCGCTGCTGCGATCCTCCGCCGCGCTCGGCGGGCTGGTGGTGATCTCATCGTGCGCGCCCGCCGCGGCCCCGTCACCGTCCGCGTCCGCCGCGGCGACGGCGGCAGCGCCGAGCCCGAGCGCGTCCGCGGCGGCCAAGGCTCTGAAGGCGTCGGGAGCATGGGTCGCGCTGACGGCGAACCAGATGATCTGGCCGGTCGCCGTTGATGCCGGCTACTTCGAGAAGTACGGGCTCACCTTCGACCTCGAGTACATCGCCAAGAGCACGGCGGGGATGGCCGCGATGGTCAGCGGACACATCGATGCGACCAGCGTGGCCGGGTCGGCGGTCGTCGGTGCCCAGGCCGGCGGCGAGGACGTCGTCATGATCATGGGCTGGGTGAACAAGACGATCTTCCGCATCATGAGCATGCCGGGCATCACGTCGCTCGACCAGCTCAAGAACAAGAGGGTCGGTGTGACGGGCGTCGGTACCGCCGACTACTTCGCGTGGGAGACGATCGCCAGCAAGATCGGCACGACGATGAGCGGCTTCGACTTCATCAGCGCGGAGAACCCGACCGGGCAGGTGTCGTTCCTCGCGCAACGAAAGGTGGACGCGATCGCGGTGTCGCCGCCCAACGACGTGCTGGCGCTCAACATCGGGGCGCACCAGGTGTTCGACATGGCTTCCCTGAACATTCCGGAGCAGCAGGTCGGTATCGCCGTGACGAAGAAGTGGCTCACGAGCGACCGGGACGCCGCGACCGCGCTCGTCAAGGGCAGCATCGAGGCGATCCATCGCTGGAAGACCGATGCCGCGTTCGCGAAGGGCGTCATCGCGAAGTACCTGAAGTCGAAGGATCAGAAGTTCATCGACACCGGCTATTCCGCATACGTGGACGTCTTCCCCCAGATCCCCTATCCGAGCCAGGAGGGCATGCAGCGGGTGATCGACGAGGTCGCCAGCAAGAACGCGAAGGCGAAGAAGCTGAAGGTCGCGGACCTCGTCGACATGAGCATCGTCAAGGAGCTGGATACGAGCGGCTTCATCAAGAAGGTCTACGGACAGTAGGCGCTCGCTCTCACCCTCGCTAGCGTGTAGCGTGGCGGCGGCATGACCGCCGCCACGCTCTCGTTCGTCGTCAGCGCCGTCTTCTGCGTCTACCTCGCGGTGCGCTGGTCTAGCCGCCGGCGTCCCTACCTCGGGGCCTGGGCGATCGGGTTCGGCATGTTCGCCCTCGCATCGCTCGCGGGGCTCGTACGGCAGATCGCCGGCGTCACCGAGCTCGACTACAAGGTCTTCTACCTCTTCGGGGCCATCCTCAACGTGGCCTGGCTCGCCCTCGGCACGATCTATCTGCTCACCCCGCCGCGCGTCGCGAGATGGTCGACCTGGGTCCTCGTCGCCTTCACCGTCGTCGGGGTCGCGGCCGTCGCCGCGAGCCCGGTCGATCTCGCGACGGCCGCCGACACCGGGAAGGGCTTCGACGCCGTGCCGCTCCCGCGGATCCTCGCGGGCATCGGCAGCGGGATCGGGAGCCTCATCCTCATCGGCGGCGCGCTGTGGTCGGCGTGGGTGTTCGTGAGCAAGCGGCACCAGGGACGCCGCGCGGTCGCGAACGTGATCATCGCGGTGGGCGTGTTCATCGCGGCCGCGGGAGGGACGGCGGCGTTCACCGGCGCGACCGGCGTCGTCGAGTGGACGAACATGGTCGCCGTGATCGTCATCTTCAGCGGCGTGCTCCTCACGTAGGGGTATCCTCAGCGGGCGCGACGACGCGGACAGCGCCCCCGCCGAGCACCCCCTAGCGAGCCGGGAGGGTGAGAGCCGGTGGGCAGCGGGCGACGGGCGACCACCGCCGAGCGCCGAGGGTCGGCCCCGTACAGCCGGAGTGAAGCGCCGCCGGTCGGCCGGCGGAAGCTGGGTGGAACCGCGAGCGACCGCCTCGTCCCAGTAGACGGGCGGTCGTTGTTGTCATAGGGGGGCGACATGGCGAAGCAGCTCGGACGCAGGGCCGGACACGGCGGGGAGGATCCGCTCCAGCCCCTCCGGCACTCCACGGCGCACCTCATGGCGGGCGCCGTTCTCGATCTGTTCCCCGGTACGAAGCTCGGGATCGGGCCCGCGATCAAGGACGGCTTCTACTACGACCTGGAGACCCCGCGCCCGATCGTGCCCGAGGATCTCGGGCGGATCGAGGCGCGGATGCGCGAGGTCGCGGCGGCGGACGTGCCGTTCGAGCGCAGCGAGATGCCGCGCGACGAGGCGCTCCGGCTCTTCGCGGAGAACGGCCAGGACTTCAAGGTCGACCTCATCCGGAGCTTCGACCGCGCCGAAGGCGCCGACGACGGGACCGTCAGCATCTACCGGCACGGCGGCTTCGTCGACCTCTGCAAGGGTCCCCACGTCGAGCGGACGGGACGCATCACGGCGTTCAAGCTCATGTCCATCGCCGGCGCCTACTGGCGCGGCGACGAGACCCGCCCTCAGCTCACGCGGATCTACGGGACGGTGTGGCCGACGCAGAAGGAGCTCGACGCCTACATCGACCACTTGAAGGAGATCGAGCGCCGCGACCACCGCGTCCTCGGCCGCGACCTCGAGCTGTTCCGGATCGACGACGAGCTCGGGAGCGGGCTGGTCCTGTGGCTGCCGCGTCTCTCGGTCGTCCGCGAGGAGCTGGAGTCGTGGTGGCGGCGCGTCCACCGCGCGCGGGGGTACACGCTCGTGTACACGCCGCACATGGCCCACGAGCGCACCTACGAGCGGTCGGGACACCTCGAGAAGTACGGCGAGAACATGTACGGCCCCCTCCTGCTCGACGAGGGGACGCAGCGCTTCTGGATCAAGCCGATGAACTGCCCCGGGCACATCAAGGTGTTCCAGTCGCGCATCCGCTCCTACCGCGAGCTGCCGCTGCGGATCGGCGAGCTCGGGACCGTCTACCGCTACGAGCGCGGCGGCACGCTGCACGGGATGCAGCGCGTCCGGGGATTCACCCAGGACGACAGCCACATCTTCTGCACCTGGGCCCAGGCGCAGGGCGAGATCGGCAAGGTGTTCGACCTCGCCATGGAGTTCATGCGGCTCTTCGGGTACAGCGACCCGGTCATCTACCTCTCGACGCGGCCGGAGCGGCGCCTCGGTACCGACGAGATGTGGGACCGCGCCGAAGGCGCGCTGCGCGAGGCGCTCGGTGTGCGCGAGGTCCCGTACAAGATCGACGAGGGCGGCGGCGTCTTCTACGCGCCGAAGATCGACATCAAGGTGCGGGACGCCATCGGCCGGGAGTGGCAGGGACCGACGATCCAGATCGACCTCAACCTGCCGGAGCGCTTCGACGTCACCTTCGTCAACGAGAAGGGCGAGCGGGAGCGTGCCGTCATGATCCACCGTGTGCTCTTCGGTAGCCTCGAGCGCTTCGTCGGGGGCCTCATCGAGCACTACGCGGGGAGCTTCCCGCTGTGGCTCAACTGGGAGCAGGTCGCCGTAGTGCCCATCCGCGAGGACGCGCTGGAGTACGCGCGCTCGGTGACCGCGCGCCTCGAGGAGCGCGCGCTGCGGGTCCATCTGGACGAGCCGCCCCTCGCGGACATGCGCGAGCGCATCCGCGAAGCGCAGCACCGCCGCGCCAGCTACATCCTCGTCGTCGGCGGCAGGGAGGCGGCGAGCGGGACCGTGTCGGTCCGTCCGCGCGGGGCGGGGAAGGGCGAGGAGGAGCGCGGAGTGGCGCTCGACGCGTTCCTCGACCGCGTCGTGCGCGAGCGCGACACGCAGCAGCTGCCGTCGGACTTCTCGCCCGCGGAGCCGAGCGTCGGGGACGCCGTCGGGTGAGCGCGGGCACGCTGCCGCAGCCCGTCCTCGCCGGCGAGCGGGTGAGGCTGCGCCCCGCGCGTGACGCCGACGCGACGGACTTCGTGCGCTGGGCCGCCGTGCCGGAGTTCGCCTGGATGCAGTGGGGACGCTCGCCCGGGCGCTTCCCGGACCAGGAAGCGGCCGTCGCCTTCATGGCGCGTTTCGTCGAGCCCGACGGCCGGCTGTTCGTCATCGAGCACGAGGGGCGGGCCGTCGGATCCGCCAACTACCGCGACTGGCGGCCCAAGCCGCGAAGCGCCGAGATCGGCATCGGGATCGGCGAGCCGGCGCTGTGGTCCCGCGGACTGGGCCGCGACGCGCTCGGCACGCTCGTCCGGCACCTCACCGAGGACCTCGGCGCGCATCGCATCTCGCTGAGCGTCCTCTCCTTCAACGACCGCGCCATCGCCTCGTACAAGGCGTGCGGGTTCGAGGTCGAGGGCATCGAGCGCGACGCGGTCCTCACCGACCGCGGGATCTTCGTGGACGACGTGCGCATGGCGTACATCGCGGGCCGCGTCCGCCCGGCGTTCGATCCGCGCCCGATCGTCCTCCGCGGCGAGCACGTCGTCCTCGAGCCCCTGCGCATGGAGCACGCGGCGGCGCTCTACGAGGCGGTCCGCGAGCCCGGCATCTGGACGTGGCTCGGCACGGAACCGCCGGCGTCGGTCGCCGACATCGAGCGCTACGTCCGCTCGGCACTGGACCTCCAGATACGCGGCGAGCACATGCCGTGGATCACGCGGCGCGCGAGCGACGGCGCCGTCATCGGCACGACGCGATACGGCGCGATCGACCGGCCGGATCGGTCCGTCGAGATCGGCTGGACGATGCTGACGGCATCGGCACGCCGGACGGCCGCGAATACCGAGGCTAAGTACCTCCAGCTGCGGAACGCGTTCGACCTCGGCGCGATCCGTGTCTGGCTGAAGACCGACGTGCGGAACGAGCGGTCGCGGCGCGCCATCCAGCGTATCGGGGCGACGCTCGACGGGGTCATTCGGAACGAGCGGATCCAGCCGAACGGCACCGTCCGCGATGCCTGCTACTACTCGATCGTCGATCGCGAGTGGCCGGACGTGCGAGCGCGCCTCGAGGAGCGGCTCAGGCGGCGCTAGAGGTGCGCACCGCGTGCGCTGCTAGACTCTGAGCGGTCGATGCATCTCTGCTCCGAGGAGCTCGTCTGATCCGCCTGCGGAAGAGCGTGTCTTCATAGCCGAGCTCCGGATCAACGACCAGATCCGCGTCCCCAACGTCCGGCTCTTCGGAGCGGACGGTCAGCAGCTTGGCGTCGTCCCGACGCCGCGCGCGCTGGCCCTCGCCCAGAGCGAGGGGCTCGACCTCATCGAGGTCGCGCCGAACGCCGTGCCCCCCGTGTGCCGGGTCGGGGACTACGGCAAGCTGCGCTACGAGAACCAGCAGAAGGAGCGCGAGGCCAAGAAGAAGCAGCAGAAGGTGACGTGGAAAGAGGTCCGCATCGCTCCGAAGATCGACGAGCACGACCTCGACACGAAGATCAAGACCGCATCGCGGCTCCTTCAGCACGGCGACAAGATGAAGCTCGTCGTCCGGTTCCGCGGACGGGAGCTCGCGCATCCCGAGCGCGGGCGAGTGCTGCTCCTCGAGATGGCCGATCGCCTGAAGGAGGTCGCCGTCGTCGAGAGGCCGCCCCTCCTCGAGGGCCGCCAGATGATCATGGTCATGAATCCGGTGCGCGGTGCGGCGCCCGCGGCGCCCGCACCGTCAGCCCCGGCGCGCCCCGCTGCTCCGGCCCCGCGCCCCCCCGCCGCCGTGGCGAGCGCCGCCCCGCGCCCCGTCGCAGCGGCGCCTCGTCCCGCGTCCGCTCCGGCGGCGCGTCCCACGCCGGCGACGCCGGGGACGATCCGCCCAGCCCCACCGCGTCCGGCTCCCGCGCGCACGCAGCGGCCCGCGTAGGCCGCATCCCCTACACTGGCTCCTTCACCCGCCGACGAGCGCGTGTCCGCGCGCGCGGCAGGTGCGACGAGGGAGGCAGATGCCGAAGATCAGGAGCCACAGCGGGGCGAAGAAGCGGTTCGAGGTGACCGGCCGCGGGAAGCTGCGGCGCGCGAAGGCCTACAAGGGGCATCTCAACCAGCACAAGGACCCCGCCCGGAAGCGCCGGCACCAGGGCAAGTCGCTCGTGGCAAAGGGCGACCTCGCGCTCGTGCGGAAGCTCCTGCCCGGGCACTAGGAGAAGGATCGTCCGATGGCACGTGTGAAGCGCGGCGTCGCCGCACACAAGAAGCACAAGAAGCTCCTCGAGCAGGGCGAAGGCCGGCGCGGGGCGAAGCGCAAGCTGGTCCGCCCGGCCCGCGAGGCCGCGCTCCACGCCCTCGCGTACGCGCTCCGCGACCGCCGCGCGCGGAAGGGGCAGTTCCGCGCCCTGTGGATCGCCCGCATCAACGCCGCCTCGCGCGAGGCGGGCGTCTCCTACAGCCGGCTGATGGCGGCGATGCGCGCCGCGGGCGTCCAGCTCGACCGCAAGGTCCTCGCGGACATGGCCGTCCGCGACCCGAAGGTGTTCCGGCGCTACGTCGAGATGATCAAGGACGGGTCCTTTACCGGGCAGGCCGAGCGCTCGTAGGGAGCGCCTCTTTCGTGGCGATGACGGCCCGCCCTTCGTGACGAAGGGCGGGCCTTTCTCTTGGAGCGGAAGGTGACGATCGCGCTGAGCGACCTGGCGGACCTGGCAGCCACGGCCGAGCGGGAGATCGCGGCGGCGGCGGACGAGGCCGCGCTCGACGCGCTACGCGTCCGCTACGTCGGTCGGCGCGAGGGCGAGATCACGAAGGCGCTCAAGACGCTGCCGTCGCTGCCCGCGGACCAGCGCCCCGCCTTCGGCGCCGCGGCGAACGCGGCGCGCGAGAGGATCGAGGCCGCGCTCGAGCGGCGCGGGGCGGACCTCCGCGAGGCGGCGCTCGCGCGTGACATCGCGGGGGGCGCCGTCGACCTCACGCTGCCGCCGCGGCGCGTCCGTGTCGGGCGCTACCACCCGATCTCGCGCACCATCCGCGAGATAACCCGCATCTTCGCCGGGATGGGCTTCGAGGCGATCGAGGGCCCCGAGGTCGAGTGGGATTACTACAACTTCGAGGCCCTCAACATCCCGCCGGGTCATCCGGCGCGCGACAAGTTCAGCACGCTGTGGGTCAACGCCGAGGGAACGATGGAGGTCGCGCTGGCGGCGACGGGCTCGGGGCGCACGATCGTCGACGCGGGGCGGAAACAGCCGATGCTGCTGCGGACGCACACCTCGCCGATGCAGATCCGGGTCATGGAGCAGCGACGGCCCCCGGTGCGCGTCGTCGTGCCCGGCCGGTGCTACCGGTTCGAGGCGACGGACGCGACGCACGAGAGCGTGTTCTTCCAGTACGAAGGGCTGGCGATCGACGAGCAGCTGTCGATGGCCGACCTCAAGGGCGTCCTGTACTCCTTCGCGCGGCAGCTCTTCGGCGGGGAGCGCAGAGTGCGCTTCCGTCCCGACTACTTCCCGTTCACCGAGCCCTCGGCCGAGATCGCGTTCGACTGCTTCGTCTGCGAAGGATCGGGGACGACCGACGCCGGCCGCTGCGCGACGTGCGGCGGCTCGGGCTGGATCGAGGCCGCGGGCTGCGGGATGGTCCACCCGGAGGCGCTGCGCCGTGTGGGCTACGACCCGGCGAAGGTGCAGGGCTTCGCGTTCGGCGGAGGCGTCGAGCGGCTCGCCATGCTGCTGACGGGCACCCCCGACATCCGCCTTTTCCACCAGAACGACCTGCGGTACCTGGAGAGCCTGTAATGCCGTCCCTTCGTGTGCCGGTGTCGTGGCTGCGCGAGTACGTCGACGTCCGGGTCCCGCCGTCGGAGCTCGCCGAGAGGCTGCACATGGCCGGGATGGAGGTCGACCACGTCGAGCGGACGTGGAGCTGGGAGAACGTGTGGGTGGGCCGCGTCGAGGAGCTGCGGAAGCATCCCGACGCCGACAAGCTGCTCCTCGCGACCGTCTCGTACGGCGAGGGGCGGGTCACCACCGTCGTGACCGGAGCGCCGAACCTGGCCACCGGGGCGATCGTCCCCTACGCCGAAGCCGGTGCCATGCTGTTCGACCCGCACGCCGGCCGCGTGAAGGCGCTCGAGCCTCGGAAGATGCGGGGGATCGTGAGCGCCGGGATGGTCCTCTCGGAGCTCGAGCTCGGGATCGGGCCCGACCACGAGGGGATCATGCTGCTCGACCCCGCCGCCCCGGTCGGCGCACCGCTGCGCGACGTCCTCGGCGAGACGGTCATCCAGCTGGAGATCGCCCCGAACCGTCCGGACGCGCTCTCCCTGACGGGCATCGCGCGGGAGGCCGCGGCGATCCTGGCGACGGACTTCCGCGCGCCGCCCCTGGAGCCGCTCGCGCACCACCTCGACCCCTCGCTCCTGACCGTGCGGACGGAGGACGACGAGGCGTGCCCGCGGTTCACCGCGGCGTACCTCACCGGGGTGCGCATGGGGCCGTCGCCGCAGTGGATGCAGCAGCGCCTGGCGGCCGCCGGCATGCGCCCCATCAGCAACGTCGTGGACGTCACGAATTACGTGATGCTCGAGGTCGGCCAGCCCCTGCACGCCTACGACGCCGAGCGTCTGAGCGGCCACCTGCTGGCGGCGCGGCTCGCGCGTCCGGGCGAGACGCTGCGCACCCTCGACGGCGTGGAGCGGATCCTCCGCCCGTCGGACCTCGTCATCGCCGACGAGGAGAGCGTCCTCGGCCTCGCCGGGATCATGGGCGGCGAGGACTCGGAGATCCGCGAGACGACGACGACGATCGCGCTCGAGGCGGCGTCGTTCGAGCCGCGGCGGACGCGGAGGACGGCGGAGGCGCACGGTCTGTCGGGGTCGAGCGGGAGCGCCGCGGCGCGGCGATTCAGCCTCGACCTCAGTCCGGAGCTTCCGCCGGTCGGTCTCGCGCGCGCCGTTCACCTCCTGCGTGAGGTCGCGGGCGCGACGCTCGTCGGCGCCGTCGACGTCTACCCCCGGCCGCGGCAGGTGCCGAACGTGAAGCTGCGCTTCAGCGACATCGGGCGCGTCCTCGGCGCGGACATCGGGCGCGACGAGGCGGGCGACGCCCTCCGCCGCCTCGGCTTCGCCTACGCCGAGCTGGGCGACCAGCTCGTCGTCACGCCCCCCTCGATCCGGACCGACATCGCCATCCCTGAGGACATCGTCGAGGAGGTCGCCCGGATCGTCGGCTATGACCGCATCCCGACGCGGCAGCCGACCGGCGTCCTCCCGCTCCACGAGCGTCACCCCCTCGAGGTCATGCGCGAGCGCGTGCGCGACGCTCTGGTCGGGTCCGGTCTCCAGGAGACGATCTCGTACGCGCTCGTCGACGAGGAGTGGCTCTCACGCCTCACGCCCGACGGGTCGCCTCTCGCGCCGGAGCCGCTCCGCGTGACGAACCCGACGAGCGCGCAGCAGGCGATCCTGCGCCCGACCCTGCGCGCCAGCCTCCTCGACACCGCGAGCCGCAACATGAAGACCCGTCGCGGCCTCGCGATCTTCGAGATCGATCCCATCTACCTGCCGCGGCCCGGCGACCTGCCAGAGGAGCGCTGGACCATCGGGATCGCGCTGGCGGGGCTCGCCGAGCCGGTGCGCGAAGGCGAGACCTGGCTCACGCCGGAGCGCGTCTTCGACGTTCTCGACCTGGAAGGGATCGTCGACGCGCTGCATCGGGCGACGCGGTCGGGGCGCGGCACGATGGAGCGGGGCGCTCCCGGGCTGCATCCGGGACGGTCGTGGCGCATCGTCGACGACGGACGCGACGCCGTCGTCGCCGGGCAGCTCCATCCGCGCGTCGCCGAGATGTGGGAGCTGCCGGAGGCGACGTTCGTCGCGGAGGTCGACCTCGCGCTGCTGCTGGCGTCCGGCCGGCCGAACGCCGCCACGGCGCCCCCGCGCTATCCGTCGGCGTGGCGCGACCTGGCCTTCGTCGTGGACGAGGCGGCGGCGTGGCTCGAGATCGAGACCGACATACGTGCCGTCGGGGTCAAGGGCGGACTCGAGGACGTCGCGCTCCGCGACCTCTACCGCGGGGCGCAGATCCCCGCCGGAAAGAAGAGCTTCGCTGTCCGTCTCACGTTCCGCTCTCGGAGCGGGACGCTCTCGGATGCGGACGTGGAGCGCTCGGTCGGGAAGATCGAAGCGCGCCTGCTCCATCGCTTCGGGGCGACCGTCCGGGCCTCGTAAGGGCCCGCTCGGCTGCGCCTCCCCGCCCCTGACGCACGCGCACACGCACGCATCGGCGCGCTTATCGCGGTACGCAAAGCGCCCGCTGCACTGACGACTACCGCCGCTCCGCGACCGAGGTTCACCGTGCCTTCCGCGATCTTCCGTGTTGCGGAAGTGGTGAGCGCGGTATACCTTGCCGACACTTCCGGCCGTCGGGATGGGGTCGATGCGATGCACACGTGGTCGGGAGAGCGAGCGGATTTAGGAGGAGGCATGGAGATACCCAGCTGGCAACGCGCAAGCGCTCTCGTTGGCACCTTCGGGATCCTTCTCGCCGCGTGCGGCTCGAACGCACCGGCGGCTTCGTCGGCACCCTCGGCGGCGCAGTCCGCCGCGGCGTCGGCGAGCTCCGCGCCGAAGCAGGCGCGCGGCGCGGGCGGCAACCTCAACATCCTGTACTGGGAAGCGCCGACGATCCTCGACCCGCACCTCGCGACGGGCACGAAGGACTTCGACGCCAGCCGGCTCGTGCTCGAGCCGCTCGCGGACTGGGACCCGAGCGCGAAGCCCGTTCCGGAGCTCGCGGCCGAGATCCCGACCGTCGCCAACGGCGGCGTGTCCACGGACCTCACGAGCGTGACCTGGAAGCTCAAGCCGGGCCTCAAGTGGTCCGACGGATCCGCGTTCTCTTCGAGTGACGTCGTCTTCACCTACAAGCTGATGTGCGACAAGACGGCGGGCACCTCGACCTTCGGCTACTGCGACAACGTGGACAGCGTCACGGCCCCGGACGCGAACACGGTCGTGGTGAAGTACAAGACGCCGAACGCGAACTTCTACCAGTGGGGCGTCGGCGAGAACACCGACATCGTGCAAGAGGCGCAGTTCAAGAGCTGCACCGGCGCCGCGCTCAAGAACTGCCCCGCGAACCTGAAGCCGATCGGCACCGGGCCCTACATGGTCAAGGACTTCAAGCCCGGTGACGTCGTCGACTACGCGCTGAACCCGAACTTCCGCGACCCGAACAAGCCGTTCTTCAAGACCGTCACCTTCAAGGGCGGCGGCGACGCGACCTCGGCGGCGCGCGCGTGCTTCGAGACCGGTCAGGTCGACTACGCGTGGAACCTGCAGGTCGCGGCGTCGGTCCTGAAGCCGATGATGGACGCATCGAGCGCCAAGTGCCGCATGGTCACCGCGTACGGCAACTCGACGGAGCGTCTCCTGCTGAACCGCGCGAACCCCGACGCTTCGCTCGGCGACAAGCGGTCGGAGCCGGGCCAAGGCGATTCGAGCTCATGGCCAGCAGGCGTCAAGCATCCGTTCCTCAGCGATCCCCACGTCCGCCGCGCGCTGGCGATGGCCAGCGACCGCGACTCGATCGCGACCCAGCTCTACGGCGGGATCACCGGCCGGCCGACGTGCGACGTCGTCTCCGGACCTCCGCCGGTGGTGTCGCCCGCGCTCAAGAACTCTGACGTGTGCAAGTTCGACATCAACGCGGCCAAGAAGGAGCTGCAGGACGACGGCTGGATCCCCGGCCCGGACGGCGTCCGCGCCAAGAACGGCGTCAAGCTCAACATCATCTTCCAGACCACCACGAACGACCTGCGCCAGAAGGAGCAGGCCATCCTCAAGCAGGGCTGGGAGCAGGCCGGCTTCGGCGTCACGCTGCGGAACAGCTCGGCCAGCACGTTCTTCACGAACACCGCGCCCGACGGCGCGAACAAGTTCTACGCGGACGTCGAGATGTTCACCAACAGCGGCGACCCCGACCCGACGGCGCTCTTCCAGAACTACACGTGTGACCAGATGGCCGCCAAGGCGAACAACTGGAACAACGGCGGCTACGAGCGCTACTGCAACAAGCAGTTCGACGCTCTCTGGGCGAGCAGCAAGAAAGAGACGGACCCCGAGAAGCGCGACGTGATCTTCCAGCAGATGAACCAGTGGGTCGCCGAGCATGTCGTCGACATCACGCTCGTCGACCGCACCAACGTCAGCTCGGCCGCCTCGAAGGACCTGAAGGGGCTGCAGCCGAACGGCTGGGCCTCCGAGATGTGGAACATCGCGGACTGGTACAAGTAACGTAAAGGCGAGAACAGCGGGGGAAGCGGCGCGGCGGCAGGGGCCGCCGCGCCGCGGCTCCCCGCGAAGTGCGGGGTAGCTGGTGGGTCGCTACATCATCAGGCGCTTGATCGTCGCTATCCCGACGCTGATCGCCATCAGCTTCATCATGTACGCGATCCTCGCGCTGTCCCCGATCGATCCGCTATCGCAGTTCGGCGCCGACCCCCGCATCCCGCCCTCGGTCCGGGAGCAGATCCGCCACAGCCTCGGACTCGACCAGCCGTGGCCCATCCGCTACGTCAAGTGGGTCACCGCGTTCGTCCACGGCGACCTCGGGTGGTCGTTCATGTCGCACGTGCCGGTCGCCGAGCTCATCCGAGAGCGTCTGCCCAACACGCTGTGGGTCGTGGGCATCGCGTACATCGTCAGCGTGGTCATCGCGATCCCCGCGGGCCTGCTCTCGAGCGTCCGGCGGAACGGCATCACCGACCACGTGATCTCGACGCTGGCCTACTTCGGCTTCTCGATGCCGACCTTCTTCACCGGGGTCCTCTTCATCATCATCTTCTCGATCAAGCTCGGCTGGTTCAGCTTCCTCTACAACAGCAATCTGCACGTCACGAGCCTGCAAACGTTCTGGGAGCAGGTCCAGCAGTCGATCATGCCCATCGCCGTGCTGGGGCTGTTCGACGCGGCGATCCTCACTCGCTTCGTCCGCTCCGAGATGCTCGAGCACCTGCCGCTGGACTACGTGCGCACCGCACGCGCTAAAGGCCTGTGGGAGCGCGCGGTGATCCTGGGGCACGTGCTGCGCAACAGCCTCATCCCCGTCGTGACCCTCATCGCGCTCGGGATCCCCACCGTCTTCGGCGGAGCCATCGTCACCGAGCAGATCTTCCACGTGCCGGGGATCGGGCAGCTCTTGATCGAATCGATCCTCACGGGCGATACGCCCGTCGTCGCCGACGTCGTCATGATCTTCGCGGTGCTCGTGGTCGGCTTCAACCTCATCGCCGACGTCCTGTACGCCGTCCTCGACCCGAGGATCACGTACAGCTGATGGCCGCCATCCAAGCAGAGATCGCGGTCGGGGGAGGGGAAGCCCTCCGGCCGGCGCGCTCCCTCTGGCGGGACGCGTGGTACACGTTCACGCGCGACAAGCTCGCCGTCGCGGGCCTCGCGGTCACGATCGTCATCGTCATCCTCGTCCTCGGGGGGCCGTACGTCTGGACGAAGTCGAAGGACGCGCTGGACTACGGGATCGCCCTCCAGCCGCCGACGCTCGCGCACCCCTTCGGCACCGACGACCTGGGGCGGGACATGCTGGCCCGGGTCCTCTTCGGCGGGCGCATCTCGATCGCCGTCGGCGTCGTGTCCATCGTCATCGCCATGACCTTGGGCACGGCGATCGGCGCGTTCGCGGGCTACTTCGGCAAGCTCGACAACCTGCTCATGCGCGTCACCGACATCTTCCTGTCGCTGCCGACGCTGCCCGTTCTGCTCGTGCTCATCTACCTCTTCCGGGACACCCTCCAGCGCACCTTGGGCGAGGTCGAGGGCATCTTCGTCATGATCGTCGCCGTGATCGGCGTGCTCAACTGGATGCCCGTGGCGCGTCTCGTCCGCGCCTCGTTCCTCTCGCTCAAGCAGAAGGAGTTCGTGGAGGCCGCGCGCTGCATCGGCGCCACCGACGCGCGGATCATCTTCCAGCACCTCCTCCCGAACGCGCTGAGCCCGGTCCTCGTCGCGGCGACGATCGGCGTGGGCGGCGCGATCATCACCGAATCGACCCTCTCGTTCCTCGGCCTCGGATTCCCCTCGGACGTGCCGACGTGGGGGCGTCTCCTCTACGACGCGCAGAACTACCTCGACATCGCGCCCTACACGTCGATCTTCCCGGGCCTCGCTATCTTCCTGATCGTGCTCTCGATCAACTACGTGGGCGACGGACTCCGGGACGCGCTCGACCCGCGGCACCGCCAGCGCTAGCCGCGCCCTTCCGGCCGCGCGGCATGGAGCGCGTTCTCCCACGGTCCTTCTACGCCCGGGAGACGCTCGCGGTGGCGCGCGACCTCCTCGGCAAGGTCCTTGTCCGCGATCGGCGAGGCTCTCTCCGCGCCGCGCGGATCGTCGAGGTGGAGGCCTACCTTGGGCTCGACGATCCGGCGTCGCATGCCTTCCGCGGAGCGACGCCGCGGAACGCTCCGATGTTCGGCGAGCCGGGCCACGCGTACGTCTACCTCAGCTACGGCGTGCACTACTGCATGAACGTCGTCGCCAAGCCTCCGGGGCGTCCGGCCGGTGCCGTGCTGCTGCGCGGCGCGGAGCCGCTCGCGGGCTTCGCCGACGACCCGCGCGGGCTCGCGGGACCGGGGCTCGTCGGGCGCGGCTTCGGCCTGACGACGGCAGACAGCGGCCTCGACCTCGTGTCGTCGTCGCTGACGCTGCGGGATGCCCCGCCCATACCCGCGTCTGCCGTCGGCCGCTCGCCGCGTATAGGGATCGCGCCGAGCCGCACCTCGTCCCGCCTGTGGCGCTTCTACGTGCGCGGCTCGCGCGGCGTCTCGCGGTCTCCCCGGTCGTAGGCGCTCGCCGCGCCGCCGCTCCGGAGCGATCCGGGTCGGACGGCCCCTTGCGCCGGCCGCTGTCAGCCGTAGGGGTGTAGCCCGCCGATCTCTAACATCCGGTGACATGACCAGCGAGCGCACCCTGCGCGTCCTCGAGCTGACGGCGGTGCGCGAGATCGTCGCCGAGAGCACCTCGTTCCAGCCCGGGCGCGAGCTCGCCGAAGCCATGGAGCCGGTCACCGACCTGGGCGACGCCGAGCGCCTCCAGGACGAGACGGCCGCCGCGCGCGACCTCATGCGCGCTGTCCCGTCGGCGGGGCTGCGCGGGGCGCGCGACATCCGCGAGCCGCTGCGGCGCTCGCGCCTCGGCGGCGTGCTCGATCCCGAGCAGCTCTACGGGGTCGCCGCGACCGTCCGCGCCGCCGAGGCCCTGTTCGGGCAGGTCGGGACGTATCCTCCGCTCGCCGCGCGGGCTCGCTTCGCGCGGCCGCCGGCCGAGGCCGCGCAGGCGATCGAGCATGCCATCTCGCCCGAAGGGGAGGTCCTCGACCGCGCGAGCGTCGCCCTCGCGAGCGCCCGCGCCGAGCTCCGCTCGGCGCTGGCGCGACTCCAGCAGCGCGTCGACGGCCTCCTCCGTTCGCCGTCGCTCGCGAAGATGCTGCAGGAGCCGATCGTCACGCAGCGCGGCGGGCGATACGTCGTGCCCGTCAAGGCCGAGTACGCGAGCGCCGTGAAGGGGATCGTGCACGACCGCTCCGCGAGCGGGGCGACGGTGTTCGTCGAGCCCCTCGACATCCTCGACGCGAACAACACGCTCCGCGAGGCGGAGCTCGCTGAGAAGGCCGAGGTCGAGCGCGTCCTGGCGCGGCTCTCGCGACAGGTGGAAGCGGCCGCCACCGAGCTCGAGGCCGTGCTCGCGGCGCTCGCCGCGCTCGACCTCGTCCTCGCGCGGGCGCACTTCGCGGAGAGCTTCGAGTGCGTGCGTCCGGTCCTTTCGGCGGAGGGCGTCATCGATCTGATCCACGCGCGTCACCCTCTGCTCGTCCGACAGCTCGGCGACGCGGTCGTGCCGATCGACGTGCGGTTGGGCGGCGAGACGCGCGCCCTGGTGGTGACCGGGCCGAATACGGGCGGTAAGACGGTGACCCTGCGGACGATCGGGCTGCTCGCGCTCATGGCGGCATGCGGGCTGCCCGTGCCGGCCGCGCCGGGCACGACCCTCCCGGTCGTCCGCAGCGTGTTCGCGGACATCGGCGACGAGCAGTCGATCCAGCAGTCGCTCTCGACGTTCTCGTCGCACCTGCGGAACGTCGTCGCCACCCTCGCCGAGGCGGGCGGGGGAGACCTCGCGCTGCTCGACGAGATCGGCGCGGGGACCGACCCGGACGAAGGCGCCGCGCTCGCGATGGCCGTCCTCGAGACGCTTCTCGAGCGGGGCACGCTCGTCGCCGCGACGACGCACTACCCGGAGCTCAAGGCGTTCGCGCTCAACACGCGCGGCGTGATGAACGCGAGCGTCGAGTTCGATCCGGTCACCCTGCGCCCGACGTACCGGGTCCACCTCGGGCTCCCGGGAGCGTCGAACGCGTTCGCGATCGCCTCGCGCCTCGGCCTAGCGCCGTCGGTCCTCGAGCGCGCGGAAGCGCACCTCTCGGAGCTGCACCGCTCGCTCGAGCGCACGCTGCGTGAGGCGGAGCGCGCGCGGACCGACCTCGCCGAGCGGCTCGAGGGCGCGACGCTGTCGGCCCGCGAGGCCGAGCGCGCGCTCGAGGGGGCGCGAAGGGAGGCCGATCGCATCCGCGGCGAGGCGCACGAGCGCCTCCGCCGGGCACGCACCGAAGCGGAGGACCTCCTCCTCCAGGCGCGGCGCGCGATCCGCCAAGCCGAGGAGGCGCGCGACCGCGCGTCGCGGCGCGACCTCGTCGAGGATGCGCGCGCGGCGCTCGCGGAGGCCGAGGCGGCGCGCGACGCCGTCGCGCCCGCGCCGCCGCCGTCCGCGACGGTGCCGATCGCCGTCGGGTCCCCCGTGGTCATCCGGGGCATGAGCGAGCCGGGGACGCTCCTGTCGCTGGACGCAAAGGGGGTCGCCGAGGTCGCCGCCGGCGCGCTGCGGCTGCGCGTGCCGGCGAGCGAGCTCCGCGAGGCTCCCGTGCCGGACGCCGCGCCGGTCCGCTCCTCGCGCGCCACCGTGCAGGGGACGGCCGCGCAGGTGCCGTTGCAGCTCGACATCCGCGGCGCGCGCGCGGAGGAGGCGATCGCGGCCGTCGACCGGTACCTGAACGACGCCGCGGTCGCCGGCTACGAGCGCGTGCGCATCGTGCACGGGAAAGGCACGGGAGCGCTTCGCGCGGCGATCCGCACGGCGCTCGCGCAGCATCCGCTCGCGCGCGAGGTCGCGACGGCCGGGCGGAACGAGGGCGGCGACGGCGCGACCATCGTGACGCTGTGACCGCCGAGCGGAGCGATCGCCGCCGGAGCGCCATCGTGCTCACCCTCGACGCGGCCGGGCGCGTCCTGCTGGTGCGGCAGGGCGGGGGACCATTCGCCGGCGAGTGGCTCCTGCCGGGCGGCGGACTCGAGGACGGCGAGTCCTTCGAGGACGCCGCGCGCCGCGAGCTCCACGAAGAGACGTGTCTCGAGGCGCGCGACCTCCGCCTCGTCGGGCGCTACGACGTCGACGCCGCCGCTGCGTCGAGAGGCATGCGCGTCCACATGTACCGCGCGCTCGTCATCGGCGTTCCGCGCGTCGGGATCGGCGGCGAGGCGGTCGAATGGCGCGCGGTGCGACCCGGCGGAGCCCATCCCGTCCTGCTGAGGCAGCTACACGACGCGGGCGTCATGCCGGGCGCCGAGGAGGCGATCGCGCGCGACCTCGACGGGCGCGGCATCCGCATGACAGCTCTCGGGGACGGCGACCTCTAGGGCTTCGGGGTCGGTCGCGGCGTAGGCGTGAGGCCGGGCGGCCACGTCACGCCCGGCGGCAGTGAGATCTGGATCGTCGGGATCGGCGTCGAGCTCGATCCAGGACCCGAAGGCGACGCTCCCGGGGACCCGCTCGGGTGAGCACTGCCGGAGGGCGTCGGCGTCGGCGTCGGCGACGGGCTCGGGCACGCGCCTTCGCCGACGAGGTTCCAGGCGAAGCGGCCGTACGAGTGCAGGCCCTTCTGCGCCTCGGCGATCCAGCGATCGGTGTACGGCTTCCAGAGAGCGGGGCCGACCTCCTGGATGCGCATCCCGACAGTCGTCGTCCCGTCGGGCTTGGGGCAGCCCGGCACGTACCAATCGTCGACCGTCCGCGGCTCCGTCCCCTTCACGAACCACTCCGGCGTCGCGAACGGGGACAGCTTCGAGGGGAGCATGCCCGACCCGTAGCCGCCGTAGGCGCCGGGCGCGACGACGACGCTCTCCCTCACGACGTCGCTGGGCGGCGTCCAGTTCTCCACGGGCACGCCGGTGAGGATCTGCTTCATGTAGTCGCGCCACAGCTGGCCGGGGCCCATCGCGGCGAGGAAGTCGCGTCCGCTCATCGGCTCGTTGTTGCTGTTGCCCATCCACACTCCGGTCACGACCTGGGGTGTGTAGCCCACCGAATACACGTCCTTCAGGTCGTCCGTGGTGCCCGTCTTGAGCGCCGCCGGCCGCCCGATGTTCGTCCAGCTCCCGAACTCGAAGTCCGTGTTCGGGTTGGTGTAGTCGCGGAGGATGTCGTTCATGACGAAGGCGACCCCCGGGTCGAGGACGCGCTTCTGCGCGTAGTCCTTGTGCTCCCAGACGACCTTCCCGGTGGGGTCCTCGACCTTCAGGATGTACGTGGGGTCGACGCGCACGCCGCCGTTGTCGATGACGCCGAACGCGCTCGTCATGTCGACGAGCTTCACGACCTGCGTGCCGAGCGTCAGCGAGAGGCCGACCGTGCTCGGGTCCATGGGCGTCGTGATCCCCATCGCCTGCGCCGTCTTGATCGTGTCGGCGATCCCCGAGTACTCCTGGAGGAACTTGACCGCGGGCACGTTGCGTGACTCGAGGATGGCCTGCCGCATCGTGATGGGCCCGTCGAACCGGCCGTCGGCGTTGTCCGGGCACCAGCCGCACGTCGCCGGGTTCAGCGGGCCCGTCGCGGGAGCCTTTCCGGTGAAGTCGGTCTTGGCGTCCACGACGACGGTCGCCTCGGTCGCGCCCTTCTCGAGCGCCGTGAGGTAGTTGAAGACCTTGAACGCCGATCCGGGTTGGCGGAGGCCGATGCCGGCCGCATCGTACTGTCCCTGGACGCGGGGGTCGGTGCGGTCGTAGTAGTCGACCGAGCCGACGTAGGAGAGGACCTCACCGGTCTTGGGGTCGATCGAGACGAGAGCGGCGTTCCACACGTTGTGGTCCTTCAGCTTCCCGACCCAGGTCTTCACCTGATCCTCGGCCGCCTTCTGCTTGTTCATGTCCAACGTGGTGATGACCTTGTAGCCGCCGCGCATGACGGCACCCTCGTCCCCGCCGAGGATCCTCGTGAGCTGATCCCGGACCTGGAAGACGAAGTGCGGCGCGGTGATCGTGGCGATCTGCGGCCCGTTCACCTTGATCGGCTCCGCTTCGGCGAGCGCCTCCTGCTGCGCCGTGATGCTGCCCATGTCCTCCATCTGCGAGAGGACGTACGCGCGCCGCTCCTTCGCCCGCGCGACGTTCTCCGGCTTCGAGGGGTCGAGGCCGGAGGGGGCCTGCGGCAGCCCGGCGAGGAGCGCGCACTGCGCGACGGTGAGCTTGTGGAGATCGGTCACGCCGAAGTAGGTCTGCGCCGCGGCGCGTATCCCGTAGGCCTGGTCGCCGTAGTAGATCTGGTTGAAGTAGAGCTGCAGGATCTGCCGCTTGGAGTACGTGCGCGTCACCTCGATGGCGAGGATGGCCTCGCGGATCTTCCGCGTCAGGCTGTACTCGTCGCCGACGATCCGCTGCTTCACCAGCTGCTGCGTGATGGTGGAGGCGCCGCCCTGGCCGCTCGTTCGGCCGGTGAGGTCGGCGAACGCGGCGCGGACGATCCCGCCGATGTCGACGCCGGGGTCGGTCCAGAAGGTCTTGTTCTCCGCCGCCACGGTCGCGTCGATCATGGTCTGGGGGACCTCGTCGATGGTGACCGGCTCGCGCTGCTGCTCCGCGAACGTGTAGAGGAGATCCTTCCCGGTGCGGTCGTAGACGTGCGTCGCCAGCGCCAGCGGGTCCTTCGCCAGGTCCTGGGGGGCGGGGAGGTCGGCCGTGATGGAGGCGAAGGCGATCGCGCCGCCCACGAGGGGCACGGCGGCGATCGCGAGGAGGACGGCGATCAGCACGGGCGGCACGAACGTGAGGCCCCGCCGCACGGGGTCTCCGCTCCTCCGGCGACGCGGCCGGTACGGGCCGCGCCGGAGCGCGTGATCGCGGTGAGAGGAGCCGATGGTCATTAGTCTAGAGGCCGCTCACGCCGCCGCGGCCGAGCAGAGAGAGGTCATGCTCACACGCCCTAACGACGAAGAGCTCCACGAGTTCCTCACGCGCGGGGTCGCCGAGATCATCACGCGCGACGAGCTCGCGGCCGCCCTGCGGAGGGCGGATCGGCCGCTGCGGATCAAGCAGGGCTTCGATCCGACGCGGCCGAACCTGCACATCGGGCACGCGATCGGCCTGCGGAAGCTCCGCACGCTCGCTCGCTGGGGCCACGAGATCGTCATCATCATCGGGGACTACACGACGCAGATCGGCGATCCGACCGACAAGTCCGAGAGCCGGCCGATGATCTCGCACGAGCAGGTGCTGGAGAACGCGCGGACGTATCTCGAGCAGTTCCACCGCATCGTCCCACGCGAGAACACGCGCGTCGTCTACCAGGCCGAGTGGTACGGCGCCTTCGGGCTCAAGGACGTCTTCCGGCTTGCGTCACGCTTCACCGTCCAGCAGATGCTCGCGCGCGAGGAGTTCCGCAAGCGGCAGGCGGCGGGGACGGCGATCCCGATCAAGGACCTGCTGTACCCGCTCCTTCAGGCCTACGACTCCGTCGCGATCGAGGCCGAGGTGGAGTTCGGGGGCACCGACCAGAAGTTCAACATCCTCGCCGGTCGTGAGCTCCAGGAGGAGGTCGGGCAGCGGCCGCAGCAGGTGTTCCTGGTGCAGATGCTCGAGGGCACGGACGGCCTCGTCATGAGCAAGACGAAGCCACAGACGGCGGTGTGGCTCCTCGACCCGCCGGATGAGGCGTTCGGGAAGGTCATGTCGATCCCCGACGCGGTCATGGCGCACTACTTCGAGTGGGCGACCGAGATGCCGCTGCCGGAGGTGCGCCGGATCGTCGACGCACTGGCGCGCGGGGAGCTGCACCCGCGCGAGGCGAAGGAGGTCCTGGCGCGGCGGATCGTGACCGAGCTGCACTCCGCCGCGGCCGCGGACGAGGCGGCCACGGAGTTCGTGCGCCGCTTTCGCGAGCGCCAGATGCCGGACGTGTCCGAGATCCCCGTGGTCACCGTGTCAAAGGACGGCGAGCACGCCGTTCCCATCGTCGACCTGCTCGTGCGGGCGAAGCTCCAGCCCAGCCGGGGCAGCGCGCGCCGGCTCGTGCAGCAGAAGGCGGTGCGCGTCGACGACGTCCTCGCGGACGAGTCGACGATCGTGACGACGGCCGCGGAGCACATCGTGCGCTACGGCCCCCGGAGCTACGCGCGCGTCCGCTGGAGCGTATGACGATCGTCGTCGCCGTCGTGCCTTTCGGGGCGGTCGTCGACGGCGAGGGCGCGGGGACGGCGGGACAGTGGGCGCGGCAGATCGCGCGCCGCGTCGTCGACCGCTTCGCCGGCCACGACCGCCTCGAGCTCCGGCCGGTCTTTCTCGTCGCCATGCCCGAGGCGGCTTCCGATGCCGGGTACCTGGTGTTCGGCTCGACGCCCGATCCGGCGCTCGCGGCGGAGTACGCGCGATCCCTCGAGGCATCGTTCGTCCTCACCGGCACGTATCGCGAGGTCGGCGGGAGGCGAAGCCTCGATGCGTCGCTCGTCGACGTCGCGAGCGGGGAAGCGGCGTCGACGTTCGCCCGTGATGTCGCGCGCGGCGAGCTGCACCGGGCCGAGCCCGCCCTGGCGGCGTGGCTGGCCTCGTCGCTCGGCGCCGATCCGCCTCCCGGCGTCGAGCGGCCCGCGGCGGCGAACGAAGAGGCCTATGCGTCGATCCTCGAGGGCATGGACCACGAGGTCGACGCGACGCTCCTGGAGAAGAGCGACGCGGCGGGGGCGGAGCGCGCCGTGCTCGAAGCCGCGACGGCGTATGCGCGCGCCCTCGGCGCGGATGCGGACGCCGACGCGGCCGAGGAGCGCTTGCTCGTCATCGCCGCGGGGGCGGTCGAGCGCGAGGACCATCGGCTCCTCGTGCCGGTGCTCGAGCGGGTCACGGAGGCGCGGCCGCGCTCGTGGCGCGCGCACTTCATGCTCGGCGAGATGCGCCGCCTCGCCGGTGACGTGCCCGGCGCGATCGTCGCGCTGGAGCACGCCGACGCGCTGCACGCGCTGCGTCCGGAGGACTCGCTCACGCTGGCGCAGCTGCACATCGCGTCGGGCGCGAGCGCGGTCGCCGCGTCCCGCCTGCGACGGATCGTGCGCGCGGACGCGCCACCCGCCCCCCGGGCGACGGCGCGTCGGCTGCTCCTCGGCCTGCGCCATCCCGATGTCGAGAAGGACCTCGAGGAGGCGGGGAAGATCGCCGTCGAGGGCGATCCGGAGCATGCCGCCGATGCGGAGGCGCGCTTCGCGCGCGTCCTTGCGGCCGACGAGGCCATCTGGGAGGCGCACTTCGGGAGGGGCCTGCTCGCGTGGCAGCGCGGCGACGCGGCGGCGGCGGACGCGGCGTTCGCCCGTGCGGTCGAGCTCAACCCCGCCGCGGCGGACCTTCTCTCCGAGATCGGCGCCGCGCCGGAGAACTGACCGGGCCTACCGCGCCGCCGCGGGCTCCTCCGCCTGCTGCGCCTCGTGGTCGGCGATCACCTTCTGCGCGATGTGCGACGGGCACTCCTCATAGCCGAGGAGCTTCGCGGTGAAGGTGCCGCGGCCGCCCGTCATCGAGCGGAGGTCGGTCGCGTAGCGGAAGGTCTCGGCCATCGGGACCTGCGCCTTGATGCTGCGGAGCCCGCCCGGCGTGCTGTCCATGTACTCCGCTGCCTGCCCTTGTGGGTGGTGCTCCTCCCAGCCTTTCTGCCGCGCCTGGCGCGCGCTCATATCGCTGTCGTCACGCCCTCCGCGGTCCGCACACGTTGTTACAGAAGCGTGGGGAGCTTGTTAACCGAGAGATCGTCCTAGGTGTGTAGGGTCAGGTAGCAGATTAGACGGGGTAGTCCCAGCTTCCAGAGGTACTGCGAGGTGTCCAAGAGGGTGCGGCGTCTTTGGGCTCGGTACCTATGCCCTTGGGTCCACCACCACATTCGTCTTCGGCCGATCGGGCGATGCCGAGATCATCCCTCTCGAAACGCAGACCGACGTTTCCCACTACGTCTATATCTCGACGACATCATGCGGGTTCTTGTGCACCTCTCACAACCTCCGGGTGATCCAAGATGAGGAAGGGGTGACGACCGTCGGCGAGGTCACGTGCCTCTCCCTCAGCAACGAGGGAAATGAGTTCTGCGGTAACGTCACCGCGACTGACCAATGCGTTGACTATGCCGCCCAGAACACGACCGTGTGCAACCAGGTGTTCTCGCCGCTGACCGTGACCGAGGGGGATAGCGGTAGCCCCGCATATCAGCCGCAAACGTCCGGAACCTCGCTGGCCCAGGGGATCCTCAGCGGAATGCTCAACGCGGGCGGATCGAACTACACGCAGATCTCCGCAGCATTCAACTGCATCAGCGCTGTCGGTGGCGGCACGTGGGCGCCGTACTAGTGGAGCCGCCTCCTCTCTCCGGTGAACTGGGTTGATGCACGAGCTCGGCAGATCGCGATCGATCCTATTGGTGCAGGCATTGCTGGTGGGCCTTCTAGTCACCATCGTCGTGCTTGCGATACTCCGCTCGGCGCGCTGGTGCCCGGCACCATGCTTACCGACATCGCAGGCTTGCATCCCGATGCTCATCCGATGCCCCTTCAGTGCGGTCGATCTGCTCTTGCCTGTTGCGGCCGGCCTGGTCACGGCCCTCGTGGTCGCGCGCCTCCGATGGACGCGGCGGTGAAGGAGGCGGCGATCCGGAAGAGCTGCCGTGACGGACGCAGAGCAGAGGTCTCTCGGACGCCCTAGCACTCCAAAGCCGCTACCGCGCCGCCGCGGGCTCCTCCGCCTGCTGCGCCTCGTGGTCGGCGATCACCTTCTGCGCGATGTGCGACGGGCACTCCTCATAGCCGAGGAGCTTCGCGGTGAAGGTGCCGCGGCCGCCCGTCATCGAGCGGAGGTCGGTCGCGTAGCGGAAGGTCTCGGCCATCGGGACCTGCGCCTTGATGCTTCGCAGCCCGCCCGGCGTGCTGTCCATGCCGAGGACCCGTCCGCGCCGCGAGTTGAGGTCGGAGAGGACGTCGCCCATGTGGTCCTCGGGGACGAGCACCTCGAGCTCCATGATCGGCTCGAGGAGGAACGGCTGCGCTTCCTTGACGCAGTTCTGGAGCGCGAGCGATCCCGCGATCTTGAAGCTCATCTCGCTCGAGTCGACGCTGTGGAACGAGCCGTCGTAGAGCGTTGCGCGGAAGTCGGACAGCGGGTAGCCGGCGATGACGCCGCGCTCGGCCGCCTCGCGGATGCCCTTCTCGACGGCGGGCCAGAAGTTGCGCGGTACGGAGCCGCCGACGACCTTTGTCGCGAACTCGACGCCGGACCCCGGCACCAGCGGCTCGATCTCGACCCAGGTGTCGCCGAACTGGCCGTGCCCGCCCGTCTGCCGCTTGTAGCGTCCCTGCGCGCGGGCCTTGGCGCGGATCGACTCGCGGTACGGGACCTTGGGTGTCCGCGTCTCGACGCTCACGCCGAACTTGTCCTTCAGCTTGTGCACCGCCACGTCGACGCTCGACTCCCCGATGCCCGACAGCAAGGTCTCGTGCGTCGCGTCCTCGCGGTGCACGCGCAGGGTCGGGTCCTCCTCCGTCAGGCGGTGAAGGGCGGTCGAGAGCTTGTCGAGGTCCTGCTTGCTGGTCGGCTCGATCGCGACGCTGAAGGCGGGAGCGGGGAACGCGATGGGGCCGTAGCGGATGGGCGCGTCCTTGTCCGACAGCGTCGAGCCGGTGGTCGAGGCCGCGAGCTTGGGGATCGCGCAGATGTCGCCGGCGCCGACGGCGTCGGTCGCCTCCTGCTCTTTCCCGCGGAGGAAGAAGACCTGTCCGACGCGCTCGGCCTCGCCCGCCGTCGCGTCGTAGAGCTGCGAGTTGCCGTGGAGGACGCCCGAGTACACGCGGACGTACGACAGCTTGCCGACGAACGGGTCGGCGATCGTCTTGAAGACGAGGGCCGACAGCTTCTCGCCGGTCGACGGCTTCCGCGCGATCTCGTCGCCCGCGGGGGTCGTGCCCACGGCGGGGCCCGCCTCGACGGGCGAGGGGAGCATGTCGACGATCGTCTCGAGGAGGCCGCCGAACCCGATCTTCTTGCTGGCGCTCGTCGCGATCACCGGGACGATCCCGCCCTCGCGGACGGCGGCGTGGAGGGCGCCGCGGAGCTCCTCGTAGGGGATCTCCTTGCCGTCGAGGTACCGCGCGAGGAGGTCCTCGTTCGTCTCGACGATCGCCTCGACGAGCTGCTGGCGGTAATCCTTGACGCGCTCCTCCTCGCTCGCCGGGACCTCGGCGACGGGATCCTTCGGACCCTTGAGGAGCTGGTCGTGGAGGAGGTCGATGGTGGCCTCGACGTCCTGGTGCGTCCCGACGGGGACGTGGAGAGGGACGACGCGGATGCCGTAGGCCTCGCGGAGCTGGCGCAGGACGGCGTCGAAGTCGGCGTTCTCGCGGTCGAGCCGCCCGACGACGGCGACGCGCGCCTTCTTCTGCCGCTCGAGGTCCTGCCACACCAGCTGCGTGCCGACCTGCATCCCGGACGAGGCGTCGACGACGATGAGCGCGCTCTCGATGACGCGGAGCGCGGCGCTTTGATCGCCGGCGAAGTCGGCGAACCCGGGGGTGTCGACGAGGTTGATCTTGACGCCGTCCTGCGCGAGCGTCGCGATGTGGCAGTTGATCGTCGTCTTGCGCTTCTGCTCTTCGGGGTCCGTGTCGAGGATGCTCGTGGCGTCATCGACCTTGCCGAGGCGGGCCGTCGCTCCGTTCACATGGAGGAGGGTCTCGACCAGCGTCGTCTTGCCCGACCCGCCATGGCCGACGACGCCGACGTTGCGGATCTTCGTGGGATCCTGTAGGGCCATCAGCAACTCCCCTTCGGACGACCTCAGAGCGAGGTGTCTGCTCTAGTATTCCGCAACGTGTCGGGGCACTCTAAGTGGTCGCAGATCAAGCGCCAGAAGGGCGCCGCGGACGTCAAGCGCGGCAACCTCTTCACCAAGATGACGCGCGAGATCATGATCGCGGCCAAGCAGGGGGGCGGCGACCCCGAGGCGAACTTCCGGCTCCGGCTCGCGATGGACCGCGCACGGGCCGTGAACATGCCCAAGGACAGCATCCAGCGCGCGATCGACCGCGCGACGGGGGGCGGCGAGGGCGTGCAGCTCGAGAGCGTCGTCTACGAGGGCTACGCTCCCGGCGGCGTGTCCGTCATGGTCGAGGCCGCGACGGACAACCGGAACCGGACCGTGCCGGAGATCCGCGCGGCGTTCACGCGGCACGGCGGCAAGCTCGGCGAGGCCGGGTCGGTCCAGTGGCTGTTCGAGCAGAAGGGCGTCATCGAGATCGACGCGACCGGCGGCAAGGCGGACGAGGTCGAGCTCGCCGCGATCGACGCCGGCGCCGAGGACGTCGAGACCGACAAGGGCCTGGTGACCGTCTACACCGCGCCGAAGGACTTCGAGAAGGTGAAGCGGGGCCTGGAAGCCGCGGGCGTGCATGCGGCGTCGACCGAGCTCTCCATGCGCCCGACGTCCACGGTCAGGGTCGACGGCGACACCGCGCAGAAGGTCATCCGCCTCGTCGAGGCGCTCGAGGAGCTCGACGACGTGCAGGCGGTCCACGCCAACTTCGACATACCCGAAGAGGTGCTCGCCACCGTATGACGCCGGGAGGCGTCATCCTCGGGATCGACCCGGGGACCACCGGAATGGGATACGCCCTCCTCGATCGGCGCACCGAGCCGCCCAGCGTCCTCGACCGCGGGATCATCCCCACGCCGCAGGCGGGCTCGCCCGCCGAGAGGCTCGCGGCGATCGCCGACGCGATCGACGCGCTCATCGTCGCGCACGACGCCGCGGCGCTGGCGCTCGAGCGCCTCTACTTCAACCGCAACGTGCGGACCGCGATGGCGGTCGCCGAGGCGCGGGGGATCGCGCTCCTGTGCGCCGCGCGCCGCGGCCTCGAGGTCGCGGAGTACACGCCGCAGGAGGTGAAGATCTCCGTCGCGGGGACCGGCTCCGCCGACAAGAAGCAGGTCATGAAGATGCTCGCGATCGTCCTCGCGCTGCCGCGGCCGATCTCGGAGGACAACGTCGCGGACGCCGTCGCGATCGCGCTCACCCACGCGCAGCGCTCGCGCTTCGCGGCCGCGGTCGCGAAGGCGGCGCCGACGGCGTGATCGGCTCCGTCCGAGGGCGCGTCATCGCGCGCGGCGCCGACCACGTCGTCGTCGAGGTCGGTGGCCTCGGCTACAAGGTCTTCGTGCCGCGTCAGCCGGACGGCGACGACGTCCTCCTGCACACCCACCACGTCGTCCGGGAGGACGGCCAGTCCCTCTTCGGGTTCGCCTCGAGGGAGGAGCTCGCGCTCTTCGAGATGCTCATCTCGGTGAGCGGGGTGGGGCCGCGCGCCGCGCTCGCGCTCCTAGGGGTGTCGTCGCCGGCGCAGCTCGCGGCGGCGATCGCCTCGGGCGACGCGGCGGCTCTAGCGCGCGCGCCCGGGGTGGGGAAGAAGACGGCCGAGCGCCTCATCGTCGATCTGCGCGCGAAGGTCGGCGCGGCCGGGGCGCCGCTGCCGGAAGCCGCGACGAGCGAGGACGAGGCGGCGGCCGCCCTCCAGGCGCTGGGCTACACCCCGTCCGAGGCGGTCGCCGCGCTCCGGGGCGTGCCGGCGGCGGGGAAGGCGCCGACCGAGGAGCGTGTCCGCGCGGCCCTCCTCAAGGCGGGCCGGGCCTAGGGCACCCGAGGCTGAGGTGTTATAGTTCGTGACACGCGGCGCAGTCCGCGCGTTTTCCGGTGTCCGAAAGTGGGTCGAAGCCCACTTTTTTTATCGCCGGACGCGAAATGAACGAAGGGGAGCGTGCGACATGAACCGCGAGCTCGTGACCGGACTCGCACAGCTCTCCGCCGAGAAGGGCCTCCCCAAGGAGGTCGTCAGCGACATCATCGCCCGTGCCATCAAGCGGGCGTACGGCGACGAGGAGCACCTCGACGTGAAGGTCGATGTGCAGACGGGCGCCTTCCGGATCTACCTCCTCAAGACGGTCGTCGAGAAGGTCGAGGATCCGCGCTCGCAGCTCGAGCTCGCGACGGCGAAGAAGCTGAAGGCGGACGCGCAGCTGGGCGACGTCATCCCGTTCGAGGAGTCCGCGGCCGCCCTCGGTCGCATCGGCGCCCAGACCGCCAAGCAGATGATCCAGCAGTTCCTCCGCGAGGCCGAGCGCGAGCAGGTCTTCGCGGAGTACGCCGACCGCGAGGGCGACATCATCAACGGCGTCATCGACCACTTCGAGGCCGGCGCCGCGATCATGGACCTCGGCAAGGCCAAGGCGATCCTCCCGCGGTCGGAGCAGGCGCCGCACGAGCGCTATTTCGTCGGCCAGCACCGGAAGGTGCTCGTCCTCGAGGTGCGCCGCTCGATCCACGGGCCCCAGATCATCGTCAGCCGCGCGCACAAGGGCCTCGTGAAGCGGCTCTTCGAGCTTGAGGTGCCCGAGATCTACCACGGGCAGGTCGAGGTCATGGGCATCGCCCGCGAGGCGGGCTCGCGCACGAAGATCGCCGTGCGCTCGCGCCAGCCGGGCCTCGACCCGGTCGGGGCGTGCGTTGGGCAGCGCGGCCTGCGCGTGCAGGCGATCTCGAACGAGCTCGGCGGCGAGCGCATCGAGGTGTTCCAGTACGACGACGACGCGCAGAAGTTCGTCGCGAACGCCCTTTCGCCGGCGCCCGTCGTGCGCGTGGACTGCGTCGCGGATGAGAAGACCGCGTACGTCGTCGTCCCGGACCGCTACCTGTCGCTGGCCATCGGCAAGGAGGGCCAGAACGCGCGGCTCGCGGCGAAGATCACCGGCTGGCGGATCGACATCCGCAGCGAGTCGGAGGTCGCGGCCGAGATGGAACAGCCTCCCGAGGCCGAGCCGGAGGAGGTCGTCGCGGAGGCGGCGCCGATCGAGGTGGACGAAGAGGGCATCCGCCAGGACCTGGTGGTCGAGGCGGAGGCCGAGTCGGCCCTCGCCGACGAGTCGGAGCTCGAGGACGAGGATCGCGCCCTCCTCGGCGGAAAGAAGAGGCGCGATCGCCGTTAGGACGACGCGCCGGCCGCCGGAGCGGACGTGCGTGGCGTGCCGCACTCCGCGCCCGAAGCGGGACCTGGTGCGCGTCGTGCGGGCGGCGCGCTCGGGGGAGCTGTCGATCGACCTCCGCGGGAAAGCCTCCGGCCGAGGGGCGTACCTTTGTCGCGACGAGACGTGCGTCGATCGCGGGCTGCGGGAGGGCTCGCTGGCCCGGGCGCTCGGGACGGCGATCGACGAGGCCACGCGCGAGCGTCTGCACGCCGAGCTCGGCGCGGCGATGACAGGGACGACGTAGGAGAGAGATGCCGAAAGCACGACCGCGACGCTTCCCACCGCCGCGCGGGCCTCGGCCGCGGCGACGCTCCGACCGGGGCTCGACGCCGCCGGCCGCCGCGTCGCAGCCGTCCGCGCCCACGGCGGTCCTCGCCCCCGAGGGCCGCGCCCCCGTCGTGCTCCCGCGCACCATCCAGGTCGGTGAGCTCGCGAAGGCGTTCGACCGTTCGGTCGTCGACGTCATGCAGGCGCTCGTCAACCTCGGGCTCATGGTCACGATCAACCAGACCGTGGACTTCGACACCGCCGCCCTCGTCGCCGGCGAGCTCGGCATCGAGGTCATGCTCGAAGAGCAGCCCACCGTCGCGGAGGCGGAGGCCGAGGAGGCCACGCCCGCCGTCCGCGAGGCGCTCTGGACCGACGACGACCCCTCGCGGCTCCGCGAGCGCGCGCCCGTCGTCACCGTTCTGGGGCACGTCGACCACGGCAAGACGAGCCTTCTCGACGCCGTGCGGCAGACGAACATCACCGCGCGCGAGTCGGGTGGGATCACCCAGCACATCGGCGCGTACCAGGTCGAGCACAAGGGCCGGAAGGTGACGTGGATCGATACCCCCGGCCACCAAGCCTTCACGGCCATGCGCGCCCGCGGCGCCGCCGTGACGGACGTCGCTGTCCTCGTCGTCGCCGCCGACGACGGAGTACAGCCGCAGACGGTCGAGGCGATATCGCACATCCGCGCCGCCGACGTGCCGATGGTCGTCGCGCTCAACAAGATCGACCGCGCCGAGGCCGATCCCGACCGGGTGAAGGCGCAGCTCGCCGAGCAGGGCGTAACGATCGAGGAGTACGGCGGTGACGTCCCGCTCGTGCCGGTGTCCGCGAAGACGAAGCAGGGCCTCGATGACCTCCTCGACGTCGTCCTCCTCGTGGCCGACGTCCGCGAGCTCAAGGCCGATCCGGACCGCGCCGCGGTCGGCAATGTGATCGAGGCGCACATCGAGCGCGGCCGCGGACCTGTCGCGACCGTCCTCATCCGCACCGGGACCCTCGCTCGCGGCGACCTCGTCGTGGCGGGGACGGCCTACGGGCGCGTGCGCGCGATGATCGACGACCGCGGCAAGACGATCAACAAGGCGGAGCCGTCGCGGCCGGTCGAGATCCTCGGGCTGCCCGACGTCCCCGAGGCCGGCGACGTCGTCCGCGCGGTGCCCGACGAGAAGACGGCGAAGGCCGCGGTCGAGGAAGAGCAGCGCCGACGCGCGGAGGGCGTCGCGGGAGAGCGCCCGGCGACGCTCGACGAGATGTTCGCCCAGGCCAAGGAGGGCAAGGCCAAGGAGCTGAAGATCGTCCTCAAGGCCGACGTGCAGGGCTCGCTCGAGGCGATCCGCGGATCCCTGGCGAAGCTCCCCCAGGAGGAGGTCGGGCTCAACGTGATCCACGCCGCGGTCGGCGACATCACGGAGTCCGACATCACCCTCGCCGCGGCCTCCAACGCCGTGATCATCGGGTTCAACAACAAGCTCGACGCGCCGGCGAAGCGCGTCGCCGACCAGATGCAGGTCGACGTTCGCCTGTACAAGGTGATCTACGAGCTGCTCGACGAGGTGCAGAAGGCGCTCGTCGGCATGCTCGAGCCGGTCATGGTGGAGCAGGTCCTCGGTCACGCCGAGGTCCGGCAGACCTTCACCTCGGGCAAGACGACGATCGCGGGATGCATGGTCGTCGACGGGCTCGTTCGCCGCGGCGCGCAGGCGCGCCTTCTCCGCGGCGGCGCGCCGGTCTACGACGGACGGATCGGGACCCTCAAACGCTTCAAGGACGACGCCCGCGAGGTCGCCGCCGGTCTCGAGTGCGGACTGACGCTCGAGGGTCACAACGACGTCGCGACGGGCGACGTGGTCGAGGCGTACGCCGTCCAGGCGAAGGCCCGAGGCTAGTGGCCCCATGCCGTACAAGCGCACCGACCGCGTCAACGCCCTGCTTCAGCGCGAGCTCGGCCAGCTCATCAGCGAGGAGCTGAGGGACCCGCGCATCCCGTTCGCGACGGTCACGGCGGTGGAGACGACGCCCGACCTTCGCAGCGCGCGCGTCCACGTGAGCGTCCTGGGCGACGAGGCGCAGGGGAAAGAGGCGATGGCGGCGCTCGAAGGCGCGAAGCACCACATACGCAAGGAGCTCGGCGATCGGACCGAGCTGCGCTACGTGCCGGATCTGGTCTTCGTCGAGGACCGCTCGGCGGCACGCGCCGCCCGCATCTCCGCGCTGCTGCGCGAGGCGCAGAAGGGCGGCGAGGACCGCGGCTGAGGCGCCGCCGCAGGGCGTCCTGGCCGTCGACAAGCGCAGCGGGTGGACCTCGTTCGACGTCGTGGCGGTCGTCCGCGCGACGCTCAGGGTGCGCCGCGTCGGCCATGGCGGCACCCTCGATCCTCTCGCGACCGGCCTCCTTCCCGTGCTCGTCGGGGGGGCGACGAAGTACGCCGAACGGCTGCACACGGCGCCCAAGGTGTACGCCGCGGAGGTGCGCTTCGGCAGCGAGACGACGACGGACGACCGTGAAGGCGGCATCCGGCGCGAAGGGCCGGTCCCCGCGGTCGACCGCGCGGCCATCGACCGGGCGCTGGAGGCCTTCCGCGGCGAGACGCTGCAGACGCCGCCCGACTTCGCGGCGCTGAAGCTGGGGGGCAAGCGGGCGTACGCGATCGCCCGTTCGGGCGCCCCCGTCGCCCTCGCGCCGCGGCCGGTCCGCATCGAGCGTTTGGCCATCGCCTCCTGGCGGCCGCCCTCATTACGCCTGCTCGTCGTGTGCGGCTCGGGAACGTACGTTCGCGCCCTGGCCCGGGACATCGGACGGGCCCTCGGATCCGCGGCCCATCTCGGAGCGCTGCGCCGCCTGTCCGTCGGCGGACTGACGGTCGACGACGCCGTCGACGTCGGCAAGATCCGTGCATTGGGACAGGTGGCCCTCGCGGGCCGCCTCCGTGCGGCCGACGATCGGCTGCTGGAGATGGACGACCGCTATCGGACGGCGGAAGCGGAGGTCGTGCTGCAGGGATGGCCGACGGCGTGAGACGCAGCCTCTCCCTCGACGCGATCGTCGTCGGCGGCGTCGCCCTCGGGAATTGGGCGATGCTGTTCCAGAACCACACCATCGTCCAGGTCGACGCCTCCCGGCCGCTGTGGGAGCTGTTCCCAGGCCTTTGGGGCGCCGTCTGGATGCTCGCGTGCGGCCTCCTCGCGGCGACGTACCCGCTGCGCGACCTGCGGCTCGGGCCGCGCTTCACCGGGCGCCAGCGCGTCCTGCACGTGGCGGCGATCGTCCTCCTCTTCGTCGTGGTGCCGACGATCGCGGCCATCGTGCTGCGCGCGACGGGGAAGCCCTACACGTACGTGCAGGACGGCGGGATCATGGTCGAGGCGGCCGCGCGCAAGCTCCTTCAGG
Source organism: Chloroflexota bacterium (assembly GCA_021787445.1). GTDB lineage: Bacteria > Chloroflexota > Limnocylindria > P2-11E > P2-11E > JACPOT01. The sequence goes on along the minus strand of JAJYLV010000004.1, from coordinate 5,543 downwards.
GACTCGACCCCTACGCGGTCGATTACCTCGACACGCCCCTCTTCTACTGGCCGATGGCGAACAACCCGGCCCTCTACCACTTCACCTACTTCCCGCTCCTCTTCCTCGTGGCGCTGCCGTTCGTCAGGGTCTTTGACGCGCTCCACCTGTTCTTCGACATCCGCTACCTCTACCTGCCCGCGTACCTCGCGACGTGCGCTCTCCTTCCATTCGTGATCCCCGCGTCGGCGGATCGCGCCCGGACGCTCGCCTATCGCATCTCGCTCGTCGCCGTGGTGGCCCTCGATCCGGAGCTGTTCCCCTTCGTCGCCGAAGGCCGCAACGACTTCTTCGTTCTCGTCTTCTTCGTCGCCGGGGTCGCGCTCCTCATGCGCGAGCGGCGGACGGTGGCCGTGCTGATGTTCGCGCTCGCGGCGTCGGCGAAGCTGCACGCGAGCCTGTTCCTGCCGTTCCTCGTCGCGTACCTCGCGTTCCGCGAGCGAGGGCGGCCGCCCCGCGAAGCGCTGCTCCGCCTCGTACGCGCGGGCTGGGCGGGGGTCGCCGTCATGCTCGTGATCTTCGTGCCGTTCATCGCGTGGTCGCCGCGCGCCTTCTGGAGCGACATCGTCTCCTACAACACCGGCGGCGCGGCGTGGTCGTACCCCATCTCCGGCATGGGATTCTCGGCGATCCTCAGCAGCCTCGGCCTCATCGCATATCCGCAGGAGGACTTCCCCTTCTGGGCCTTCGAGCTGCTCGCGGCGATCCCGCTCTCGGTGTGGGCCCTGCGCCGGCTGCGGCGCGACCCGTCCGTCGCCGAGCTGCTGCTCGGATCGTCGATCGCGCTCTTCGGATTCCTCTACTTCGGGCGCTACTTCCAGGGCAATTACCTCGGGTACGTCGCCGCGGTAGCCGCTCCGGTGCCCTTCCTGCGGCCCGACCTGGTGCGCGAGCTCGAGAACGCGGTACGGCGCCACCTCGGCCGTCCCGCGGTCCCGGTCGGGATCGGGGCCAAGGTGCGGGCGGGCCCATCCGCGAGCGAGGGAGACTGATCACACTCTGAGATCGTGCGCATCCTCCGCGACTTCGAGGACTGGCCCCGCGGCCGGCTGCACCTCGCGATCGGCGTCTTCGACGGCGTCCACCTCGGCCATCAAGAGCTGATCCGCAGGCTGCGCGAGCGCGCCGCGGCGGAGGAGGCGACGTCGATGGCTCTGTCCTTCGATCCGCTCCCCATCGAGGCGCTCGCACCGGGCGCGCCTCCCTCCGAGCTGTCCAGTCCCGAGGAGCGCGTCGCCCTCCTGGCCGCCGCGGGGGCCGAGTCCGTCACGCTCCTGCATTTCGACGCGCACGTCGCCCGGACGCCGGCGCGGGACTTCGTCGCGCGCCTCCTCGCGGCGGGCGACGTGCGGCGGATCGTCGTCGGGCGCGACTTCCGCTTCGGGCACGACCGCGAGGGTGACGTCACGCTCCTCACGGTCCTCGGCGCGGCGGGCGGCGTCGTCGTCGACGTCATGCCGCCGATCTCCCGAGGCGGCGCCATCGTCAGCTCGACGCGGATCCGCAACCTCCTGCTGTCGGGCGACGTCCGGGCCGCGGCGGACCTGCTCGGGCGCGCGTATGCGGTGCGTGGGCAGATCGTCCACGGCGACAAGCGCGGCCGCGCCCTCGGCTATCCGACGATCAACGTCGCCACGCCCCGGAGGCGCCTCCTGCCTCGCGACGGGATCTACGCGACCTGGGTGAGCGTCGGCGGAGAGCGGCGCGCGGCGGCCACGAGCCTCGGTGTCCGGCCCACGTTCGGCGAGGGGGCGCGTGTCCTGGAGTCCTACATCCTCGACTTCTCCGGCGACGTGTACGGCCAAGACGCCGAGACGACGTTCGTCGAGCGGATCCGCGACGAGCTTCGCTTCGAGACCGCCGCGGAGCTCGTGGCACGGATCGCCGAGGACGTGGAGGCGACGCGCCGCGCGCTCGCCACCTGACAGGCCGAGCGAAAGGGCGATCCGAGCGAGGGTCGGGGTCCGTCCGGTAGACTGACACCGACGAATAGGAAATAGGAAAGGAAGACGACGGGTGCCGCTGCGACCGAAGCGCGAGGTCATCGGCGAGGTCCGCCAGCACGAGAAGGACACCGGGTCTCCGGAGGTCCAGATCGCGGTCCTCACCGAGCGGATCAAGCATCTGACCGAACACCTCCGCCAGGCGAGGCACGACAACGCCAGCCGGCGGGGTCTCCTCCAGATGGTCGGACAGCGTCGGCGCCTGCTCGCTTACCTGCACAGGAAGAGCCCGGAGCGATACCAGGACATCATCGGGCGGCTCGGCCTGCGTCGGTGACGCGAGCGGCGTAGCGACGCGGACCCGGTCGTCCGGGTCCTTTCTCCCTGCGGCAGAGCGCACCCGCGTAATGGATCACATGTCGATCACGCGCACACAGACCACCATCAACGGAAAGCACTTCACCTTCGAGACCGGCAAGCTTGGCGAGCAGGCCGGAGGCGCCGTCACCGTCCGCTATGGCGACACCCTGGTCTTCGCCGCCGCCACCGTGTCCGCGACCGTGCGGCCCGGCATCGACTTCTTCCCGCTGACCGTCGACTTCGAGGAGCGCCTCTATGCCGCGGGGAAGATCCCGGGGTCGTTCCCTCGGCGCGAGGGGCGACCGTCGGAGGAGGCGATCCTCACCGCTCGGCTCACCGATCGTCCCATCCGCCCCCTCTTCCCAAAGGGCTTCCGGAACGACACGCAGATCATCGTGTACGCGCTCTCCGCGGATCAGGAGCACGACCCCGACGTCCTCGCGGTCAACGCGGCGTCCGCGGCGCTCTCGATCTCGCCGGCGCCCTTCCAGGGGCCCATCGCGTGCGTCCGCGTCGGGACCGTCGACGGGACGCTCACGCTGAACCCGACGATCCCCCAGATGGAGAAGAGCCAGCTCGACCTCGTCGTCGCCGGCACGCGCGACGCCGTCATGATGATGGAAGCGGGAGCCCTCGAGGTGAGCGAGGACACGATCATGCAGGCGATCGACCTCGCCCGGACCGGGATCGCCGCGATCATCGACGCGCAGGAGGAGCTCATCCGCTCCGTCGGCAAGCCGAAGATCGCGTGGGAGCCGGAGAAGGTCGACGCGGACAAGGCCGAGCGCATCGCGCGGTACCTCGAGGAGCGCGTCCGCGCCAAGGTCCGCCACCCCGACAAGGCGCAGCGCGAGGCAGGGCTCGACGAGGTGCGCGCGGAGGCGATCCGGACCTTCGCGACCCCCGCGAGCGACGTCACGGAGGGCGACGTCGTCCTCACGTTCGAGAGCGTGCTCGAGAAGGAGTTCCGGCGCGCGGTCCTCGAGGAGGGGATCCGCCCCGACGGGCGCGGGCTGAAGGACATCCGCCCGCTCGACATCGAGGTCGGCGTCCTCCCGCGCACGCACGGCTCCGGCCTCTTCAAGCGCGGGCAGACGCAGATCCTCTCGATCTGCACCCTCGGACCCACCGCCGACGAGCAGATCATCGACACGCTCTCGCCGGTCGAGACCAAGCGCTACATGCACCACTACAACTTCCCACCGTTCTCCGTCGGCGAGGTGCGGCCGCTGCGCGGCGCCGGACGCCGCGAGATCGGCCACGGAGCCCTCGCGGAGCGCGCTCTCCTTCCGGTCGTCCCGAGCAAGGAGGAGTTCCCGTACACGATCCGCGTCGTGAGCGAGACGCTCTCCTCGAACGGGTCGACCTCGATGGCCTCGACGTGCGGCTCCACGCTCGCGCTCATGGACGCGGGCGTCCCCATAAAGACGATGATCGCGGGCATCTCGGTCGGGCTGGTGACGGACGACCGCGGCGGCTTCCGACTCCTCACCGACATCCAGGGGATGGAAGACCACTACGGCGACATGGACTTCAAGGTGACGGGCTCCGACAAGGGCGTCACCGCGATCCAGCTCGACATCAAGGTCCACGGCCTCTCGCGCGAGATCGTGGCCGGAGCGCTGCAGCAGGCGCGCGAGGCGCGGCTCTTCATCCTCGACGCGATGCGCAAGGTCATCGACCGTCCGCGTGCCGAGCTCAGCCACTGGGCGCCGCGCATCGAGACGATGAAGATCCATCCCGACAAGATCCGCGAGGTCATCGGGCCCGGCGGAAAGATGATCCGCGGCATCCAGACGGAGAGCGGCACGACGATCGAGGTCGAGGACGACGGGACCATCCGTATCACGGGCGCCAAGGCGGACGGCCGCGAGAAGGCCCGCCACATGATCGAGGGCCTCACCAAGGAGCCCGAGGTCGGCGAGGTCTACGACGGCCACGTCACACGGATCATGTCCATCGGCGCGTTCGTGGAGTACCTGCCCGGGAAGGAAGGCCTCGTCCGCGTCTCGGAGCTCGGGCCCGAGCGCGTGAACCGCGTCGAGGACGTGGTGAAGGTCGGGGACGCGGTCCGCGTGAAGGTCGCCGAGGTCGACCGCCAGGGGCGGGTCAACCTCTCGATGCGCAGCGTCGCCGAAGAGGGCCCGGAGCCGTACGAGCAGCGCCAGCGCGCGGAGCGCGAGCGCTACCGCGAGCGTGGCGACGGCGAGCGCGGCGGGTTCCGCCGCGGACCGGGAGGCCCGCCGCGGCGGGGCGGACCGCGGGGCTAGCCGCCGGCAGCCCCTCCCCGTCGTAGTGCCCGGGTCGACGACGACGGCCGCGCTCGAGCGCGCGGTCCACCGCTATCGCCGGGCGCCGCTCGCGGCGCGGTGGTCCGTCCACGGCCGCGCCTTCCTGTCGGACCTCGCGCGCATCGAGGAGTACGTTCCGCGTCACGGCTTCGTCGTGGATCTCGGGTGCGGCGACGGGCTCTTCGCGAACCTTCTCGCGGAGGCCAGCCCGCGCCGGCGCATCCTCGGCGTCGACATCGACGATCGGAAGATCGCCGTCGCGCGCGCGACGATCGCCGGTCGCGACGCGCTCCGCTTCGAGGTCTCGGATATCGTCCGCGTTCCACCGCCCCGCTGCGATGCCGTCACGATCGTGGACGTCCTCTACCTGTTCGCGCCGGAGGACCAGGAGCGCATCCTCCGCGGCATCGCCGACGCGCTGGCCGAAGGCGCGCCTCTCATCGTGAAAGCGCAGGAAGCGCGGATCGACCCGCGCTACGCGCTCACGTACGCGCAGGAGGTCCTCTCGGCCAGCCTCGGCCTCACTCGCGGCGCGCGGTCGCGCTTCCACTTCGCGCCGCGCGAGACCGCGATGGCGATGTTCGGGCGTGCCGGCTTCCGCGCCGAGGCCGTCGAGATGCGCAGCCGTCCGTACACCGACGTTCTCTATCTCGCGCGGAGGTCGCCCGCGGCCTGATCCGAAGTGCGCCTCCAACGTCCCGCCCGATGCGGCGGTCCGTGGCTCACGGTGGGGAACGAGGACGAGATCCGGCGTCGTCGGGAACGGGCGTCGCGATGAACGTCGTCAGTGACAAGCGCATTGGCGGGGTCATGGTGAACGGTACCCGCGCCGTGTGGCTCGAGCGGGACGGGGGAAGTGAGATAGAGGGGTGCGAAGTGGCCGGAAGCCGGACGCGCGGAGTGCGAGGCG
>JAJYLV010000146.1 GCA_021787445.1 Chloroflexota bacterium | reverse complement strand
CCCGAGCTCGGCTACCAGGAGCGCGAGGCGTCGGAGCGGATCGCCGCCTTCCTCGAGGGGGCCGGCTTCGACGTCGAGCGCGGCTACGGCGGACTCGAGACCTCGTACCGCGGGAACGCGAGCGGCAGGGGATCCGGGCCGACCGTCGCCATCCTCTCCGAGTACGACGCGCTGCCCGACATCGGGCACGCCTGCGGGCACAACCTCATCGCGATCATGGGCGTCGCCGCGGCGCTCGGCGTCCGCGCGGCGATCGACGGGCTGTCCGGTCGCATCGCCGCGATCGGCACCCCGGCGGAGGAGGGAGGCGGCGGCAAGGTCGCGCTCCTGGGCGCCGGCGGATTCGACGACGTGGACGTCGCGATGATGGTCCACCCCTCCAGCCGGACCCTCCCCGCGCGCACCTCGCTCGCGTCGAACCGCGTGGACGTCGAGTTCACCGGGCGCGCCGCGCACGCGGCGGCCCAGCCGGACCGCGGGCTCAATGCGCTCGAGGGGCTCATCCAGACGTTCAATGCCGTCAACGCGATGCGGCAGCACCTGCGCTCCGACGCACGCGTGCACGGGATCATCACGAGCGGCGGCAGCGCCGCGAACATCATCCCCGCGTACGCCGCGTCGAAGTGGAGCGTGCGTGCGCTCGACACGCAGTACCAGCAGGAGGTCCTGCGGCGGTTCATCGCCTGCGCCGAGGGCGCGGCGAAGGCGACCGGGACGACCGTGAAGGTGACGGTCCCCGAGAACTCGGGCTACGCGAACATGGTCCCCTCGACCCCGCTCGCCGAGCGCTGGGCCGAGCACCTCACCGCGCTCGGCGCCCCGATCCATCCGGCGACGAGCGACGAGCGCATGGGCTCGACGGACATGGGCAACGTCAGCCAGGTCATCCCCGCGATCCACCCGTACGTCGCGATCGCCCCCGACGGCACGCCCGGCCACTCCATCGAATTCCGCGATGCGGCGGCGACGCCCGAGGCGTTCGACAGCGCGATCGCGGCGGCGAAGGCGATGGCCCTGACGGCCGTCGACGTCCTGGCGGACCGCTCGCTCCTCGAGAGCGCTCGCGACGAGTTCGAGCGCCGCCGGCGCGAAGGTACGGTGCGCGGCCGACCCTGATGTGTCAGGCGGCGCTCCTCCGCGCGCTTCGGTTACGATCGCCTTTTGCGGGGCCCTCTTCTCGTCCTCGAGCGTCCCGGACCCCGGAGCCGGCATGGAGCTCGCGATCGGAGGGGAAAGACGTCGAAGCGGCGGAGGAAAGGACAGCGACAAAGTGACGCACGTCGTGACGCTCATCCCTGGCGATGGCACAGGCCCCGAGATCGTGGAGGCGACCCGGCGCGCGATCGACGCGACCGGCGTGGAGATCCGATGGGACGTCCAGGAGATCGGGATGCCGGCGATCCAGAAGGCCGGCACGCCCTTCCCGCAGGCGGCCCTCGATTCCGTTCGCCGCAATAAGGTCGCGCTGAAGGGACCCCTCACGACCGAGCTCGGGACCGGGTTCCGCTCCGTCAACGTGGCGCTGCGCAAGGAGTTCGACCTCTACGCCAACCTGCGCCCGGCGAAGACCTACAAAGGCGTGCGCGCGCCGAGGGGCGACGTCGACCTCGTGATCGTCCGCGAGAACATCGAGGACCTCTACGCGGGCATCGAGTTCGACATCAACACGCCGGAGCTGGCGAGGGTCCGCGCGGTCATCGAGCGGGAAGGCAAGACGAAGATCCGCGAGGACGCCGCCATCGCGATCAAGTACATCAGCGAGATGGGGTCGCGGCGCATCGTGACGTTCGCGTTCGAGTACGCCCGCGCGAACCACCGCCACAAGGTCACGGCGGTCCACAAGTCGAACATCATGAAGTTCGCCGACGGGCTGTTCCTCCGCGTGGCGCGCGAGGTCGCGCAGGCGTATCCGGACATCGCGTTCGAGGACCGCATCGTCGACAACATGTGCATGCAGCTCGTCCAGAAGCCCGAGCTCTACGACGTCCTCGTCCTCCCCAACCTCTACGGCGACATCGTGAGCGACCTCGTCGCCGGCCTGGTCGGCGGCCTCGGCGTCGCGCCGGGCGCGAACATCGGGACCGACGTCGCCGTCTTCGAGGCGATCCACGGCTCCGCGCCGAAGTACGCGGGCCAGAACAAGATGAACCCGATGGCGCTCATGCTCGCCGGCGTCCTCATGCTCCGGCACCTGGGCGAGCGCTCGGCGGGCGACCGCCTCGAGCGCGCCATCGCGGAGGTCGTCGCGGAGGGCAAGGACGTCACCTACGACCTCAAGCCCGCGGCGGACGACCCGACGGCCGTCGGGACGAGCCAGTTCGCCGACGCCGTCATCCGGCGCATGGGGGCGCCCGTGCATGCCTAAAGCCGCCCCGGACGCGGTCCGCCGGCACGGCACCGGGTCGACGTACGAGTTCCGCTTCGGCTACTCGAGGGCTGTTCGGCACGGGGACGTGATCCGCATCGCCGGTACCGCGGGGCTGGGCGAAGATGGCAACGTCGTCTCCGACGACGTCGCCGAGCAGACCCGGCGCGCGCTCCAGATCGTGGAGGAGTCCCTCGCGGCGCTCGGGGGAAAGCTCCGCGACGTGGTCATGACGCGCATCTACGTCTCGGACACGAGCGACATCGAGAGGGTCGCGGTCATCCACGGCGAGGCCTTCCGCGACATCCGCCCGGCGACCTCGATCGTCAAGGTCGGGTTCATCGACCCGAGGATCCTGGTGGAGATCGAGGCCGAGGCGGTCTGCGGCGGGACCGACGCCGGCAGGTAGGAGGCAGACATGGCGAAGCAGGTCAAGGTGGTCGTCACCGGAGCGACGGGACAGGTGGCTTACGCGCTGCTGCCGCGCATCGCCGCCGGCGAGATGTTCGGGCCCGACACGGAGGTCGATCTCCGCCTCTCCGACATCCCGCAGATGATCGAGAAGGCCAAGGGCGTCGTCATGGAGCTCGAGGACGGCGCGTACCCGCTGCTCTCGCGGATCTCCGCGAGCGCGGAGCGGAGCGAGACGCACAAGGACGCCGACTGGGTGCTCCTCGTCGGCAGCAAGCCGCGCGGCCCGGGGATGGAGCGCAACGACCTCATCCGCGAGAACGGCCCGATCTTCGTCGCGGAGGGCAAGGCGATCGCGCAGTACGCGGGTCCGGGCGCGCGGGTCGTCGTCGTCGGGAACCCGTGCAACACGAACTGCCTCATCGCGCGGCACGCCGCCGGAAGCACGATCCCGGACGAGCACTGGACCGCCCTCACCCGCCTGGACCAGAACCGCTCGCGCTCGCAGATCGCGGCGAAGGCCGGCGCGCGCGTGCGCGAGGTGAAGAAGCTCGTCATCTGGGGGAACCACAGCTCGACGCTGTACCCCGACTTCACGAACGCGACGGTCGGAGGCCGAAAGGTCACCGACGCCGTCGACCGCGCGTGGCTCGAGGGCGACTTCCTCAAGGCCATCCAGCAGCGCGGCGCCGCGGTCATCGCGGCGCGCGGCGCCTCGAGCGCGTTCTCGGCGGCCCAGGCGGTCGTCGACCACGTGAAGAGCCTCCTCGCGCCGACACCGGCGGACGACTGGACGAGCCTCGCGGTCGTGTCGGACGGGAGCTACGACGTGCCGAAGGGCCTCATCTCGAGCTTCCCCGTCACCGTCGGCGCCGACGGGACGTGGCGGATCGTGAAGGGCGTCCAGCTCGATGCCTTCGCCACGTCGAAGATCGCGGCCACCGTCGCCGAGCTGCGGAAGGAGCAGGTGATCGTCCAGGACCTGCTGTCACCCGTAGCGGCGTGATGTCGAGGGGCGACGTCTGCGGGCGTCGCCCCCATGGCCCGATGGTCAGATGAAGAGCGTCGCGTCGCCCTCCGCGAGAGCGATGACCGTCGCCGCGCCGACGGGGTCCTCGACGCCGTCGATGAGGTCCTCGCGCTTGAGGCCCATCATGTCCATCGTCATCTGGCAGGGGATGAGGCGCACGCCCGCGTCCTGAGCGAGCTCGAGCAGCTCCTGCGGCGACGCGACGTTGTACTTCTTCGC
>JAJYLV010000145.1 GCA_021787445.1 Chloroflexota bacterium | reverse complement strand
GTGGCCGGGGGGGCTCATCTTCATCACCGTTCTCAGCGTCAACTACATCGGCGACGGGCTTCGCGACGCATTCGACCCGCGGCGCGTCCTGTAGCGCTCTCGTTGCCCGCCCGCCGCATCTGGTCATCGACGCAGCCGGGGCAAGATGCTGAGGGACGCGACCAGGGACATGACGCGTGTCTCGATCGACCTCGTGGGGGATGGTCTCCGCGACGCGCTCGACCCCCGCCATATAGTGCGGAGGGAGATGCGATGAACGACCTCGACCGGTACATCTCGGAGAACGCAGACCGCTACACGGAGGAGCTCCGCGAGCTGTGCGCCATCCCGTCCGAGGCGACGGACCCCGCGGCGCTCGACCGCGCCGCGGCGTGGTGCATGGAGCGCATGCGCGGGGCCGGTTGCGCGACGCGTGAGGTCCGCATCGCGGACGTGCCGGCGCTCGCGGTCGGCGAGGTCGGCGCCGGCCGCCGGACGCTCATCGCCGTCCAGCACTACGACGTCCAGCCCGCCGTCCCGCTCGAGCTGTGGAAGTCGCCGCCGTACGAGCCGGCGGTGCGCGACGGCGCGATGTACGCGCGGGGCGTGAGCGACAACAAGGGACACCTCCTGCTGCGGATCCAAGCCATCGAGGCCCACCGGGCGGCGTACGGCGAGCTGCCCATCCGCCTGCGGTTCCTCATCGAAGGCGAGGAGGAGGGAGGGTCGGTCGACCTGCACCGTCTCCTCGAGAAGGATCCGGGCCTGACCGACGGCGACGGCGCTCTCAAGGAAGGCGGCTCGATCGACCCGCAGGGGCGGCCGAGCATCTCGTGTGGGAACAAGGGGATCCTCTACGTGCAGCTGCACGTCCGCACCCTGGCGCTCGACGCGCACTCCGCGGGCGCGACGCACCTCCCGAACGCCGCCTGGCGCCTGAGCGCCGCGCTCGCGACGCTCGTCGACGAGCGCGGGCGGATCCTCGTCGACGGCTTCTACGACGACGTCACGCCGGTCTCCGCGGAAGAGCGCGAGCGCCACGCGGCGCAGCCGTGGGAGGCGGACGAGATCCGCCGCGTCTACGGCATCGATCGCTTCGCCTGGGGTCGCGATGAGCGTGAGGCGCACCTCGCCTCCGCGTTCGAGCCGACGTGCAACATCGCCGGGCTGTGGAGCGGGTACACGGGCTCGAAGACGAAGACGGTCATCCCCTCCGAGGCCTTCTGCAAGATCGACTTCCGCCTCGTCCCGGAGCAGGATCCCGACACGCTCGCCGGGCTCCTCCGCGCGCACCTCGACCGCCACGGCTTCGGCGACGTCGAGATCGACTACGTCGAGGGCGAGCGCGCCTACCGCGGCCGGACGGACGACCCGCTCGTGAGGGCGTGCGTCGCGGTCGCCACCGAAGCGTTCGGCGCGCCCGCGATCGTCATTCCCAACAACGCGGGGACGTCGCCGATGTGGCTCGTCAGCCACGCCAAGCGCCTCGGGAACGCGACGCTCGGCATGGGCCACGTCGGGGCGGCCGCGCACGCGCCGAACGAGAACGTGATCATGGCGAACTACTGGCGCGCCCTCCGCGCGACGGCGCGCCTCTACTCGGAGTACGCGCGAGCCTGAGGGACGCCAGGCGATCGCGCGCGAGGGACGCGAGCCGCAGCGGCCAGGTCGGCCGCTCGGCGTCGATCCTCAGTTCGCCGGGCGCCACCCGAACACGACGCGCGTGATCAGGTCGTTCTCCGTCTCGAACGTCCACGTCGAGTAGTTCGCGAACTGCCCCGGAGCGCGCGTCAGGCCCCTCAGCACGACCGTTCCCCCCATCACCTTCTCGTCGCGAACGATCCGCTGGAACGGCGGCGCCATCCGCATCAGCTGCCGCGCCCCCTCCTTGCCCTTCAGCTCGTTGTCGGCGCCGGGCAGCTCGATGACGACCTCGTCCGCGCAGACACCCGCGGCGCGCTCGGGGTCCTTCGCGGCGAGCGCGTCCATGAAGGTCTTCGCCGCCTCGAGGGGCGTCACCTCTCGACCCGCTCCGTGAGCGGGCGGCCGAGCGACGGTCGAACGGCCACACGCGCGACGGCGTCCACCTCTGGATGATCGCATAACGCGGTGAGATGATCGGCCGATGCGGCGCGGCCTTCTCCCCTACGCCCTGGTCGCCGCGCTCGTCCTGGTCGCATCGTCCGCCGCGCTGTTCGCGGCGGTGCGCCCGAGCGCGGACGCCACCGTCGCGACGCCGAGCGGCACATCCAGCCCGACCGCGTCGCGAGCCGCACCGGAGCTGTCGCGGACGGGACGCATCGCGTACTGGCGCGACAAGCGCCTCTGGGTCTCCGACATCGATGGATCCCTGCGCTACCCGATCGGAGCGGTCGACGACGTGCGGCGCGTATCGCTCACGAGATGGTCGATCGACGGCGGATCGGTCGCGTACGTCGAGAGCGGTCGGCGCCTCTTCGTCACCCCGGTGCACGGCCAAGGCCTCGTCGTGCCGCTGCCGCGCCAGCTTCTCGGGGAGGGCTACCAGATCAAGGATCTCCGCTGGTCGACGGACAGCCGGCGCATCGCCGCGACGCTGCTGCGCCCGACCGATGGCGACAGCGACGTCTTCCTGGTGGACCTCACCGCATCGCAGCCCGCGTGGGTCCGAGTGACGAACATGGACGACGTCTTCGTCGGCGATTGGATCTCGCCCGACGAGATGCTCGGGTACACCGCGGGGGGCGCGATCGTCGTCATCGACGCGACGGCGAACGGCAGCGTCCGGCTGCTGACCGGAGCGTCCGGCGTGTCGCCCATCGTCGCGCCCGACGGGCGGGTCGACTTCCTCGTCGGACGTGTGCCCTTCTCGCACGACCCGTCGTTCCCGTTCCAGACGGCGATGCGCGCGTCGGTGTGGAGCGTCGCCGCCGATGGCAGCGGCGCGCGGCGGGAGACGCAGGGCGAGATGAACGACGTCCGTCTCGAGGGGCGCCTGCCCGACGGCCGCTACCTCGTCTATCGCGGGGTGAGCGACGCGCTGGCGACGGCGAGCGACCGCGTCGACCTCCTGCCGTCGTCGGCCGGCGTCGTCGAGCGGGTCCGCGTCGCGCCCGACGGCCGCACCGCGTACGGGTTCACGACCGACAAGATCGTGCGGATGGACCTGACCAAGATCGCGAACACGGCCGACCTCGGCGCGATGACCGTCTTCCTCGACACCAGCGGCGGTGCGGACGTGTGGTTCCCGTCGCACGTTCAGGTCGTCCGCGGGACGTCCACGCCCGCGACCGCACCCACCGGCCGCTACGCGTTCGAGCTCGCCGGCCACGTCTGGGAGATGAGGAACGGCGTCTCGACGCTCCTCGTCGCGGGCACGCCGCTCGGTCACATCTTGGCGCCGGCGCCGAAGTGGTCGCCCGGCGGCGATCGCCTCCTCGTCCTCCAGCCCGAGCGGGACGCGCGGGCGTTCACCATGGAGGCGAGCGTCGTGGACGGATCCGGCACGGCGGCGCGGCTGGCTCAGACGGCCGGGGCGGGCCGCTCCTTCGCGTGGTCGCCATCCGGGTCGGAGCTCGCGATCGCCGTCGATCGCCAGGGGCGGAGCGGGAGGTCCTTCTTCTCGAGCGCCGATCTGGAGATCCGATTCTTCGATCCGTCCGGACGTGCGACGCGAACGGCGATCCCCGGCACCGAGGTCGCGTGGACGACGGACGGGCTCTTCCTCATCGCGAACGGCGACGGCGGCCAGGGACAGGCGATCGAGCGTGTCGTCGGCGACGCGCCGCCGCGCACGATCCTCACCACGGAGCAGCTCGCGGCGCACGTGGGGCCGACGAGCGCGAACGCGTCGATGAGCGAGCTCGCGGCCTCCGCCGACGGCTCGCTCCTCGCCGTGCGCCTCCAGCTGGCGGACCCGCTCCCTCCGCGTGTCTACCTCGCGATCCTCCGCCCGGACGGCGTCCTGCTCGGCCTCACGCCTGAGGACGAGCTCGGGGACGTCGCGTGGTCGCCGACGAGCACGACGGTCGGCTATTCGACCGGCGTGCGGAGCGGCGATGAGCGCGCCCACGTCAT
>JAJYLV010000031.1 GCA_021787445.1 Chloroflexota bacterium | reverse complement strand
ACGGACCGCCGATCACATGCGGTATTAGCTCTCCTTTCGGAGAGTTGTCCCCCACTTCGGGGCAGGTCACCTACGTGTTACTCAGCCGTTCGCCACTGACCTCGGCCTTGCAGCTTTGGTCCGTTCGACTTGCATGTTTTATGCACGCCGCCAGCGTTCGTCCTGAGCCAGGATCAAACTCTCCGACAAAAATTCAGACCCTCTCTCGAGGGTCCTCACGTTGCGTTGTCTGATCAGGCTCTCATTACTTTTCGACGAGTGGTCCGCGCACTTCGCGCGTTCCTGCCACTTTTCAACTGTTAAAGATCGTGCTGCCCCGACCTCCCTTTATGGTGATGGCCCTGGGCTGACGCGGACGCTCATCGTACCCGGCTGGGGCGCTCGGCGTCAACCTGGAAGGCCACCCCGGGGGCCGTCTAGAGCGCCCGGCGGCCCTCCAGAGCGCGGCTCACGGTGACCTCATCAGCGTACTCCAGGTCACCGCCCATCGGGAGGCCGCGCGCGAGCCGGGTGACGCGCGCCGGGGTCCCCGTGAGGAGCTGCGCGATGTACATGGCGGTGGCCTCGCCCTCGAGGTTCGGGTTCGTCGCGAGGATCACCTCTTCGACGCCGCCCGAGCGGACGCGCTGCGCGAGCTCGGCGATCCGAAGGTCATCAGGGCGCACGCCATTCACGGGCGAGATCGCGCCGTGGAGCACGTGGTAGGCGCCCCTGAACTGCCCTGTGCGCTCGATCGCCAGGACGTCGAGCGGCTCCTCGACGACGCAGACGACGCGCTGGTCGCGCTCGCTCGACGAGCACAGCTCGCACGGATCGCTCTCCGCGATGTTGAAGCAGACGGAGCAGTAGCGGAGGTCCGCCTTCACCGAGCGGACGGCCGCGGCGAGGGATTCGGCGTCGATGCTCGTCCCGCGCAGGATGTGGTACGCGAGCCGCTGCGCGGTCTTCGGCCCGACGCCCGGAAGCTTGGAGAGCTCGTCGATGAGGCGAGCGAGGGGTCGCGCGAGCGCGGTGGGCATCTAGGGGAGCTTCAGACCTCCCGTGATCCCGCCCAGCCGCTGCGCCGCGAGCGCCTTCGAGCGCTCGATGGCGTCCTTCGTCGCGGCGAGGACGAGGTCCTGGAGCGTCTCGACGTCGTCGGGGTCGACGGCGTCCTTCGAGATCGCCACGCTGCGCACTTCCTGCGTGCCGGTCATGACGACGACCACCGCGCCGCCGCCGGCCTTGCCCTCGACGGTCTCCTCGGCGAGCTGCGCCTGCGCCTTCTCCATGCTCGCCTGCATCTGCTGAGCCATGCGCTGCAGATCCCGCAGGTCCTTCATCGCTCGCTCCTTCTCACTCGACTTCGAGGATGCGCTCGGGCCGGCGGAACGTCTCGAGGGCCGCGCGGAGCATCGGATCCTCCGTCGCCGCGGGAACGGCCGGCGGCGCGGTCTGCTTGACGCACCGCACGCGGACCTCGCAGCCGAGGATGCCGGAGAGGTCGCGCTCGAGCTCGGGGCGGCGCCGGTCCTGCCATACGCCGCGCGCGAAGTCGTCGGCGAACCCGACGACTATCGTGCTGCCCTCGATCCCGAGGGGCTCGGCGGCGAGCAGCTGCGCGGCGCGGCCGATGCTCTGCTCGCGCGTGCGCTCGCAGATGACGGTCCAGGCGCTCTTGACCGCCCCGATCTCGATCGTGCCGCTGGGGCTCAGCGCTCGGGCAGGCGACGCACCCGCTGGGCGGCTCGGCGTCTCGCTCCCAGCCTGCTCCCCCCGGCCCGCTCCTTGTGGCCTCGCCGGCGCCGCGCTCGGCCGCGCTTGAGCGGTCGCGTCCTTCCTCGGAGGCGTCCCCTCGTCCTTCTTGTCGTCCGCGGCCGTGAGCTCGAGCACGGCGAGCTCGAGCGGGAGCGGCGTCCCCTCGCCGGTCCGGAGCTGCTGCTCGGCTTCGACAAGGCGCTTCGCGATGCGCGCGAGGCGGTCGGGCGCGAAGCGCGGCGCCTGCTCGCGCAGCTTCGCCGACGCCTCCTCCCCCAGCGTGTCGGGGGTGCGGCCGGTGTAGCGCGTGAGGACGAGGGCGCGCACGTGCTCGATGGCGCGCCGCGCGAAGAGGTGGAGGTCGCGGCCCTCGTCGACAAGGCGGCCGACGAGGGCCACGGCCGCGGCCCCGTCGTCGGACGCGAAGGCGTCGAAGAGCGCCTCGACCTCCTCGCGGTCGGAGGTGCCGAGGAGCTCGTCCACGTCGGCGAGCCCGATCGCCGCATTGTCGGAGAACGCCGCGAGCTGGTCGAGGATGCTCTCGGCGTCGCGGAGCGACCCCTGCGCGTGCCGCGCGATCGCCTCGAGCGCCTTGGGCTCGACCGTCATCTTCTCCGCGACGGCGACGTGCTCGAGGTGGCCGACCATGTCCTTGTGCGCGATGCGGCGCAGGTCGAAGCGCTGCGTGCGCGACACGATCGTCGAGGGGATGCGCTGCGACTCCGTCGTCGCGAGCACGAAGATGGCGTGCGCCGGCGGCTCCTCCAGGGTCTTGAGGAGGGCGTTGAACGCCTCCGGCGTCAGCTGGTGCGCCTCGTCGATGACGTAGACCTTGAAGTGGCCCTCGGACGGCGCGAAGCGGACCTTCTCGCGCAGGTCGCGCATCTCGTCGATGCCGCGGTTGCTCGCGGCGTCGATCTCGATGAGGTCGAGGAAGCGGCCCTCGCGGATGGAGACGCACGCCGCGCATTCGTCGCACGGCTCGCCGTCGGCGGCGCGCGGGCAGTTCACGGCCTTCGCGATCAAGCGGGCGATCGACGTCTTGCCGATACCGCGCGGGCCGGCCAGGAGGTACGCGTGGGCGACCTGGCCCGCGGCGATCGCGTTGCGCAGCGTGCGCGTCACGTGGTGCTGGCCGACGACCTCCGAGAACCGCTGGGGACGCCAGCGGCGATAGAGTGCGGTGCGGTCGGGCACGCGCTGAGGATAGCTTTTGGAAGAGAGGGCACCGTGCGCATCGTTCGAATGTCGAAAGAAGGCCGCAGACCGAGCGCGGAGAGCATCTTCGTCGGCTCCGTCGACACGCAGACCGTGGTCGACGGGAGCGACGACCTGAGGCTCATCGAGGTCCACTTCCGATCGGGCGCGCGTAACAAGCCGCACACCCACACGACCGACCAGATCCTCGTCGTGACCGAGGGCACCGGGATCGTCGCCGCCGGGAGCGACGAGCGCGAGGTCCGACCCGGGGACGTCGCGTTCATCCCCGCCGGCGAGGTCCACTGGCACGGCGCCACGGCCGGGAGCGACATGACGCACGTGGCGATCAACGGCGGTACGTCCCAGACGAAGATCGCGGGTTAGCGCACCGCGCTCGGTCAGCGCGGCTGCGGCGGGAGGATCGATAGAGCAAAGAGTGAGCGCCCAGGACGCGAAGCGTCCTGGGCGCTCACGGTCGTGCACCCGCCGTCGACCAGGTCACCTCGGCCACGCCGCGGTCGTCAGCTCGGGCCAGGCGTCCCTGCGGCACCCAGCGGTGACCCGCTTACCGCTGCTTCCTTCCGGATCTGACGGGGTTCGCAGCCCGCTGCTGCACAGGACCCGGCCGTCAACACCTTCGGCCGCGACAGGAGTCCGCGATGGCCGGCCTCGGGAGGGGATTCAGCCCCGCTGAAGCGGATCGCGGGTACAGGGCACCGCTAGCTCCCCGCCTAGCACGACCGCTCTGGATGGTACCGCGGAGAGGTCGGTCCTGGACTCACCTCCGCGGCGGAGAGGGTGGGATTCGAACCCACGGGGCTTTCACCCACTGACTTTCCAGGTCAGCGCCCTAGGCCACTAGGCGACCTCTCCCGGACGGTGCGGCTGCGCGCGATGTTCCTCGGCTTCCCTGAGAAAGACTCCGATCCATCTGAACGTGTCGCGGGCGGAGAGGGCGGGATTCGAACCCGCGAGGCTTTCGCCTACCGCTTTTCGAGAGCGGCACCATCAACCACTCGGACACCTCTCCGCACACAAGTGTACGGAGATTCAGACCGCGACCGCCTCCTTTTCCATCGCCCGCGAGTACTTCCCCATGCGCGCCGCCGACGTGACCTTCGCGCGGTGGAGGTACGCGCGCTGCGCCGCCGCGACGTTCTCCTGCTTCCCCGACCACGCCTTCTGCGGCGCGGCCTGGAGCCCGCGGCCGTACGAGAAGCTGAGCTGCCACGGCGCGCCGACCGTCGCCGCGTAGCGGTTGATCGCGTCGAGGTTCACCGTCGCCTCCTCGTCGGACTGGCCGCCCGAGAGGAACACGACGCCGGGCACGGCGGCCGGCACGGTCTCCTTGAAGCACCGCACCGTCCAGAACGCGACCTCGTCCGCGGGAGCGCGGTCCGTCGCCTCCTTGCCCGAGAGGACCATGTTCGGCTTGAGGAGCATCCCCTCGAGGCTGACGCGCTGGATGGCGAGCTGGCGGAAGACCTCGCGCAGCGTCAGGCGCGTCACCTCGTAGCAGCGCTCGATGGAGTGCGTCCCGTCCATGAGCACCTCGGGCTCGACGATGGGGACGATCCCGGCCTCCTGGCTGAGAGCCGCGTAGCGCCCCAGGGCGTGGGCGTTGACCTCGAGGCAATAGAAGGAGGGGATCCCCTGTCCGATCGTGATGACCGCGCGCCACTTGCTGAACACCGCCCCGAGCTTCTTGTACTCGGCGAAGCGCTCGCGGAGGCCGTCGAGCCCCTCGGTCACGAGCTCACCGGCGGCGCCGGCGAGAAGCTTCGCCCCCATGTCGACCTTGATCCCGGGCATGACGCCCTGGTCCTGCAGCACTTTGACGAGGGGCGTGCCGTCGGCGGCCTTCTGCTTGATCGTCTCGTCGTAGAGGATCACGCCGCTGACGTACTGCGCCGCGCCCTTGGTGCGGAACAGCATCTCGCGGTAATCGCGGCGGTTCGTCTCGGTGCTCGCGAGGCCGATCGACTCGAAGCGCTTCTTGATCGTCCCGGAGCTCTCGTCGGCGGCGAGGATGCCCTTCCCCGGCGCGACGAGGGCACGCGCGATCTCGTTCAGGTCCTCCATTCGGACCACCTCCATACGACGTTCAACGCGGCGAGGATACCTATCCGGGCGCGGCCGAGACGCCGCTCGACGCCGGCCTCAGGCCTCGACGTCCGCCGAGCCGCGGCGCGCGCGGAAGAACGACGCGAGCACCTCCTCCACCTCGCCGCGGCGGGCACCCAGGCGCCAGCGCGGGTGGTGCAGGGAGCGCGCGTCGTCGAGGAGCTCGAGGGTGGAGACGACCGCGCCGGTCTTCGGCTCGGGAGCACCGAACACGACGAGCGCGATCCGCGCGAGGATCGAGGCGCCGGCGCACATCGCACAGGGCTCGACGGTGACGTACAGCGCGCAGTCGTCGAGGTGCCAGCGCCCGAGGGTCGCGGCCGCGGCCCGCAGCGCGCCGATCTCGGCGTGCGCCGTCGGATCGGCCTCGGCCTCGCGGCGGTTCCGCCCTCGGCCGACGACGACGCCCTCGCGGACGACGACGCACCCTACCGGAACGTCGCCATCGGCCGCGGCGAGGCGCGCCTCGGCGACGGCCTCGCGCATGAGGGCGTCGTCGTCGGACGGCCGCGGAAGGGTCGCCGCCGGCGCGAAGGGGCTCGCCGCGCGCAGACCGGCGCTCACACCACCTTCTCGCGCGGCGAGCGCCCCGCGGCGAGGTCACGCGGCGATACGCCGGCGGCGGTCCTCCGTCCGACGCGGGTCAGCGCGGCGACGAGGGGCTCGCGGAACACGAACAGGAGGATCATCAGCGCGCCGTAGACCAGGACGTTGAGCGACCCGAGCGGGCGGACGAGCTCGTTCACCACGGTGAAGACGGCGCCGCCGATGACGGGCCCGAGCAGGGTCGCGAGCCCGCCGAACAGGAGCATGACGAGCACGACGACGTCGATCGCGGTGAGGGAGAAGATGCTCGGGCTGATGAACCCGTTGTAGTAGGCGTAGAGGGCGCCGGTGGCGCCGAGGAGCGCCGACCCGAGCGCCGCCGCGAGCATCTTGTAGCGCGCCACGTCCACGCCCGCGAGCGCCGCCGTCAGGTCGTCGTCGCTGAGCGCGCGGAAAGCGAGACCGACGCGCGAGCGGACCAGCGCCTCGTACCCGATGAGCGCCAGCACGAGGGCCGCGAGGAGAACGTAGTACGCGCCGAAGCGGTGCTCCATGACGGGAAGGCCGAGGCCGGTCGTGACGAGCCCCGTCTCGCCGTGCGTCAGGTCGCGCAGCCCGAGGACGAGGTTCTCGAAGGTGAGCGAGAACGCGAGCGTCACGATGCCGACGAACATGAGGCCGAGCCCGCGCCGCACGGACGCGTAGCTGAAGAGCGCACCGACGACCGCGGAGGCGGCCATCCCCGCGGGGATGGTGAGGACGGGCGAGAGCCCGAGGCGCATCGTGAGCACGACGGAGACGTACGCGCCGGTGCCCGCGAGCGCGCCGAGGCAGAGGAACAGCTGTCGAGTGTGGCCGAAGATCAGGTTGAACGCGACGGTGAGGGCCATGAACACGAGCATCTGCGTGAGCAGACGAAGGTAGAAGGGACTGCCGCCCACGACCGCGGGCAGGAGCGCGAGGAGCAGAGCGACCACGACGATCGGCGCGTACGGCCGGAACGATCCGCCCCGGCTCACGTCCAGTTGCCGAGGAGCCCGCGCGGGCGTACGAGGATGGTCGCGACCGCCGTCACGAGGAAGATGATGAACGTGAGGTAGGCGCCGATGTAGAAGCTCGTGAACGAGTGGACGATCCCGAGGAGCAGGCCGGCGACCATCGTCCCGAGGATGCTGCGCACGCCTCCGACGGTCGCGACGATGAGAGCGAAGACGGTGAGCTGGAGCCCCGCGTTCGGGTCGATCGACGCCGTCAGGCCCTGCGTGATCCCGACGAGCCCCGCGAGGAGGGTCCCGAGCACGAAGATGATCGTGCGCAGCCGCGACGGATCGATCCCGCAGAGCTGAGCGCCCACCTCGCTCTGGATCACGCAGCGGATGGCCTGGCCGAGGGGGGCCTCGCGCAGGAAGACGAGCAGGGCGACGAGCGTGACGATGGCGATGAGCGCCACGACCGCGCTCGCCGAACGGACCGTCGTCCCGAGGATGTCGAGCGCCGGCAGCGGCATCTCGATCGAGAGCGCGGTCTCGGGGAAGGCGTAGTTGAGGACGCCCTCGATGACGAAGGACAGGCCGAGGGTCATGAGGAGCCCGAACAGCAGCCTCTGCTCGCCGGTCCGCCGGTACGCCGCGAGCATGAGGGACCGGTCGACGATGAGCCCGAGCAAGCCCGCGGCGAGGATCGCGAGCACCGCGGCGAGAGGCACGGGGACGTGCGCGGCCATGAGCAGCGCGGCGGTGATCCCGGCGACGACGGCGAACTGTCCGTGGGCGAGATTCATGACGCCGCCGAGCCCGAAGATGAGCGTCAGCCCCACGGCGAGGAGCGACAGCTGAAGGCCGTAGATGAGCCCGTCGATGATGAGCGAGGTCGTCATGCCACGCCCAGATACGCCGTCCGCACCGCCGGATCCTCCAGGAGGCGCGCCGAGGGCCCCTCCGTGCGGATCCAGCCGCTCTCCAGGACGTACGCGCGGTCGGCGAGCGCGAGCGCCATCGGCACCTGCTGCTCGGCGAGGAGGATCGTGAGGCCCTCGCCCTTCAGCCGATGCAGCTGCCGGTACATCTCGGCCACCATCATGGGCGCGAGCCCCGTCGTCGGCTCGTCGAGGAGGAGGACCGACGGCTTCGACATGAGCCCGCGGCCGATCGCGAGCATCTGCTGCTCGCCTCCGCTCAGCGTCCCCGCGAGCTGCCGCGCGCGCTCTTCGAGGCGCGGGAAGAGCGTGTACGCGGATCGCAGCAGCGATCTCTTCTCGCGGCGGTCGCGGCCGGCGTACGCGCCGAGCATCAGGTTCTCGAGCACGGTCATGTGCGGGAAGATCTCGCGCTCGGCGGGGACGTACGCGATCCCGCGGCGCACGACCTGGTGCGCCGGGACGCCGTCGATCCGCGTGCCGCCGTGGAGGATCCGTCCTTTGCGCGGCCGGACGAGCCCGGCGATCGCTTTCAGCAGGGTCGTCTTCCCCGCCCCGTTCGACCCGATGACGGCGACGACCTCGCCGGCGTCGACGCGCAGGCGGATCTCGCGCAGAACGGCGATCTCGCCGTAGCCGGCCTCGAGGTCCTCGACGCTGATCACGCTAGGCCCGCCCGAGGTACGCGTCGATGACGCGCTCGTCGCCGGCCACCTCGGCGGGCGAGCCGAGCGCGATGACCCGCCCGTAGTTCAGCACCATGACGCGCTCCGCCACCCCCATGACCGCCTTCATGACGTGCTCGATCCACACGATCGTGACGCCGAGCTCGTCGCGGATGCGCCGCACGAGCCCCATCGAATGCTCGACCTCCGCCGGATCGAGCCCCGCCATCGGCTCGTCGAGCAGAAGCACCTGGGGAACGGTCGCGAGGGCCCGTGCCATCTCCACCGTCCTCTTGTCCTGAAGGGTGAGGCCCGCCACGGGCAGGCACTCCTTCTCGCGCAGCCCGAGCAGCTCGAGGATGCGCGACATGTGCTCGCCGCGCGTCGCGTCCGCACCGGTGCGATCGCGGCCGCCGAAGAGCGCCCCCACCATGACGTTCTCGAGGACGGTCATGCTCCCGAAGGGCCGCGGCGTCTGCAGCACGCGCGCGACGCCGAGCCGGCAGACGCGGTGGGCGCCGAGGCCCGCAAGGTCCCGTCCGTTGAAGAGGACCGTGCCGCTCGTCGGACGGAGCATCCCGCTGACGACGCTGAGGAGCGTGCTCTTCCCTGCGCCGTTCGGGCCGATGAGCCCGAAGATCTCGCCTTTGTTCACCTCGAAGCTGACGTCCTGGAGGGCAGGGAGCCCGCCGAACCGGCGGGAGACCCGCCTACCCTCCAGAACGACAGCCATAGGTCACTGCGCGGGCACGTCAGGCGGAATGACCGGCGAGTGCAGGAGCACCTCGGTGTGCCATCCCGCTCCCGGGTCGATCCCACCGGCCGGATCGCCCTTCGCGAAGGTGTAGATGACGGGCGTCGCCTCCTTCAGCTCGCCGTACTCGGTGTACGAGAGCGGGTAGGCATATCCCGGCTGTGTGAAGCTCCCCGTTCGGACCGCGTCCGCGACCTTCGTCGCGGTGTCGGCGCCGTTCGAGACGGCGTTCGCGACCATCTTCACGATCGCGTAGCCGGACAGGACGTTGAAGTCCATGAAGCTCTTCGTCGAGTCATAGAACTTCTTCGCGAGCGCCTGGTATGCGGGCGAGCTCCAATCGGCGCACGACCCTTCGATGACGTGACCATAGGCCGGCGCGCCGACCTGCTGCATCCACGTCTCGGGAGGCGACCACGCGCCGAACATGTACTGGCCGATCCCGAGCTGCAGCGCTTCCTTCGTGATCGGGAAGTTCCCCGGCGGGTGACCGGTGATGAGGAGCAGCTGCGGGTTCGCGGGCTGCAGCTTCCGCAGGTACGACGTGAAGTCCTTCTCGGTGACGGGTGCGACGGCGTACTGGACCTGCACGCCGGGCAGCGAGGCGACGTCCTTCTTCTCGGCGGCCTCGATCGAGTGGCCCCAGGCGTAGTCCGCGATGATCGAGCCGACGCTCGTGATCTTCTTGTCCTTCACGAAGGCCGCGATCGGACCCATGTCCATGGACGCGGCGAGAAGGCACGTGCGGAACGTGTAGCGGCTCGCCTTGGTGAGGATCTCATTCGCCCCGGACATCGTGAGGAAGAGCGGTACCTTCGACTGCTCGGCGGTGCGCGCCGCCGCGAGACCGACGTCGCTCGAGATGACGCCGCCGACGGCGACGACACCTTGCGTCTCGACGAGGTCCTTGAAGTCGGTGACCGCCTCGGACGGGTTGTTCTTGTCGTCGCGAGCGACGATCTCGACCTTCCGGCCCTTCACGCCTCCGGCGGCGTTCAGCTCGCTCGCGGCGAAGTCCATGCCGGCCTTCACCTTCGTTCCCCACGGAGCGAACGGACCGCTGAGCGAAGTGAGCGCTCCGATCCGGATCGGCTTCGTGTTCGCGGCGGTCGTCGCCGACGGCGACGCGGCCTGCGTCGCGGCGGCGCTCGCGGATGCGGATGGAGCGGTGGACGGTGCGGCCGCGGGCGCACACGCGGCGACGAGAGCACCCACCACTCCGAGGACGACGATCCTGGACAGACTCCTTCCCATGCCTACCCTCCAGTTCGCGCTCGGTGCTAGCGGGCGCCGAGCCTAGTGGTCGGTCGCCCTAGTGACAATGGACCCTTTCCGTTCCGTGGACGGGACGGAACGTGTCAGGGATCCTGTCTATCGCCCGTCGAAGCGCGGCCGCCTCTTCTCGAGGAACGCGCGGACGCCTTCGGCGTAGTCCGCGGTGCGGCCGGCGCGGTCCTGCAGCTCCGCCTCGACGTCGAGGAAGCTCGCGAGGTCGTGGTCCCACGCCGCGTTCAGACCGCGCTTGGTGAGCGCGAGCGCCTGCGTCGCGCCGTCCGCGAGGGCGCGCGCGAAGGTGCGCCAGCTCGCGGCGAAGGTGTCGTCGGGCCAGACGCGCGTCACCAGGCCGATGCGCAGCGCCTCGTCCGCGCCGATCGGCTCGCCCGCGAGGACCACGTGGAGGGCGCGTCCCCAGCCGACGATACGCGGGAGGAAGAACGCCGACCCCGCATCGGGGACGAGACCGACGCGCGCCCACGCCGCGCGTAGGACGGCCGACGACGAGGCGACGCGGACGTCGCAGGCACACGCGAGGCCGAGGCCCGCACCCGCGACGGTCCCATTGAGCGCCGCCACGACGGGCTTCGGCATCTCGCGGATCGCCGTCACGAGCGGGTGGTACCGCCGCCGCAGCTCGTCGCCGAGGTGCAGCTCGGCTCCGCGCTCGATGCTCGCGGCGCGATCGCGCAGGTCCTGCCCGGCGGAGAAGGCGCGCCCCGCCCCGGTGATGACGACGGCGCGCACGGACGCGTCGGCAGCGGCCCGCTGCACGGCGGCGGTGAGCGCCGAGGTCATCGCATCGTCGAAGGCGTTGAGGACCTCGGGCCGGTCGAGGACGAGGACGGCGAGCGCCCCGTCGCGTTCGACGCGGACCGGCGGATGGCCCTCGCTCACCGTCCCTTGAACACCGGCTTGCGCTTGTTCACGAAGGCGTCAACGCCCTCCTGCTTGTCCTCCGTCGCGAAGAGGAGATAGAAGGAGCGCCGCTCGAACTCGAGGCCGGCGTCGAGGGTGGAGTTGAGCGCGATGTCGACGGCTTCCGTCGCGAGGCGGACCGCGACGGGCGGCTTCGCCGCGATCGTGCGCGCGAGCGCCTTCGCGTCCTCGAGGAACGTCGCCGCCGGGTAAACGTGGGCGACGAGGCCGATCGCCTTGGCCTCGTCGGCCTTCACCCGCCGGCCGGTGAGGATGAGCTCCATCGCGACGTATTTGCCGACGGTGCGCGTGAGGCGCTGGGTGCCGCCCGCGCCCGGGATGATCCCGAGGTCGATCTCCGGCTGCCCGAACTGCGCCGTCTCGGACGCGACGATGATGTCGCACACCATCGCGAGCTCGCACCCGCCGCCCAGCGCGTACCCGGAGACGGCGGCGACGATCGGCGTGCGGATCTTGCGCACGCGCTCCCACCGCGTCGTGAGGTCCTGCTTCAGCATCGAGATGGGCGTCGCCTCGACGAATTGCGTCTTGATGTCGGCGCCGGCCGCGAACGCCTTCTCGTTGCCGGTGAGAACGATGCAGCGCACGGCATCGTCGGAGTCGAGGGCCTCGAGCGCGGCGACGAGCTCGTCGAGGAGCCCCTCGCTCAGCGCGTTGAGGACCTCGGGCCTGTTCAGCTGGACGACAGCGATGGGATCCTCGCGCGTGACGATGACGTTGGACATAGCGACCTCCGGCCAGGGAGCCTAGTGGACATCGGCCGGAGGCGTCGGCACCCCGTCGGGGACCGGCGCGCCGGTCCCCGACGGGTCGCGGCCGAGCGATCAGGCCGTGACGGGCTGCCTCCGGCCGCTCTCGCTCATCTGCGGGATGGAGATCACGAGGTAGACGACGCCACCGATGAGCGGAAGCGAATGCCACAGAACGTCCTTTGCGGCCAGGCCGAGCCACACGCTCACGGCGACGGCGATGACGAAGGCGACGATCGCGCGCCAGTTGACGGCGTCGAGGCCCTCCAAGCCCTCGGGGTAGTGCATGCGGCGAACGATGAAGTAGTCGGCGATCATGATCGAGGGGATCGCCGGCAGCGCGTAGCCCACGTAGCCGATGAACGTGAGGAAGCTGTTGATGATCCCCTGGCTCACGCCGTAGTAGCCGATCGCGATGCCGATGACGCCGACGACGATGCTCGTGGTCAGGCGCTTCAGGCCGATCGCGTTGCTGACGGCGAGGCTGGCCGCGTACAGCTCGTTCATCTCGACGGTGATGGTCTGGAGGAGGATCGCGACCGTCGCGAGCCCGGTCACTCCGACCAGCGCGAACGCCTTGCCGAGGTCCGACGCGCCGAGGCCGAGCCCCAGGATGAGACCGAGGAGGTTGAACCCGAAGTTGCCGACGATGAACTCGGCGATGGTCGTGCCCACGACCGCCGCCCCGCTCCGGCCGAACCGCATGAGGTCGGGCGTGACCGTCGCGCCGCCCATCCACTTGGCGACGCCGAGCCCGATGATGCTCGCCAGGGCGAGCTTCCCGGCCTGCTTCGGCTGGGCGCTCACGATGGCGCCGAAGCCGCCGGCGTGGCTGATCGCCGCGACGTCGGCGACGAGGACGAGCAGGATCATGATCGGCACGCCGACGCGGCCGACCCACTTCAAGCCACGATCGAATCCGAGCGCGGTGATGATCAGGAAGATGGCGCCGAGGACCACGCTGTAGATCAGCTCGGTGACGCTGTTCAGCCCCGGGAACACGTCGACCGTGATGCCGAGGATGTAGCCGTAGAAGCCGGCGATGACGAGCGCGATGACCAGCGACGGCAACCGGCTTCCTTCACGGCCGAACGCGAAGCGCGACGAGAGCGCGAACGAGGTGCGCTCCCGCAGGCCGATGAAGCCCATGAGGATCGACACCACGGCGATGATCGCGGAGTAGACGAGAGCCACCGCGATGGCGTTCCAGAACGCGAAGTAGAGCCCGATCGTGTACCCGAACAAGAGGTCCGACGCCGACACGGTGAAGCCCATGCGCACGAGGGCGATGTCCCAGCCGCGCTGCGTCGCGCTCTCCGGAACGCGTCTCAGCGAATAGTCGTCGACCGCCTCCGCCAGGGAGCCCTCGGCTCCCGCTGTGTGGACGCTCATGCTGTCCCCCATCCTCTCTCTTTCGTACGTCCTCCCGCGGCCGGCCCCGGCGCCGCGGGCTCAGGTCACGCGATGACGACCAGCTCGCGGGCCGACCGTGTGAGACGACGGCATCCCGCGTCGGTGATGACGACGGTGTCCTCGACCTGGACGCCGCCGAACCCGACCTCGTAGTAAGGGGTCTCGATCTCGAAGACCATCCCGGGCTCGAGCGCGGCCTCCGACGCAGGCGCGATGATCGGCAGGTCGTACACGTCGAGGCCGACCCCGTGCCCCACGTGGTGCCGCTCGTAGTGCGGGATGCCCGCCTCCTGCGTCGCGCGCATCGCCTCGTGGAAGACGTCTCGGGCCGTGATCCCCGGCCTCATCACCTCCAGCATCCTCTCTTCGCCCGCGAGGATCGCCCCGTAGTACGCGCGGACCTTCGGCGACGGCTCGCCGAGGACGGCGGTCCGCGAGATGTCCGAGCCGTACATCTCCGTGTAGCAGCCCACGTCGAAGCGGATCTGGTCGCCGCGGCGAAGGCGGCGGCCCGTCGTCGGCACGGCGTTCGGAAGGGCGGATCGTTCGCCGAAGGCGATGACGGTGAAGTAGGGCGCGCTCCCCGACGCGATCGTGCTCGTGTCGAAGACGCGCGCCATCTCCGATTCGCTGACGCCCTCGCGCGCCGCCGCGATCGCGGCGGCGATCGAGCGCTCCATGACGAGCGCCGAGGCCTCGAGACGCCGGATCTCCTCGGGCGTCTTGACCATCCGCACGCGGTCGAGGAGCGCGGCGCCGTCGGCGACGCGCTCGCCGAAGCGGGCGCGCACGGCGTCGCGGACCTCCGCGGAGATCCCCCGCTCGTCGAGAGCGATCCGCGAGGCCGGCGGAAGCGCGCCGAGCTCGTCGAGGAGCGCCTGCGCGGCGCTGCCGCCCGGGTCGCTCGAGACGATCTCGCGATAGCGGAGCAGCTCGGGGTCCCGTTCCTCTTCGCCGAGGTGCACGTAGAAGTGCCCGTACGGGCGCAGGCGGCCGATCGCCGCCGGAAGCTGCGCGTGCATGTCGAGATCCCCGATCGGCGCGATGAGGACGGGCTCATCGAGCCGGTCGGCTCGAGCGACCGCGTACACCTGGGTCGTGGGCATCAAGCGCTGGCTAAAGCCGACGTAGCCCGTGAGGTAGAAGACGTTCGCGTAGGTGGTCCCGACGACGACATCCACCCGCGCCTCACGGAGCACCGCTTCGGCGCGTGCCCTGTTCATCACCGCGCTCACGACCGCTCCACCACCCTCTCCGGAAAAGCCGGGATGACGCTCCGGGCGAACTCGCGGACCTGCTCCATCATCTCCCCGACCGTGTTGCCGACGAAATAGAGGCCGCACAGGTGGTCCACGTCCGCCCGTTCGAGGTCGGCGATCCGCCGGGAGACGACGTCCGGAGTGCCGACGAGGTTCACGCTGACGTAGCTCTCGATGTCCACGCCGCGGAGGGTCGAGGTCTGGAGTGATACGAGATGGTGGTAGAGCTGCGAGCGCTCGAACGTCGCGCGAGCGGTGGCCTCCGTCGGTCCCAGGCACACGATGAGCTGCGGCGCCACGGAGATCGCCGCGGGGTCCCGCCCCGCCTCGAGCGCCCAGCGGCGCAGCTTCTCGACACCGGCGCGGATGCGGTCGGGCCCGATCCCCGCCGGCAGCCAGCCCTGCCCCAGCCGCGCGGCGCGCCGGATGGATCCGTCGGCGTTCCCCGCCGAGAAGATCGGCAGCGGATCCTGTAGCGGCTTGGGGTACATCTCGACATCGCGGAAGCGGTAGTGGCGCCCCTCGAAGGTGGACCGGCGCTCCCCCAGAAGAGTGCGGAGCGCGAGGATGCTCTCCTCGACGAGCTCCGCGCGAGGAACGTCGGCGAGGTCGGGATAGCAGCTCTCGAACTCTTCCCGGTACGCGCCGACGCCGACGCCGACGATGACGCGGCCGCCGCTGAAGCGGTCGAGGGTGGCGAGCTGCTTGGCGAGGACGACCGGATGCCGCATCGGGAGGACGAGCACGCCGGTCATGAGGCGCAGCACGGACGTCCGCGCCGCGCAGTACGCGTAGGTGACAAGGGGGTCGAAGAAATCGGGCGGCTGCGGCCACGTGCGGCGCACGTACGCCTGCGTGCTGAAGTGGTCGTTCCCGGCGACCTCCCAGTAGCCCAGCTGCTCGGCCTCGACGGCGACGGCGACGATGTCCTCGGGCGTCGCGAAGGGGACCGGGTACATCATCCCCGCGGTGCACGTGGGCAGGCCGACCCCGAACTTCACGACGCGGGCCGCGCCGCGCCCGCGGACACGCGGGCCCACACGCGGGCGACGGCCTCGACGACCTGGTCGACGGTCGCGCTCGGCGAGGCCACCGGGTGAACGATGACGTCGTCGACGAGCGGCAGGATCGCCGCGATGCGTCGCGCCACCTGCTCCTCTGTCCCCGCGATCGCGAAGTGCTCGATCATCTCGTCGGGAAGCAGCGCGCCGGCGGCGGCGATGTCCCGGTAGTCGCGGCGCGCGACGAGCTCGCGGATCCCCTGCCCGAGCGTGATCCCGACGGTCTCGGTGTAGCTCAGGTCCGGATAGCTGACCCACACCGGAAGGGCGACGAAGTACCGGGCGGCATCGCGTGCCTCGGCTTCGCTCGCGCCGACGCAGAAGTCGATACGCGCCGCGATCCGCGGCGCCGTCCGTCCGGCCGCGCGCGCGGCATCGCGCGCGATCGCCGCCGCGCGCCCGACGGCCTCGACCGAAGCGAAGGGCGCCATGATCACGCCGTCGGCGACGCTCCCTGCGGCCGCGAGCATCCGCTGGCCGCGCGCGGCGACGTAGACGGGCATCTCGCGCGCCGCGAAGTTCAGGCTGCCGCCGCGGAACGACAGCACGTCCCCGGCGACGTCCAGGCGCTCGCCGCGCAGCAGCGCGCGCACGATCGACACCGCCTCGGGGATCGCGCGCGTGGGGCGGCGGCGCTCGACGCCCATCGGCGGGAAGCCCGGGCCGCCGGCGCCGAGGCCGAGAACGACCCGCCCGGGGGCGAGCTCCGCCAGCGTCGCCGCGGCCATCGCGAGCAGGGCGGGATGCCGCGCGTACGGCTCCGTGACGCCCGTGCCGATGCGCACGCGCTCGGTCGCGAGCGCGACGGCCGCCAGCACGACCCACGGGTCGCGGTAGAACTTCTCGTCGGCGACCCAGACCGTGTCGTAGCCGAGCGCCTCGGCCCGCCGCGCGCGCGCGACGAGCTCGGGCACCGGCCGTTCCGGCAGAACGAGCAGGCCGAGCTCATGCCGCGAAGCCATAGCTCTCCTTCAGGACGCGGCGCAGGTCGTCGAGGCGGGGCTCCGCGAGCGGAAGCTCGCCGCCGGCGTCCGTCACTTCGAGGTCCTTGAGGCCCGACGACGTGAGCAGGAGAACGACCGAGTCCGACCGCGACAGGTCGCCGGACGCAACGAGACGCCGGACGGCGGCGAGCGGCATGGCGGAGCTCAGCTCGAGGAGGAGGCCCTCGCGCTCACGGAGGTCGCGCTGCGCCGCCAGGGCCTCTTCGTCGCTCACGGCCACGGCGGTCCCCTTGGACGAGCGGACGGCGCGCAGCGCCTGCCACGTGCCGCGAGGCGTCGCCACCGAGTAGGCGCGCGAGCCGGACGCGTCGACGCGGACGGGCGCCTCCGCGTTCTCGGCGAGGGCGCGGCTGAGGGTCGGGTACGCCTCCACCGCGATGAGGCGAGGGATCTTCCGGACGAGCCCCGCCGCGAGCATCTCGGAGAACCCGCGCGCGATCCCCGAGAGCGCGTCGCCGTACGCGACGGGGATGACGACGGCATCCGGCGCGCTCCAACCGAGGTCTTCGGCGATCTCGTACGCGATCGTCTTGCACCCTTCGATGGCGATCGGATGGCTGCCGACCGGCGGATCGACCACGTTGGAGATCGCCATCCACCCCCACTCTCCGGCCACGGCGCGGTTGAGGACCCAACGATCCGGCGCGGTCGGGGTCGCGACGACCATCGCCCCGTACGAACGCATGAAGCGCTGCATCGTCCCGGGGAAGGCACGCGTCGTGAAGACGACGCACGGCAGACCCGCCTTCGCGGCGTAAGCCGCGGCCGCGGCGCCGGCGTTGCCGGACGACGACGTCGCGACGCCGCCGATCCCCCGCGTCTTCGCCCACGAGATCGCGACGGTGGCGAGCCGGTCCTTGAACGACCACGTCGGCTCGACCGACTCGTTCTTCCCGCGGAGGTCGGCGAGGCCGATCTCCGCACCGAGACGCGCGAGCGCGACGAGCGGCGTCGCCCCCTCGCCCAGGCTCACGGCCGCGCTCGCCGGCACCGGTAGGGAGTCCGCCCAGCGCCACAGCCCGCGCGGCGCGCCCTCCGCGACGGTGCGGGAGGGAGCGACGCGGCCGTCGTACTCGACCTCGAGGTCGACGCCGACCTCGGCCGCGCAGCGCGGGCAACCGAAGTGCTGCTCCTCGAGACCGAAGCGCGCGTCGCAGCGCGGGCAGCGGAAGGAGCGGACCGCGGTCATCAGCGTTGGACCGAGTACCCGCCGTCGACGGTCAGGACCTGGCCGGTGACAAAGGCCGACGCGCGGGAGGCGAGGAACACGACGGCCTGCGCGACGTCGGCGGGCGTTCCCCAGCGGCCGAGCGGAGTGCCGTTCACGACCGCCGCGGCGCGAGCGGGGTCGGCCTTGCGGTGCGCGTTCAGGGGGCTGTCCGTGTACCCCGGCGCGACGGCGTTCACGCGGACGCCGCGCCCTCCCCATGCCACGGCGAGGACGCGCGTGAGCTGGATCACGGCAGCCTTCGACGCGCAGTAGGCCGCGAGCTCGACGTCGGGGACCATCCCCGCGACCGACGCGACGTTGACGATCGAGCCGCCCGCGGCCATCACCGCCGTCGCTTCACAGGATGCGTAGTAGAGGCCCTTCACGTTCGTGTCGAAGATGCGGTCGTAGTCGTCCTCGCTCAGCTCCTCGGGGCGACCGCGCGCGCCGCTGCCGGCGTTGTTCACCAGGACGTCGAGCCCACCCAGGCGGCCCGCCGCCTCGCGTACCGCGGCGCGCGCGGACTCCGGATCCGACACATCCGCCTCGACCAGGACCGGGCGCGGACCTCGCCGCTCGAGCTCGTGCGACGCGAGGTCGAGGAACTCGCGATGGCGGCCCGCGATCGCGACGGCCGCGCCGCCCTCGGCGAGCGCGCACGCCATCGCGAGGCCGAGGCCGCGCCCGCCGCCGCTGACGAGCGCCTTTCGGCCGCGGACGTCCCCCGCCGCCTCGAACCGCGCCGGGAGGTCGAGCGGGGCGCGGGCATGCTCGGGAGGAGGTGGGACCGACGTTGCCTTCGGCACCATCGCTGTGACGCTACACGACGCGCTGCGCTCCTGCGGGCGCCGTCGCGGCCGCGTCCCTCAGCTTGTAGCGCTGGATCTTGCCGGTCGCGGTCTTCGGCAGCTCGCCGACGAACTCGATCCAGCGCGGGTGCTTGAACGGCGCGATCTTGCCCTTCACGAACGCCTTCAGCTCGTCGGCGAGCGCGTCGCCCGGCACCGTCCCCTGCTTGAGGATGACGAAGGCCTTCGGCTTCACGAGCTCGTCCTTGTCCTTGGCGCCGACGACGCCGCACTCGAGCACGGCGGGGTGCTCCATGAGGACGGCCTCGACCTCGGCGGGCGAGACCCACAGCCCGGAGCACTTCAGCATGTCGTCGCTGCGGCCCTCGTAGACGAAGCTGCCCTCGGCGTCCTGGTGGTAGCGGTCGCCGGTGACGATCCACTCGCCCTGGATCGTCCGTTTCGTCTTCTCGTGCTTGTTCCAGTAGTACGCGAAGGCGCTGTCGCCCGAGACGTGGAGGTCGCCGGTCTCGCCCGCCGCCACGGGCCGCCCCTCCTCGTCGACGATCCGCGCGCCGTAGCCGGGCACGACGCTGCCGCTCACGCCGCCCCGGGCGCGTCCGGGGAAGTTCGAGATGAAGATGTGGAGCATCTCCGTGGAGCCGATGCCGTCGAGGATCTCGAGGCCGAAGCGCTTCTTCCAGGCGTCGAAGAGCGGCTTCGGCAGCGCCTCGCCGGCGGAGACGCTGAAGCGGAGGGACGACATGTCGTAGTGGAAGTCCTTCTCGGGATAGGCGAGGAGCGCGGCGTAGAAGGTGGGCGCGGTGAAGAGGATCGACGGCCGCTCCTGGGAGATGAGCGAGTACACGAGCTCGGGGTCCGGGCGCTCCGGCTTGTACACGCTCGAGGCGCCGACGCGGAACGGGAAGAAGACGCCGTTGCCGAGGCCGTAGGCGTGGAAGAGCGGCGACACGGTGAAGCAGCGGTCGCGCTCGGTGATGTCGATGACGTGGCGGCCGAAGGTGTCGGCCGAGTAGATCATGTCGTGCTGAAGGTGGACGGCGCCCTTGGGGAAGCCGGTCGTTCCCGACGAGTACAGCCAGAAGCACGGGTCGTCCCGGGTGGTGTCCGCGGGCGTCAGCTCGTCGTCGGCCGCGGCGGCCGCCTCCTCGAAGGAGAGGACGCCGCTCGGGAGCGGGGCGTCCCGCGGCGGACACCCTGACGCCGTCACGAGCACGTGGCGCAGGTGCGGCGCCTGGGCGCGCACCTCGAGGACCTTGGGGAGCAGAGTGGTCGAGACGACGACCGCGGCCGCGCGGCTGTCGCTGAGGATGTAGAGGATGTCGCGCGGCGGCAGCGCCGTGTTCGTCGGGATGGGCACGATCCCCGCCTTGATCGCGCCGAAGAAGGCGGCCGGGAAGGCGGGCGAGTCGAGGACGAGGAGGACGACGCGCTCCTCCATCCGGATGCCGAGCGCGCGCAGCGCATTGCCGGCGCGGTCGACGTTCGCCGCGAGCTCGCCGTAGGTGACGCTCGCGCCGTGGCAGCGGATCGCGACGGAGTCGGGCCGCGACCAGCGATGCGCGTCGATGAAGGTCTCCGCGGCGTTGTAGCGCTCCGGGAGCTCG
>JAJYLV010000144.1 GCA_021787445.1 Chloroflexota bacterium | reverse complement strand
AGGGCGCCGAGCGCGAAGCCGCCGCCGACGATGATCGCCAGGCCCAGCTGGTAGGCGAGCTTGACGAGGTCGAAAGAGAAGGTGTCGATCCCTTCGATGGTATTTCCGATCCGAGCGATCGGTTTTACACTGCCCCTATGCCCTCCATCGCCCAGATCGCCGCCCAGGTCCGTCCTTTCATCACCGAGGTCCAGGCCGAGGACGTCGACCGCGAGCGCCGTTCGCCGACGCCTCCGCGGATCGTCGACGTGCGCGAGCAGCACGAGTGGGACGCGGGCCACATCCCCGGCGCCGAGCTCATCCCGCTCGGGACGATCGCCCAGGCCGCACCGCAGCGGCTGCCGCGGAAGGACGAGAAGATCGTCCTGCACTGCGCCGCCGGCGTGCGCTCGGCCGTCGCGGCATACCAGCTCCAGGAGCTGGGCTACTCGGCGGTCGCCTCGATGGCGGGCGGCTTCAGCGCGTGGCGCGAGCTCGGTCTGGAGGTCGAGGCCCCGCTCAACCGGGACCAGCTCGAGCGGTACAGCCGCCACCTGCTCATCCCGGAGGTCGGCATCGACGGGCAGCAGAAGCTGCTGCGGAGCAAGGTCCTCCTCATCGGCGCCGGGGGGCTCGGCTCGCCCGCGGCGTTCTATCTCGCCGCGGCGGGCGTCGGCACGCTCGGGATCATCGACTCCGACGTCGTCGACGCGACGAACCTCCAGCGCCAGATCCTCCACACGAGCGACCGGATCGGCGAGCCGAAGGTCGACAGCGCGAAGCGCACGCTCGAGGCGCTGAACCCGGACGTCACCGTCGTCGGATACCGCGAGCGGCTGACGTCCGAGAACATCGACCGGATCGTCGCCGACTACGACGTCATCGTCGACGGCGCGGACAACTTCCCCACGCGGTACCTGCTCAACGACGCGTCGGTCAAGTGGCGGAAGCCGGTCGTGCACGGGAGCATCTACCGCTTCGAGGGCCAGGTGACGGTCTTCAAGCCGTTCGAGGGCCCGTGCTACCGCTGCCTCTTCCACGAGCCGCCGCCGCCGGAGATGGCGCCGTCCTGCGCCGAGGCTGGCGTGCTCGGAGTGCTCCCGGGGATCATCGGGACCATCCAGGCGAACGAGGTGATCAAGCTCCTCCTCGGGACGGGCGAGCCGCTCGTCGGCCGCTACCTCTTGTTCGACGCGACGGACACGACGTTCCGCGAGGTCAAGCTCCATCGCGATCCGCAGTGCCCGGTGTGCGGAGAGCACCCGACGATCACGGAGTACATCGACTACGAGGGCTTCTGCGCGTCGCCGGCAGAGTGGCGCGCCGAGCACTCGGGCGAGGCTGCCGTCCCCGCTCGGTGACCGCGCCCGGCGAGTAGTCTCACTTCATCCGCAAGATCCTCGTCCTTCTCCTCGCGCTCGTCGTCGCCGCCGCGTGCACCGCACCGCAGGCGACCGGCACCCCGCGTCCGACGCGCTCGCCGGACATCCAGCGCGCGAAGCTCGACCTCATCTACAGCGCGTTCGTCGACATGGACGTGCACAAGGTCACGAGCAAGGCGGCGCTCACCGGAGCGCTCGATGCCGTCAAGGCCGAGGTCCGCGCCGCGGGTGCCAACGACAACGTTCCGACGCCCGCCTTCACCGACGAGTCGACGCCGCTGACGACCGACTTCGACAAGTTCGCCGCGGCCGTCTCGGAGCTCGCGACGCGCGCGCCGCAGATCCCTCCGGCGGCGATCGCCTACGACGCCATCGGGGGCATGATCCGGCAGAGCCCCGACTGCCACACCTATTACTACGACGGGCGCACGCGCCTCGACTCGCGGCCCGTCCACCCGACGGGCGACCCGCGCCCCGCTCCCCCGGCCGGCACGATCCTCCAGGGACCGGACGAAGCGGGGCTGACGGCTCGCATGCTCCCCGGCGGGATCGCCTACATCCGCTGGCTCGAGTTCCGCGTCACCGGCACGTACGACATCCGCGCGCAGCTGAAGGCGGTGCTCGACAAGGCGCTCGCCGCGGGCGCGAAGGCGTGGCTCTTCGACGTGCGCGGGAACAGCGGCGGCAACGGCGCGGATGTCATCGGGAGCTGGTTCCTGAACGGCCAGCCGGTCATGAAGGTCGATGACAAGGTGGGCGCTCCCGTCATCAAGACCGCCGACAAGGATCTCCGCCTCCCGGACCGCTACCAGCTGCCGATCGCGCTCATCCAGAACGACCAGGGCGGATCGGACCCCGAGATCCTCGCCCTCTACCTCAAGGAATCGAAGCGCGGGACGATCGTCGGCGGGACGAGCATCGGCTGCGTCGGGGCCGCGGCGCCGACCGCGCTCGAGGACGGCACCGAGTTCCTCGTCGCCGTCGAGCAGTACAGCGGGGCGGTGACCGGGACCCAGTACAACAACCATGGCATCCCCCCGGACGTCCAGGCGACCGACGCACAGGCGATCGACGTCGCGTCGAAGCTGCTTCGGGACGAGATAGCAAAGAAGTAGGGACGACGGCACCGCCCTTAGTACTCCGGTACCTCGCTCGCTCGCTGTTCGTCCGGCGCCCGCCGCCCTTCAGGATGTCACCGCTCTGCTACAGCCGAAGCCTTGGCTGCACCCGGGGGATCCGGCCATGATCGTGACCTCGGCGCCCGTAACAACGGACGGAGGATCCGCTTCATGGCAGTGGCGATCGCAAGCGCTCAGGTGGCCGCTCTCCCTACGACCGACGGGGCCGTCGCGTGGGGGCCCGTTCCGCACGTCATCGATCGCGCCCGGAGCGGCGACCGCGCCGCCTTCTCCGAGCTGTACGACACCTACGTCGACAGCGTCTACCGCTACCTCCTGTATCGCGTGCGTGAGCCCAGCGATGCGGAGGACCTCACCAGCGAGGTCTTCACCCGCGCGTTCGCCAACATCCGGC
The DNA here is from genome assembly GCA_021787445.1 of Chloroflexota bacterium. GTDB lineage: Bacteria > Chloroflexota > Limnocylindria > P2-11E > P2-11E > JACPOT01. Next base: position 1,221 of record JAJYLV010000144.1, on the reverse strand, counting down.
GGTACCGCTGGCAGGGCAAGTCCTTCCTCGCGTGGCTCTACACCATCGCGCGCAACGCCGTCACCGACCGGCGCCGGCGCGAGCGCCCGACGGTCGATCTCGACACCGCGTTCGGCATCGCCGAGGACGGGCCGACCGCGCATGACCGTGCCGTGCACGGCGAGCGCGTCGTCGCGCTCCGCGGCGCGGTGAAGCACCTCACCGCCGAGCAGCAGCAGGTCCTCGCGCTGCGGTTCGAGCGCAACCTCTCGAGCCGCCAGGTCGCGCGGATGCTCGGGAAGAACGAGGGCGCCATCCGCGCGCTGCAGTTCCGCGCCCTCGGCCGCCTGCGCAAGATCCTGCACGACGAGGCTTAAGGATCGTCTAAGCGGGCCGATCGCCGCGATCGTCCGCCATACACTCGGGACGTGGCCCGCGCACGCACCCTCGCCGTGCTCTCCCTCGTGCTCGTCGTGCTGGCGAGCGCATGCCAGCTCTTGCCGGCGGACGTCGCGAAGCAGGTCCTGCCCGACCAGACGGACTACAAGACGCTCGAGGCCGCCTACCACGTCCTCCTCGAGCGGCACGTCGATCGGCCGGGGTCGAAGCAGCTGCTGACGGGTGCGCTCGACGGCGCCGACGCGTACTTCGCGAAGCCGGCGGACCAAAAGGGCCCGAACTGCCCGAGCGACAAGGCGCAGCGGCCGCAGCTGACGGGCGCGACCGAGTCGGACCTCGTCAAGGCGAGCCAGTCCCTCGACAAGGCGCTCGCGGCGTGCCCCGCGGCCAACAAGGATCTGCTCGAGGAGGCCGCCGTCGACGGCATGGCGAAGTCGATGAACGAGTGCCACACCTACTACCTCGACCCGGAGCGCGCGAAGGCGTTCAACCAGCCGCCGCAGCCGTACTCCGGGATCGGGGCGACGATCATCGCGTCCACCACGCCGGGCGGGCCGAGCGAGATCTCCTCGGTGTTCCCGGGGAGCCCGGCCGAGAGGGCGGGCGTGCAGCCCGGCGACAAGGTGAAGGAGGTCAACGGCAAGAACGTCGTCGGCTTCAGCCCCGACGAGGTCGCGACGAACATCCGCGGCCCCGAGGGCACGTCGGTGACGCTGGTGCTCATCCGCGGCACGAAGGAGATCACGGTCACGATCACGCGCGCGACGCTCACGCCGCCGCGCGTCATCGAGACGAGCTACGACCAGAACAAGATCGCCGAGCTCTCCGTCTCGCAGCTGAACG
>JAJYLV010000003.1:19540-87190 GCA_021787445.1 Chloroflexota bacterium | reverse complement strand
CTCCCGAGTTCGAGAGCAAGGTCTACGACATCGTCGCCATCGACACGGCGGGCACCCTGCGGCGGCTCGTCCGGCGCGCGTGCATGCACGGACGTGCGGGCGTCCTCGTCGACCTCGGCTGCGGGATCGGAAGCTTCGTCCGAGCCTTCGCCCGTCCGTTCGCCTCCGTCGTCGGCATCGACTACTCCCGGGCGATGCTCGAGCGAGCGCGTCGCCGCTGCCGTCGGGTCGAGAATGCGAGGTGGATCTGCGGCGATATCGCGAGCGTCACGAGCGAGATCACCGCCTCCGCCGACCTCACCGTGTGCATCAATGTGATCACGTCGCCGAGGGCCAGCGAGCGCGAGGATCTGTGGAGCGCCGTCGCGTCGGTGACCAAGCCCGGTGGAAGCGCGCTCGTGGTCGTGCCGGCGCTCGAGTCAGCGGAGATGATCGCTGAGGTCGCAAACAGCCACCGGGCCCTCTCCGGCGACGAGGTGCGGGACCTTGTCGACGCGACCGGGGACCTCCAGAAGTACTACACGCAGACCGAGGTGGCGGAGGCGGTGACGCGGCAGGGTCTGGTGATCGAGATGCTCGAGACCCTTCACTACCCGTGGGCCGAGGAGGACACGACGGCGCCCCAGGATGTGGATGCGACGCCATGGGACTGGGCCATACTCGCCCGCCGGCCCTCCAACGTGGTGCCCTTCCCCCAGAGGCGTGGGGGAACGGTGGTCCGGACGCGCGCGGCCGCGAAGGCTCCTCACCGTCGACGTAGTGCGGCCGCGCGCGGCTAGCGCGGAGCGCCGCGTACCCTGGCGTCACGCGCGTGATCGGCCCATGCTTTGTGTCATGAAGCTCGAAGGCATGGACATCCAGCGCGCCATGGTCGTCTACGCGCACCCCGATGACGCCGAATTCGGCGTGGCCGGGACCGTCGCGAAGTGGAGCCGCGCCGGCGTCGAAGTCACCTACTGCATGATCACCAACGGCGCCTCCGGATCGGACGATCCGAAGATGACACGGGAGCGGCTCCGCGAGATCCGCTACGCCGAGCAGCGCGCCGCCGCGAAGATCCTCGGCGTGAAGCACTGCGTCTTCCTTGGCTACGAGGACGGCTACCTGTACCCGACGCTCGAGGTGCGTCGCGACGTCGCGCGGCAGATCCGCATCCACCGGCCGGACGTCCTCGTGACGATGGATCCGACGATGCGGATCGCCGACGACCTCTACGTGAACCATCCCGACCACATCGCCGCCGGCGAGGTCGCGCTCCGGTCGATCAACCCCGATGCCTCGACGCGCCAGATGTTCCCGGAGCTGTGGACGGACGAGCACCTCGAGCCACACAAGCCGAAGGCGCTCCTGCTCGAAGCCTTCGGCAGGCCCGCGACGGTCGTCGTCGACATCTCCGACGTCCTCGAGATCAAGGTCAAGGCGCTTCGAGCGCACACCTCACAGCTCGGACCGGAGGCCGAAGCGATGGTCCGCGAGTGGGCGAAGCGGACGGGGAAAGCCGCCGGCTACAAGGCGGGGGAGTCCTTCCGCATCGTGCGCCTCGAGAACGACGCGGCGGAGCGGCCGCGGCGGCAGAAGCGGCCGCCGACCCGCGCTCGAGCGAAGGCGGCGCGGCACGCCGCCGCAGGCACACGGAGGCGTTCGTCGACGGGACGTCGATAGCCCCTCGATACGAGGATCCTTAGCGTATCGTGTACTATTGTCCAGTTGCGAAAAGACCACGCCGGGCACCTCGAGGTGCACCAGCTCCTGCGGGCTTACCTCGACGCCGTCACGCTCTCTGAGCCGCTCCAAGGCCGTATCTGGGCGTCCGCGCAGCTCACGCTGACGCAGGTCCGCGCCCTCCGCCGGCTCGCGAGCGAGCCCAAGCCGCTGGGCCAGCTGGGCGCGGAGCTCGGGCTGACGCCGCCGTCCATGACGCGCGTCGTCGACCGCCTCGAGGAGCGCGGGCTCATCGAGCGCCGGCGCGACGTGACGGACCGCCGCAAGGTCGTCGCGGCGATCCTCCCCGCGGGCCTGCGCCTCGTCACCTCCGTCCCGCTGCTCGAGGAGAGCCCCATCCGGCGTGCGGCGGAGGCCCTTCCTCCCGCCGCGCGCGACCGCATCGCCGCCGCGCTCGAGGAGTTCGTGAGCGCGGTGCGCGCCATCGACGGGGAGACCGCCCCGGCCGAAGCGGGAGCGACGCGGTGAAGATCGAGTACAAGTGGATCGCGCTGACGAACACGACGATCGGATCGCTCATGGCGTCGATCGAGTCGACGGTCGTCATGATCTCGCTGCCCGCGATCTTCTCGGGGCTGCGCGTCGATCCCCTCGCTCCGGGCGGATCCGTCCTCCTGCTGTGGATCATGATGAGCTACGCGGTCGTCACGACGATGCTCGTCGTGAGCTTCGGGCGCATCGCCGACATGTTCGGCCGCGTCCGTCTCTACAACCTCGGCTTCGTCATCTTCACCGTCGGCGCGCTCCTGTGCTCGATCACGCCCGCCACCGGCACGACGGGAGCGATCGAGCTCATCGCCTTCCGCATGGTCGAGGCGGTGGGCGGCGCCTGCCTCTTCGCCAACGGCGTGGCGATCCTCACCGACGCGTTCCCGCTGGGGCAGCGTGGCTTCGCCCTCGGGATCAACCAGATCGCCTTCATCGCCGGCAACGTCATCGGCGTCGTGCTCGGCGGCATCCTCGCCGCGATCAACTGGCGGCTCGACTTCCTCATCTCCGTGCCCGTCGGCGTGTTCGGATCGATCTGGGCGTTCATCGCGCTGCGCGAGGTCGGGCACCGCCGGCCGCAGCCCCTCGACCCGCTCGGGAACCTCACCTTCGCGGCGGGCCTTCTCGCGCTCATGTTCGGGCTGACGGAGGCGCTCACGCCCTACGGCCGCAGCGACATGGGCTGGACGAACCCCGTCGTCGTGGCGTCTCTCGCGGTCGGCGTGGTGGCGCTCGTCGCCTTCATCGCCATCGAGCGGCGCGCCGCCAGCCCGATGTTCGACCTCGCGATGTTCCGCATCCGCGGGTTCCTCTTCGGGAGCGTCGCGACCTTCCTCTTCTCGCTGGCGCGCGGCGGGCTCCAGTTCATGCTCATCATCTGGCTCCAGGGCATCTGGCTGCCGCTGCACGGCGTCGCGTACTCCGACACGCCGCTGCGCGCGGGGATCGCGATGCTGCCGCTCATGGTCGGCTTCGTCGTCTGCGGGCCGATGGGCGGCTGGCTCAGCGACCGCTACGGAGCGCGCGTCATCGCCACCGGTGGGATCCTCATCGGCGCCGCGGGCGCGCTCCTGCTCATGACCCTTCCCGCGGACTTCGACATCGTCCACCTCGGGGTCTACCTGTTCGTCATGGGCGCCGGGATGGGCTTCTTCGGAGCGCCCAACACCTCGCAGATCATGAGCGCGGTCCCCGCGGAGCACCGCGGGTCGGCGGCGGGGATGCGCACGACGATCTTCAACGCCGGCGCGACCCTGAGCCAGGCCATCTTCTTCACGCTCGTCGTCGTCTCGCTCGGGAGCACGCTCGGGCCGAGCGTCCGCGCGGGAACGCAGGCGGCCGGGCTGCCGTCGAGCGTGGCCGCGGGCCTCGCCTCGCTGCCGCCGGGAGGAGCGATCTTCGCGGCGATGCTCGGCTACGACCCGATCGCCCACATCGCGCCGCCGGCGATGCTCAGCGCGCTGCCGCCCGGCGTCCTCGCGCGCATCAGCGACCCGCACTTCTTCGCCCGACTGCTCGCGACGCCGTTCGTCGACGGGATCCGCCTCGCGCTTCTTGTCTCCGTCGCGCTGTGCGTTCTCGCCGGGGCCGCGTCGGCGCTGCGCGGAGGCCGCGAGGAAGAGCTCGGCGTCGAGCCCGCGTTCGTGCTCGACGTGGAGGGCGGCGTCGCGTCGGCCGAAGCGGACTGACAGTCGCTCGCCGGGCCGCTCGGATACACTCGCCCCTCGCGCAGGCGATGCGGGCGCAGGCGATGCGGAGGAGAGGGAATGGCGAGCGCGGAGGTCGTCGAGCAGCGCGTCCCCACGCGTGAGGGTGAGTACGGCGAGCGTATCGCCGCGGTCGAGCCGGGCGGCGTCGAGTACATCCCGCTCCGCGAGCGGCACGGCCGGCCGATCGACCTGTTCTGGACGTGGATGTCGCCGAACCTGGAGTTCGCGACGGTATACGTCGGAGTGCTCGGCATCGTCCTCTTCGGCGGGAGCCTCGGCACCGTCGTCGCCGGGATCGTCATCGGGAGCGCCCTCGGATCGCTGACGCACGCGATCCTCAGCTCGTGGGGACCGCGCTTCGGCGTGCCGCAGATGGTCCAGGGCCGCGCGGCGTTCGGCTACCGCGGGAACATCCTGCCGGCCGGGCTCAACACGTTCACCGCGGCGATCGGCTGGTTCATCGTCAACAGCGTGAGCGGCGCCTTCGCCCTCATGGCGCTCTTCAACATCCCGCTCTTCTGGCTCGCGTTCCTCATCGTCGTCGCGGCGCAGGTCCTCGTGGCGTTCTTCGGGCACAACCTCGTGCACGCGTTCGAGCGCTACGCCTTCGTCCCGCTGGCGATCATCTTCGGCCTGGCGACGATCTTCATCCTCGCGCACAGCCACGCCGTCGGCTTCAACGCCAAGGCGCCCATCGCCTTCGGCGGTGACATCGGCGCGTTCATGCTCACGACCGCCGCGGCCTTCGGTTATGCCGCGGGGTGGAACCCCTACGCCTCCGACTACACGCGCTACCAGCGCCCGACGGTCGATCGCCGCGCCGTCGGCTGGTGGGCGGGGTCCGGCGTGTTCCTCTCGTGCGTCATCCTCGAGATCGCCGGCGCGGGGCTCGCGACCGTCGCCGGGACGCAGTGGGGGCCGAACGACATCCCGACCGCGCAGCTCGCGCACGCGCTGCCCGACCTCCTCTTCAAGGCCACGCTCCTTGCCATCGCGCTCGGCGCGGTCTCCGCGAACGTGCTCAACATCTACTCGGGCGCGATGTCGTTCCTCACCCTGGGTATCCGCCTCCCGCTCCACCAGCGCCGCGCGATCGTGGCCATCGCCTCCGGCGTCCTCGGCCTCGTCGTCGGCATCGCCTTCCAGGCGAACGTCGGCCCCGGGAGCAAGTACGAGGACTTCCTCCTCGTCATCAGCTACTGGATCGCTCCGTGGCTCGGCGTCGTCTTCGCCGACCACGTGCTGCGCCGCGGGGACTTCGGCGACGAGTCGATCTTCTTCTCGCGGACGCACGCCACCTGGGCGGGCTTCGCCGCGATGCTCATCGCGGGGGTCGTGTCGATCTACCTCTTCGCGGCCCAGGCGCTGTACACCGGTCCCATCCCCATCGCGGCGCCACAGCTCGGCGACCTCACGTTCCTGGTGGGGTTCGTGCTCGCCTTCGTCCTCTATGCGGCCTTCCACGGCTTCAGCCGGATCACGACGCGGAGCGGGACGGCCTAGCGGCGGGCCGCCGGCGCGGCCCAGGCGATCTCGCCCGGGTGACGCAGCGGCCGCGCCTCTCTTGGCGGCCCTTCATCTCGGCCGCGACCGACCGGCAGGGCGTGGTCAGTCGGCGCGGTAGGAGAGGCCGTCCGGCAGGTGCAGGCGCACCCCGCCGACGGTCGTGTACTCCCTCACGACCTCGTCCGTCGTCGGATCGACGATGATCACACGGCCGCCGTGGTCGTCGCAGACCGCGACGCGGTCCTGCGCGAGCGGGAGGGCTATCGACGGGTGGTCGAGCGCCCGGGTGCCCTTGGGGCGATAGCGCCAGCGGACGCTGCCGTCCTTCGCGATCCGGATGACCTGACCCGGCCTGCTGTAGTCCGTGAGCAGGACGCTCCCGTCGGGATAGGGCAGCGCGTCGGACGGATACGCCGCGGGCGTGCGTACGGCCCTGTCGAGCGTCCCGTCCGGGCGCAGCCAGTCCACCCAGCTCCCGTTGATCTCGGTGACGACGAGCCCGCCGTCGGGCGTCGGGAACGCGCCGTTGGGCGAGCCGAACGATCGCGGCGGATCGTGCCGGCAGATGCCGCTGCCGAGCGCGCCGAGATACTCGCCGGAGCCGCTCAAGTGGACGATGCGGCAGTTGCGGATGTCCGCGACGTGGATCGTGCCGTCGAGCGCGGGGACGGCATCGTCCGGCGTATCGAACCCCGCCGCCCCTTTCTCGCGGACCCCCGGGATCCCGGCGTGCCAGGTGATCCGCGCCGTCGCGACGTCGATCGCGATGACGACCTGGTCGTCCTCCGCGTTGGCGATGACCTGCGCGCGGTCGGGCGTGTAGAAGGCGTCGTCCCAGGGTCCGAAGTGCGGAGGCACGACCTCGCCCTTCGCCGGGAACGCCCACGTCTCGTTGCCGGCGGGGTCGATCTCGACGATGCGCGCGTTGCCGCGGTCGGCGATGAGAAGGTGGCCGACGAAGGGGATCCCCTTGCCCGGCGACGGCCGGGCGGCGTCCGCCCCCGGGAGCGCGGGGAGCCGGGGTGGAGCCGACGCTGACGCCGGCGCCGAGGGGGGCGCGGACCGGGCAGCCGCGCCGGACGGCGTCCCCGCGGGCCCCGCGGTCGTTCTCGCCGGCGGTCCGGCGGGCGCGCAGGCCCCGAATGCCAGGGAGAACGCGATCGCCCATGCGGTGATGGCCCGTGGCGACATGTGGCTTTCGACTGTAGTTTCGGCGGAGAGCGGGCGGCAGGCTGGCGTCAGTCCTGCTCGGGGGAGAAGTGATGGCCTCGATGCGCGGACGCACCGCGGCGCTCATCCTCGTCGCGACGATCCTCGGCGGCTGCGGCCTCTTGGGCGGTCCCTCGCCGTCGCCGTCGGCGAGCGCGCGGGCGAGCGGCGGGGCGCCCGCGGCATCGCAGACCGCGAGGCCGTCGGGCAGCGGTCCCGGCGCCGGCGTCTCCCTCGCCACCGCGGTCCACGACATCGCGCAGAGGGTGCGGCCGGCCGTGGTCCAGGTGACGAACGAGCAGGTGAACGTCGACCTGTCGGGCGTGGCGCAGAACATCCCGGCGGGCGTCGGCAGCGGGATCATCTTCGACCAGCAGGGCCACATCCTCACGAACGACCACGTCATCGAGGGGGCGCAGAAGCTCCTGGCGACGCTTCCCGACGGCCGCGTGTTCGACGCGAAGGTCATCGGGCACGACGCCCGGACGGACCTCGCGGTGCTGCAGATCAGCGGGAACGACCTCCCCGTCGCGACGCTCGGCGACTCCTCGACCGCCGAGCCGGGGGACTGGGTGATCGCGATCGGCAACGCGCTCGCCCTTCCCGGCGGCCCCACGGTCACCGCGGGCGTCGTGAGCGCCGTGCACCGCACGGTGCAGGAGCCGTCCGACCCGAACACCGGCGCGGCGGGGCCGTTCCTCTTCGACCTCATCCAGACGGACGCCGCGATCAACCCCGGCAACTCCGGCGGTCCTCTCGTCGACCTCAGCGGGGACGTCATCGGCATCAACACGCTGGTGCAGACGCAGGCCGAGCCCGGCGTCCCCGCGCAGGGGATCGGGTTCGCGATCGCGATCTCGGCCGCCAAACCGATCGCCGAGGAGCTCATCTCGAAGGGACACGCGACGCACGCGTTCCTCGGGATCTATTACGGCTACCTGACGCCCGCGCTCGCGGCGCAGGTGGGGATCGCGTCGAGCGTCAAGGGCGTGCTCGTGAGCCGCGTCGTGTCGGGGTCGCCCGCCGACAAAGCCGGCCTTCGCGCGCGCGACGTGATCACCGCCATCGACGGGCAGGCTCTGACGGACGAGTCGTCGCTCGCGCGGATCGTCGATTCGCACAAGCCAGGCGACACGGTGTCGCTCAGCGTCAGGCGCGGCTCAGAGACGCTGACGCTGAAGGCGACGCTCGCGGACACGCCGTCGCCGTAGCGCGGGGCACTCTGCGCGATCCGCTTCGCGTCCTCGACCCGAGCGCGTCATGATCTCCCTGCAGTGGAGGCGACCGACGCGACCTCATCGGGCGTACAGCCGCTCGCCCTCGCACGCCAGTTCCTCGTCATCGGCCTGATCAGCTTCGGGGGACAGCGCCAGGCCTACCTCTACGACGCGTTCGTCCGGCGGCTGCGCTGGATGACCGACGACGACTACCTCGAGGGCCTCGCGCTCTCCCAGGCGCTGCCGGGACCGAACTTCATGAACGTCGCCGCCTACTGCGGCACCCGCCTGGGCGGCGTCGGCTCGGGCCTTCTCGGCGCCGTCCTCGTCGCCGTCCCGGGCGCGATCTTCATCTCGCTCCTCACGGCGTTCTTCGTTCGCTTCATCGCCGACCCGCACGTCGCGGGCGCGCTGCACGGCGTGACGATCGGCGCGGCCGCCCTGCTCGCGGTGACGCTCTACCGGCTCGCGCGGCGTGGGCTGCGGCTCCCCCTCGACGTCGTCGTCGCGGTCGCGGCACTCGCGCTGTCGGTCGTCGGCGTCCCGCTCGTCGTGATCCTCGTCGTGCTCGGCGGCGCGAACCTGTGGCGCCATCGGCCGCGGCGGGCCTGACGTGCCGGATCTGGTCGAGGTCGCGCTCGTCTTCTCGCGGCTCGGTCTCCTCACCTTCGGTGGTGGCCTCACCGTGCTCGCCGAGATGGAGCGCGTCGTCGTGCGCGAGCACCACTGGGTGAGCGACACGGCCTTCTGGCAGTCGTTCGCGCTCGGTCAGATCACCCCGGGCCCCGGGATCTTCATGATCATCCCGCTCGGCGCGCGGATCGGGGGCCCTGTCGTCGCCCTCGTCGCGACGATCGCCTTCCTCCTGCCCCCGACCGTCATCGGCCTGACGGCCGTCACCCTCTGGCACCGCGTGCGCGAGCTCGCCTGGCCACGGGCGATCGCGCGCGCTCTCGCGCCGGTCGCGCTCGGCCTCATCGCGGCCGGGTTCGTGTCGATCGCGCGGGTCGCGCTCACCGACGTCGTCAGCGTGGTCGGCCTCGCGGTCGCCGTCGTGCTGCTGCAGCGGCTGAACGCGGTCACGGTCGTCGCCCTCGCGGGCATCGTCGGCGTCCTCGCGACGATCGTCCGATGAGCTCCGCCCGCCGCGTCCGCGGAGTGCTGTGGGATCTCGACGGGACGCTCACCGATAGCGTGCGGCTCGTCGTCGACACGGCGAACCGGGTGATCGGCGCTCACGGCGGCACCGCGCTCGACGCCGACGTCGTCGGCCGGATGACGGGAGCACCTCTCGAGCAGATCTTCCGGATCGCCTGGCCCGACCTCACACCGACGGACGCGAGCGCGTACCGCGACGAATACCGCCTGCTGTACGAGCGCGACGCGATCCCCGCGACGCGGCTCCATCGCGGCGCGCGCGCCACTCTGCGCGCGTTCCACGAGGCGGGGCTGCGGCAGGCGACCGTGACCGGGAAGCGCGCCGCCGACTGCGAGCGCATCCTCCGCGGCCTGCGCATCCGCGGCGAGATCGACGCGTATCTGGGCGGCGACTCGGTCGCGCGGCCCAAGCCGGCCCCCGACCTCGCCCTCGCCGCCGCGGCGCGGATCGGCCTCCCGCCCGAGGAGTGCGTCGTCGTGGGCGACGCGCCCGCCGACGTCGAGATGGCGCACTCCGCCGGCGCTCGCGTCATCCAGGTCGCGTGGGGCTATGCCGGCGCGAAGCTCGAGGGCGCGGACGCGTTCGTGCGGACCTGGCCGGCGCTCCGGCGCGCCGTGTTCGGGCCGCCGGGTGACCCCGCCGCCGGCACGTAGGCTCGCGACGTGACCGGCATCGCCGTCGGCCTCGTCCTCTTCTCGGCGTTCATCCACGCGACGTGGAATCTCCTCGCGAAGCGCGTCGAGGGCGGGACGGCGTTCCTCTGGCTCGTCTACCTCACGAGCGCGACGGTGTACTCCCCGCTCGCCCTCGCCGTCATCCTCGTGGCGCACCCCGTGGTCGGGGCCGCCGGGATCGGCTTCATGGCCGGCACCGTCTTCCTTCACACCGCGTTCTTCGCCTTCCTCGCCGCGGGCTACCGCGCGGGGGATCTCTCGCTCGTGTACCCGATCGCGCGCTCGACCGGCCCGTTCGTCGCGACGATCGGCGCGATCGTCCTGTACGCCGAGCGCCCGACGTACCTCGCGCTCGCGGGCGGGCTCGCGATCGTCGTCGGGGCGGTCTTCCTCACCGGCGACCCGCGGCGGATCCGCGCGGCCGGGTCGGGCCGCGCGGTGGGGTTCGCGCTCCTCACCGGGCTCACGATCGCGACGTACACGCTGTGGGACAAGCACGCGGTGTCGGCGCTCGCGATCCCGCCGCTCCTCTACGACTGGTCGCGCAACCTCGGGCAGACGCTCCTCGTCGCGCCCCTCGCGCTCCGGCAGCGCGAGCGGCTGGGGCTGCATTGGCGCGTGCATCGCCGCGAGGTGATCGGTGTCGCGGTCCTCAGCCCGCTCGCGTACATCCTCGTCCTCACCGCTCTGAGCGTGAGCCCCGTCAGCTACGTCGCGCCGCTGCGCGAGTCGGGGATCCTCATCGGCGCGCTCATGGGGACGCGGATCCTCGCGGAGGAAGGGGGCCGTCGCCGCGTCGTCGCCGCCGCGACGATGGCAGCGGGGATCGTCGCGCTCGCTGTCGGTTGATCGTCGCGCGATCGCCGCGCGCGAGCGCCTAAGGTCGTCATCGCTGCGTGATCTGAGGGCGACGGCGCCGGTCGCCGGGCTGGGCCCGAGAGCTGATCAGCTCCGGCTCGTCGGCGTCGCGTCGAAGCGACGCCGCGCCTCTTCGACCGCGCGCCACGCCTCGTCGACGCCGCGCCACCCCCGGACCGTCGCGCCCTTGCCGCCCTCGAGCGCCTTGTACGAGTCGAAGAAGGTCTGTATCTCGACCCTCCAGTGCCGCGCGAGGTCGTCGAGGCTCCGGACATCCGAGAAGCGGGGATCGCCCGTCGGCACCGCGAGGACCTTCTCGTCCGGCCCCTTCTCGTCCTCCATCTCCAGGAGCCCGATCGGCCGTGCCGTCTGCAGCGATCCGGGGACGGCCGGCTCTTCGCAGAGGAGCAGCACGTCGAGGTGGTCGCCGTCCAGCGCGAGCGTGTCGAGGATGAAGCCGTAGTCGGTGGGGTAGTGGACCGAGGAGTAGAGGACGCGGTCGAGCCGCAGGCGCCCGGTCCTCTCGTCGATCTCGTACTTGCTGCGGCTGCCCCGTGGGATCTCGATCAGGACCTCTACGGTGCGATCGGCCACGCTCGCCATGGTAGGCGTCCCTAAGATCGCGCTAGAAAGCCCCGCCGAACGGAGGAAGATCCATGGCCATCCGCGATCTCGAAGCCGCGAAGAGGCACCTGCCCCGCCTCGTCACGAGCGCGAGCGTTCTCTCGGTCGTTCATGGCACGGGCCTGCTGTCCGCGTTCAACACGCGCCTTGCCGTCGTCATCACGAAGACCGTGGGCACGATGTGGACGGCGTACCTTTTCGCTCTACTCGCGCTCGTCTCGTTCCCGGCCGCCATCGCGTCGCACGACGTGATCGTCATCATCGCGTGGATCGCGCAGACCTTCCTTCAGCTAGTTCTCCTACCCATCATCATCGTCGGCCAGAACGTCATCCAGTCGGCGAACGACGCGCGCTCCGAGGCCGACCACGAGACCCTGACGGCGATCCACCGCCTGACGCTCGAGGTGCACTCGATCAACGAGGCGCAAACGAGGATCCTCGAGAGGATCGACCCGGACCGATCGGCGTAGCGCGCTCTGCGGTGCCCGAACGGTCCGTTCGATCCGAGCGGTGGCGCTCGGGCGATCGAGGCGTTCGGCCCTTGGCGCGTCCGCGGCCGCTGCGCGACATTGGATCGAAGCACGACCGCGGAGGCGTCATGGCGGGTCTGGTGAACGACTTCCTGTCGCACGCGCGCATCGCCGTCGTCGGCGTGTCGCGCGAGCCCAAGGGCCACGGCGCGAACAGCGTGTACCGCCGTCTGCGCTCGCACGGCTACAGCGTGTTCGCGGTGAACCCGAGCGCGTCGTCGGTCGAAGGCGACGTGTGCTACCGCGACCTCGCGTCGATCCCCAGCACGGTGGACGGCGTGATCCTCGGAACGGGGCCCGCGCGGGCGGAAGCGATCGTGCGCGAATGCCACATGCTCGGGATCAAGCGCGTGTGGATGCACCGCGGCCCGGTGCCGGGGAGCGTCAGCCCGACCGCCGTCCGTTACTGCGCGGACAACGGCATCGCGGTCATCGCGGGGGGCTGCCCGCTCATGTACGCCCCGACGTCGGACCTCGGGCACCGCTGCATGCGGTGGTTCCTCGAGCGCTCGGGGAGCGTTCCCCGGAACGTCTGAACCCGCGCGGTCAGTTCGCGGCGCGGAGCTCGAAGGTGAGCCGCGCGACGCGCCCGTCCTGGAACGCGAACACCCACGTCGTGTAGTTCGCGAATATCCCCGGCGCGCGCGTGAGCGTCGTCACGCGCACCTTGCCGTCGAGCTCCTCCTCCGATCGGAAGCTCTGCTCGAGCTTCGGTGCCATCCGGACCATCTGCCGCACGCCTTCCTTCCCGCGCAGGGGAGAGTCCGCGCCCGGCAGGACGATCTCGACGTCGTCGGCGCAGAGATCTGCCGCGACATCCGCCTGCTTCTCCTGCACGGCGTCGATGAACGCGCGGGCCGTCTCGAGGGGCGTCATCGGGACGAGACTAGGGCGACGAGCGCATCCGGCGCGTCGGCCGATAGCGAGTCCACGCCCAGGCCGATGAGGCGGCGGACGACGAGGGGGTCCTGAGGATGGCGGTGCCCCCACGCGTGGACGTGCAGCCCGGCGGCGTGCGCGGCGTCGATGACCGTGCGCGAGATCCATTGCCAGCGCACGTGGAGACCGAGCACTCCCGGGACGGCCCGAGCCGGCGCGAGGGGGTCCACGAGCGTCGGTCCTTCGGTGAGCAGAGCCGTCCGCGCCGCCGGCTCGCGCGAGATCATCTCGGCGATCGACGGGTGGTCGAACGAGATGAAGAGGGTGCGGTCGAGGAGGCCGCCGGCGCGGACGAGGTCGCACGCGGCGGCGACGAGGCCCTCGTCGCGTGGGCGATCGTCCCCCGGCCAGGGCTGCTTCAGCTCGAGGACGAGGCCGACGCTCCATCCGCGCGCCTCCGCGAGCAGCTCCTCGAGCGACGGCACGCGCTCTCCGGAGTGGTCGGGCGAGAGGTGCGACCCGGCGTCGAGCTCGCGGATGTCGCGCCAGCGCGTCTCGCGCACGCGCCCGTGCCCGCTCGTGGTCCGGTCGAGCGTCGCGTCGTGGATGACGATCGGCACGCCGTCGGCCGTCCGCTGCACGTCGAACTCGATCGCGTCGACGCCGCACGCGATGGCGCGGCGGAACGCGGCGAACGTGTTCTCGGGGGCCAAGGCGAGCGCGCCGCGGTGGCCGACGACGAGCGGGCGCTGCCCGGGAGAACGGATGTACGGGCTGCGCACGGCGTGACGCGAGCGCCGGCGCAGCGCTACGGCTTCGCCGGCGTCTCGGACCTCACCTTTCCGCGCAGGTAGGGCGACGCGGGTCGCTCTTCGGCGAGCGGAACGTGGTGGTAGTCGTGGTCGCGGATCTCGTGAGCGGTGCGCGCGGCGCTGGCCGCCTTGAGATCGTCCATCGATGTCTGGTCGGCGACCTGAAAAGCACGGTCACAGCCGGCCATGCGGCACGGGAAACCTGCAGAGCGCATTCGGCGATCCCCTTCCTTCCACGGTGGAAGCCCGTGCGACACCGTCAGCATATGCCCGGCAAGGCCTGTCCGTCCCATGTGGCGTGATCCCCACCCGCCTGGCCGCCGCGGCCGCTCTCCTCGGCGCGGCCGTCGTGGCCCTCGCGCTCCCGACGGTCGCGCGTGCGGAACCCACGGCGTCGACGATCGTTACGCTACGGGCGGGCGATCCCGCGCGCGCCATCGCGGCGCTCGAGCGCGCGCACGGATTCCGCGCCGAGCACCGCTACACCTCCAGCGTGCGCGGCTTCTCGGCGCGCCTCTCCGCTCGGCAGCGTGACGCGCTGCGATCCGATCCCCTCGTCGCGTCGGTCCACGACGACCAGGCCGTCCGGCTCGTGACACCCGTCGCCGTGTCGCGCCGCGCGGACGTCCCGACGGGCGTCCGGCGGATCGGCGGAGGCGCCGCGGCCGCGTCCGTCGCCGTGGCGGTCATCGACACGGGCATCGACCTGCGTCATCCGGCGCTCAACGCGTCGAGCGGCGTGAACTGCATAGCCGGGAAGCGGCGCACCTCGCCCGCCCAGGATGACCACGGCCACGGGACGCACGTCGCGGGAACGATCGGCGCCAAGCCGGGAAGCGGCGTCGCGGGCGTCGCGCCGGGCACGAAGCTGTACGCGGTCAAGGTCCTCGACGCCAGCGGCATGGGCAGCGTCGCGCAGGTCATCTGCGGCATCGACTGGGTGACGGCGAACGCGAAGCGCCTCGGCATCGCGGTGGCGAACCTCAGCTTCGGTGGGCCCGGGACGAGCGACCGCGACTGCGGCGTGACGAGCGGAGACCCGCTGCACGAGGCGATCTGCCGCTCGAGCGAAGCGGGCGTGACGTACGTCGTCGCGGCGGGGAACGACGGCGTCGACCTCGCGGGGGCCGTGCCGGCGTCGTATCCGGAGGTGCTCACGGTGACCGCCATCTCCGACAGCGACGGCCGCGCGGGCGGCGACGGCCGCGCGCCGTCGTGCATGGCCGGCGAGCGCGACGACGCTCCGGCGACGTTCTCGAACTACGCGACGCGCGTCGCCGACCTCTCGCACACCGTCGCGGCGCCGGGCGTCTGCATCACGTCGACGTGGCCGGGCGGGAGAACGAACACGATCTCGGGCACGAGCATGGCGACGCCGCACGCGACGGCCGTCGTCGCGCTGTGCATCTCGAGCGGGCGCTGCTCGCGCGACCCGGACCGGGCGATCCGAACCGTGATCGCCGATGCGCAGCGGCACGCGACGGAGGCGAACGGCTACGAGGGCTACGACGACATGCGCTCCGTCCGCCGCTACGGTCCGCTCGTGTGGACGGTCACGGTGCGCCGGTCGCCGCGCTGACCACCCGCGTTCACGCCTTCACAGCGGCCGGCTTCTCGCCGTCGTCCTCGGCGCATCGGCCGTCGCGTCCCGCCGCGGCTCGCGCGGTGGGGCGGCGGCTCGCCGGGGCGGAGACTCCGATACCGTACGCGCAGCACCCGGAGAAGAGCGTGCTACCGCAGGTCGAGGACATCGTGACGGCGGCCCAAGGAGATGGTGTCGTGAAGCGGATCGCGGAGACCCCACACATCTCGTGTCACGTCGCGCACACGTGGTCCAGGGTCTCCGCGTGAGCGTCACGAAGGTCATCCTCCCCAAGCTGGGCCTGACCATGGACGAGGGAAAGATCGTCGCGTGGCGGAAGCGCGAGGGCGACGCCGTCGCCGCCGGCGAGATCCTCTTCGAGGTCGAGACGGATAAGGCGACGATGGAGGTCGAGGCGCCGGCGGCGGGCGTCGTGCGGAAGATCTTCCTGACGGAGGGCGCGACGGCCCCGGTCGCGACGCTCATCGCGGTCATCGCCGACAGCGCGAGCGAGCCGCTCGGCGACGTCGCGTCGGAGTCCGTCGCGCCCGGTGCGAATGCATCCTCGCTCACGGCGGCACCCTCGGCACCCGCGTCGGTGCCGTCGCCGGCGGCGGCCGAGGGCGAGCGGGTCCGCTCGAGCCCGGCTGCGCGCAAGCGCGCGCAGGAGCTCGGCATCGACATAGAGAAGGTGAGGGGCACGGGCCCGGGGGGCCGCGTCACGCTCGAGGACGTGGACGCCGCGTCCGCGCGGCCGCCGGCGGCCGCGCCCGTCGCCGCGCCGTCGGCGGGCGGCGCCGAGCGGCGCATCGCGCTCACGCGCATGCGGCGCGCGATCGCCGACGCGATGACCCGCTCCGCGCAGGTGCCGCAGTTCCAGGTCTCGCGAGACGTCGACATGACCGCGGCGGACGAGCTGCGGAGGAGCGAAGGCGTCTCGTTCACCGATCTGCTCGTCGCGGCGTGCGCGCGCGCTCTGCGCATGCACGAGCGATTCCGCGGACGCTTCGACGGCGACGCCATCGTGGTGGGCGACGGGGTCCACGTCGGCGTCGCCCTCGCCCTCGCCGACGGCCTCATCGTGCCCGTCATCCGCGACGCCGACCGCAAGGACCTGAAGGCGATCGCCCAGGAGCGCGAGCGGCTGCAGCAGGGAGCGCGGGCGGGGAAGCTGCCCGCCGACGCTCTCACAGGCGCGGTCTTCAGCATCTCGAACCTCGGGACGCTCGGCGTCGACCGGTTCCAGGCCCTCGTCAACCCGCCCGAAGCGGCGATCCTCGCGGTCGGGCGCCTCTCGCGCGCGAAGGTCCTCACGCTCACGCTCTCCGTCGACCACCGCGTCGCCGACGGCGCCGACGCGGCGCGATTCCTCAGCGACGTCGCCGCATGGCTCGAGTCGGGCGGGAGGTCCGCGGGGGGCTAGCGCGCGACTGGCCAGGTCGAGCGCACCGTCGTGCCGCGGCCTTCGCCTTCGCTCGAGATCGCGATCTCGCCGCCGTGGGCGCGAACGAGACCGCGCGCGATCGCGAGACCGAGGCCCGTCCCGCGGGGATCGTCCGACCGCGCGAAGCGCTCGAACGCGCGCGCCAGCTCCTGTGGACCCATCCCCCGGCCGGTGTCGCGCACGGCGATCGCGACCATCGCCGTCCCCTCACGCATCGCGGTCACGTCGACGCGGCCGCCGCGAGGCGTGTAGCGGAGCGCGTTGGCGAGGAGGTTCTCGAGCACCTGCCGCAGCCGCGTGGGGTCGGCGTCGATAGGCGGAAGATCCGGCGGCACGTCGCCGGCGAGGCACACTCCACCGGTCTCCGCGCGCATCCGGTACGCGTCCAGGGCATCGTCGACCACGTCGCCGAGCGTGACGGTCTCGCGCGAGAGGGTCAGCGCTCCGCTCTCCGCGAGGGAGAGCGTGCGCAGGTCCTCGATGATCCGCGCCATGTGCCGCGTCTCGTCGAGGATCGCGCGCAGGTGCTCGGCGTCGGGCGGGTACACCCCGTCGAGCGTCCCTTCGAGCTGCCCCTGCACCACCGCCAGGGGCGTGCGCAGCTCGTGCGTGACGTCCGCGAGGAGGCGCCTACGGCGTTCGTCGGCGGTCGCGAGCCGCTCGACCATCTCGTTGAACGCGGCGACGAGCCGGCGGATCTCGCGCGGTCCTCGGACGCTCACGCGGGTCGTGTACTCGCCCTCCGCGACGCGGTCGATGGCCGCGGCGAGATCCGCGAGCGGAGCGCCCGCTCGGCGCAGGCCGCGCCCGAGCACGCTCACGCCGAGGACGAAGAGGACGAGCGCGGCCGCGAGGACGAGGACGGTCCGAGCGTCGAGCGCGACGATCCCCAGGGCGCGCGCGATGAGCGACGCCACGAGCGCCAGCGCGAGATCGATGAGGAGGAGGACGGCGAGCGCCGTGAGCGCGAGCCGCGCGGCGAAGCGCCGCGAGGGACCGTGCCAGCGGCCGCGCGGAGGCCACTCCTCGTTCTGCGGCCACCACGGCGGACGCTCGCCGTGCCACCGCCGCCCGAACCATGGAGGCGGGCCGTGCGCGCGAGCGGTGCGCGGCGGCCGGCTCACTCGACGTCCGCGAAGCGGTAGCCGACGGAGTGGACGGTGAGGATGTAGCGCGGTCGCCGCGGATCCGGCTCGAGCTTTCGGCGGATGTTCTTCACGTGCGCGTCGATCGCGCGTTCGTACGCGTCGACCTCGCTGCCGTGCACGGCGTCGAGGAGCTGCCCGCGCGTGAACACGCGTCCGGGCCGGCGCGCGAGCGTCGCGAGGAGGAGCGTCTCGGTGCGGGTGAGCTCGCAGTCGCGGTCGCCGACGGCAACGCGCATGCGGTCGAGGTCGACGGTCACGTCGCCGGCCCGGATGACGGGGCCGGCCGGCTCGGCGCGCTCGGCGCGCCGCAGGACCGCGCGGACGCGCGCGACGACCTCCTTGGGGCTGAACGGCTTGACGACGTAGTCGTCCGCTCCGACCTCGAGCCCGACGAGCCGATCCGTCTCCTCGGCTCGCGCGGTGAGGACGAGGACGGGCACCGGAGAGCGCTCGCGGAGAAGCCGCATGACGTCGAGCCCGTCGACGTCGGGCAGCCCGAGGTCGAGCACGACGAGGTCGGGCCGCTCGCGCTGCGCGAGCTGGATCGCGGACCGGCCGTCGTAGGCCTGGAGCGCGCGGAACCCCGCGCGCTCCAGGTGATCGCTCACGATGCGCGCGATCTTCGGCTCATCGTCGACGACGAGGATCGTCCTCAGCGGTCGCCGCTCCCCGAGCCCTGCCGCTCATGCATCTCGCGGTGCCACTCCTCGAGCATTCTCCGGTGTCCGCCGTGGTGTCCCCAGCCGCCGCCCGCGACGGCGCGGACGAGGCCGAAGACCAGGAAGACGAAGATCAGCGGGAAGAGGAAGCCGAAGAAGGGGAAGCCGAAGCCGACGAAGGGGTGCCAGTAGTAGGGGTAGGCCGCGGGAGGACCGCTCGGCGCGGGGACGGTGACGGCGGCGCCCACGCCTGCCTGGTAGGCGAGCGCGGCCACGCCCCCGAGGACCAGGAGAGCCAGCACGCCGATCGCGAAGCCACGAGCCATGTCGCACCTCCAAGACCCGATGGTCCGGGCGGCCCGTGAAGCGATCGTGAACGCGCCGAGAACGTCCCGTGGCATTGTCATTGCACACGACACGGCTGATGAGGATCGCCCTTCTCGCCCCCCTGCTCCAGCGCGTGCCTCCGGTCAAGTACGGCGGCACCGAGCGCGTCATCGGCTGGCTCGCGGACGAGCTGGTGGCGCTCGGCCACGACGTCGATCTCTACGCGACGGGCGACTGCGTGACGCGCGGTGATCTCGTGCCGCTCGCCGAGCGGGCGCTCTGGGAGACGGACCTCCGTGATCCCGGACCCGTGCGGATGGCGGCCTTCGCCCGGGCGTTCGCCGAGTGCGAGGCGGACGTGATGCACAACCACGCGGAGTGGGCGGCGTACCCGTTCGCCCGTGCCTCCCACATCCCGACCGTCACGACCGTTCACTCCCGCACGGACACGAGGGAGTCCGCGATCGTGCACAAGGAGTTCAGCGACGTATCCCTCGTCTCGGTCAGCAAGGCGCAGCGGCGGACGCTCCCCGGCGCGGGGTGGGTCGCGAACGTCCCGCACGGCCTCCCGGTCGACCTCTACCGCCCGCGGACGAAGCGCGGGTCGTACCTCGCGTTCGTCGGACGGATCTCGCCGGAGAAGGGCGTGCACCTCGCGATCGAGGTCGCGCACCGCAGTGGTCTCCCTCTCGTGATCGGCGGCCGGCCGCCGCTCGACATCTGGGCCTATCCCGAGGCGAGGGACGACCAGGCGTACTGGGAGCAGATGATCAAGCCGCACCTCGGCCACGACGGCATCGAGTTCGCGGGCGAGCTGGACGACCGTGGGAAGCAGGAGCTCCTCCAGGACGCGCTCGCGTTCCTCTTCCCGATCGACTGGCCGGAGCCCTTCGGCATCGTGCTCATCGAGGCGATGGCCTGTGGCACGCCGATCCTGGCGCGTCCGCGCGGCTCGGTCCCGGAGATCGTCGTCGACGGCGTGAACGGCTACCACTGCGAGGACGTCGAGGAGCTCACGAAGGCGATCGAGCGTATCGGCCGCATCGACCGCGCGGAGTGCCGCCGAGTGTTCGAGGAGCGCTTCACCGCACGGCGCATGGCCGAGGACTACGTCCGCGTCTACGCCGCGGCGCTGGCGCGGTCGGAGCAGGAGCGCGTCCTGCGCGTCGCGCCGGAGGAGACGGCCGCGATCTAGCCGCGCGTCACACGGGCGCGAGCCAGCGCTCGAACCAGTCCGAGGCGTGCCGCGCGACCGCTTCGAGCGTCCCCGGCTCCTCGAAGAGGTGGCCGGCGCCGGGCACGACGACGAGCTCCTTGTCCGGCGCCGCGAGCCTGTCGAACGCGCGTCGATTCAGGTCGAGCACGTCCGCGTCGAGGCTCCCGACGAGGAACAGCGTCGGAGCGGTGACGCGCTCGAGCGACCCCGCGAGGTCGGGACGGCCTCCGCGCGAGACGACCGCGCGCACCGACGCGTCGCCGGCCGCGGCGACGAGGGCCGCGGCCGCGCCGGTGCTGGCGCCGAAGAGGCCCACGGGGAGCCGCGCGACGTCGTCCTGGCCGCGCAGCCACGCCAGGACGAGGCGCAGGCGCGCCGCGAGGAACGCGATGTCGAAGCGCAGCTCCGCCGTTCGCTCGTCGCGACGCTCCTCGGACGGCGTCAGCAGATCGAACAGCAGCGTCGCGAAGCCGGCCGCCTGGAGCGTGGCGGCGACGGAGCGGTTGCGCGGGCTGTGCCGAGAGCTGCCGCTGCCGTGGGCGAACACGACGATGCCCGCCGCGGCGGCGGGCACGGCGAGATCGCCGGCCACCTCTTCATCGCGCGCGGCCGGCAGGCTGATCCGACGTTCCGCGAGCTGTGGCACGTTCATCGAGCATCGCCTCCACCTCATCGTCGCTGACCTGCGCGAAGCTCTCGTACCACAGGCCGACGGCGCGGAAGTCGCGCGGCTGGTGGACGACGACCACCTCGTCGACCTCCCTCCGGAGCTCGTCGATCGTCTCCGGCGGCGCGACGGGCGCCGCGAGGACCGTGCGGTCGGGACCGCGGCGGCGGACCGCTCGAACGGCCGCCAGCGCCGTCGCCCCTGTCGCGAGGCCGTCGTCGACGACGACGGCGACGCGTCCCGACACGTCCAGCGGCGGGCGGCCGCGCCGCAGCCGACGCTCCAGCTCGTCGGCGCGCTCCTGCTCGCGCGCGGTGATCCGATCGACCTCGTCGGCGCCGATCCCGAGCGCCGCGATCACGTCCTCGCGGAGGACACGGGCCCCGCCGGCGATCGCGCCGATCGCGAGCTCGGGCTGCTGCGGCGCACCCAGCTTCCGCGACACGATGACGTCGAGGGGCGCGCCGAGAAGGCTCGCCACCTCGTGGGCGACGACGACGCCGCCGCGCGGGAGGCCGAGGACGATGAGGGGGCGTCCCGCGAGGTGGAGGAGTCGCCGCGCCAGCTGACGTCCGGCGTCGAGCCGGTCCGTGAAGCGGGTGGGGTCACCGAAGGGGAAAGGCATCGCGCGGTCAGGCCTCCGGCAGCGGCTCCGCGCGCACGCCCGCCGCCGAGCAGTTGGGGCAGCAGAAGAGGTACGTCCCCTCCTGGATGCCTTGTCGTGGATCGGGAATGGGAGCGCCGCAGCGCGAGCAGGCCCGCCTTCCGGCGGAGCCGGTGCGGACGGCGACGTCGGCGGCGTCGGCGCGCGCGCAGTGCACGCAGCAGTACGTCTGGCCATCGCGCACCACCGCCGAGCGCGTCTCGACCAGGGGCGCGGCGCAGCGCGCGCATTCGGGGTCGGCACGCAGCTCCTCGTCGCGCGTCATGGGCGGGATCGTACGCCGCAGGGGTCATGCCGGGTCGCCCCCGAGGGGCGTGAGGAAGGACCGAGCGGATGACATAACGCCTGCTTTCTTACTCGCTTGACATCGAACAGACGTGGTCAGGCTGGCGTCGCGCCGCGAGCGGGTTACAGTGCGCCGTGGCGATGAGACTTTCGCGCATCGCTTCCCTTGCCGTCGCGGTGGTCCTCGTCGCCGCATGCTCGTCCGGCGCGGCGCCCGGAGGGGCTCCGTCCGGATCGGGCGGCGCGGCGAAGACGGGCGCCGACATCATCATCGGCAGCCCGATATCGCTGACGGGATCGACGTCGAACGAGGGGAACCTCTCGAAGCAGGGCTACGACATGTGGCTCAGCTGGATCAACGAGCAGGGCGGCATCACCGTCGACGGCGTCAAGCACAAGGTCCAGATCAAGTACGAGGACGACCAGAGCAAGCCGGACCTCTCCGCCCAGCTGATGCAGAAGCTCATCAGCGAGGGGCACGCTCAGTTCATCCTCGGCCCCTACGGCAGCCCGGCGACGGCGTCGGACGCCGTCATCGCCGAGAAGAACCAGATCCCGATGGTCGAGGCGAACGGCGCCGCGGAGGCGATCTTCAACAAGGGCTACAAGTACACCTTCGGCGTGCTGTCGCCCGCGAAGAAGTACCTCGCGGGCGTCATCGACATGGCGGCGACGCTCACGCCCAAGCCCACGACCGTCGCCATCCTCTCCGCCGACGACAACTTCTCCGTCGAGGTCGCGCAGGGCGTCGTGGACTACGCGCCGACCAAGGGCATGAAGGTCGTCTTCGACCAGAAGTACCCGAACGGGTCGACGGACGTCTCGAGCCTCGTCGCGCAGGCGAAGGCGACGAACCCCGACATCCTCATGAACTCGGGGCACCTCGCCGAGGCGATCGCGATCAACAAGGCGGCGAAGGACCTCGGCCTCGACGCGAAGATCCTCGCGTACTCCGTCGGGCCGTCGACGCCGCAGTTCATCAAGGCGCTCGGCAAGGACGCCGACTACGTCTACGACGGCTCGCAGTGGACGCCGCAGGTCAAGTACACGCCCTCCTTCTACCTCGGCGAGGCCGACTACGTGAAGGCGT
Organism: Chloroflexota bacterium; assembly: GCA_021787445.1. GTDB lineage: Bacteria > Chloroflexota > Limnocylindria > P2-11E > P2-11E > JACPOT01. The sequence goes on along the minus strand of JAJYLV010000003.1, from coordinate 64,720 downwards.
ACAAGACGATGTTCAAGACGCAGGACGACCCCGACTACCACGTCGCCGAGTCGACCGCGGCGTGCCTCGCGCTCCAGAAGGCGATCGAGAACGCGAGCTCGCTCGACCCCGCCAAGGTGCGCGACGCGCTCGCCAAGCTCGACGTCATGACCTTCTTCGGGCAGATCAAGTTCGACAGCCGCGGCCTCAACATCTACAAGCCGATGGTCGTCGAGCAGATCCAGAACGGAGAGCACCACACCGTCTACCCGCCGGACGTGGCCGACAAGAAGCCCGAGTACCCCACACCGCCCTGGTCCCAGCGCTAGCCGTCCCGCGCCTCCGCGCCCTATCGTGACCCTCCCGTGAGCCTGCTCGCGCAGCAGCTCGTCCTCGCGGTCCTTCTGGGCGGGGTCTACGTCGCGGTGGCCGTCGGGTTCAGCCTCGTCTGGGGGATCCTCAACATCATCAACCTCAGCCACGGGGCGTTCATCGTCGTCGGCGCCTACATCACGTGGACGCTCTTCGGCCGCTTCGGGATCGATCCGTTCCTCTCGCTCCCGCTCGACGCGCTCGCGCTCTTCGTCATCGGGTACGCCCTCCAGCGGGGGCTCATCAACCGCGTCATCCGCGCACCGGTCTTCTTCACGCTCCTGCTCACGTTCGGCGTCAACCTCGCGATCGTGAACCTCCTCCTCGCCGTCTTCACGTCGGACTTCCGCTCGGTGACGCCCTCGTACGCGGGGAGCGGCCTCACGCTCGGCCCGGTCGTCGTCCCGTACATCCGGCTCGCGGCGTTCGTCATCGCGTTCGTCGTCGCCGGCCTCCTCTCGCTCCTCCTGGCGCGGACGCGCGTCGGCGCGGCGATCCAGGCGGTCGCGTCGGACCGCGACGCGGCGCAGCTCGTCGGCATCGACCTGCGGCACACGTACGCGCTCACGTACGGGATCGGCGCCGCGTGCGCGGGCGTCGCCGGCGGCCTCCTCAGCACGGTGCAGGCGATCTCGCCGACGGCGGGCGATCCGTACACGCTGCAGGCGTTCGTCATCGTGGTCCTCGGCGGCCTCGGGAGCGTCACCGCGACCGTCGTCGGGGGCCTGCTCTTCGGCTTCATCGAGGTCTTCGGGCAGGCCGCCCCCGGCCTCGGGGCGGGCTACGCGAACGCCATCGCGTTCGCGGTGCTCGTCGTCGTGCTGGTCGTCCGGCCCCAGGGGCTCCTCGGACGATGAGGCGCCGCGTCCTCGGCGTCGTCGCGGTGGCGGCCGTGGCGCTCTTCGCGCTCCTGCCGCTTCTCAGCACGGATCAGGCGCGGTCGGCGGGCCTCCCGCAGATCCTCGACCGCTCGCAGCTCCGCGAGCTCACGACCATCTCCATGTTCGTGGTGCTCACCTCGGCGTGGAACATCATCGGCGGCCTCGCGGGGTATCCGTCGTTCGGCAACGTCGTCTTCTTCGGCCTGGGCGCCTACGCGACGGCCGTCCTGACCGACCCCGAGCACGGGCACCTGCCCCTCGTCGTCGGTCTGCTCGCGTCGCCGCTGGTACCCGCCGTGGCGGCCGTCGTCATCGGCTTTCCGCTCCTGCGCCTGCGCGGCCATTACTTTTCGATCGCGACGCTCGGTATCTCGATCGCGTTCGGCGAGGTGATCAACAACCTGGACGTCCTCGGCGGCGCGACGGGCCTCTTCCCGCCGATCATCCGCAACGATCTCCTCTTCTATTACCTCATGTTCTTCGCCGCGGCCCTCACGGTCGCGGTCACCTGGTGGATCACGCGGAGCCGGCTCGGCTACGGGCTCGTCGCGATCCGCGAGAACGAGGAAGCCGCGGCCGTCCTCGGCGTCGACACGACGCGCTACAAGATCATCGCGTTCGTCATCGCCGCGGTGCTCACCGGGTTGGCGGGCGGCATCTTCGCCCAGTGGAACAGCTTCATCAACCGCGAGAACGTGTTCCCCGTCGACTACAGCGTGCAGATGATCCTCATGGCCGTCATCGGCGGAGCGGGATCGATCACCGGGCCCGTCGTCGGCGCGGTCGGCCTCGAGGCCCTCATCCAGCTCCTCGCGGGCGGCAGCGGCGTGTACACCCAGATCCTGCTCGGAGCCCTGCTCGCGGTGACCGTCATCTTCCTTCCGCGCGGAGTGATCGACTTCGTCGTCGGACGGAGCCGCCTCACGCTCGCGCACTTCCGCCGGTCGCTGCGCGAGACGAGCGTGTGAGCACGCCGCTCCTCGAGCTCCAGGACGTCACGAAGCGCTTCGGCGGCGTCGTCGCCGTCAACGGGGTCTCGTTCGACGTCGGCGAGGGCGAGCTCGTCGGCCTCATCGGCCCGAACGGCGCGGGCAAGACGACGCTCCTCAACTGCCTCAGCCGCATGTACCGGCTCGACGCAGGATCGATCCGTTTCGGCGGGGTCGACATCGCGAAGCTCGGGCGCCACGAGGTCGCGCGCCTCGGCATGGGCCGCACCTTCCAGGTCGTCCGTCCCTTCCGCTCGATGACGGCGCGCGAGAACGTCGCGATCGGCGCGCTCTTCGGGAGCGAGCGCGCGCGCCTCGCGCCCGCCGAGGCGTTCACAGTGGCGGACGAGGTCATCGACCTCGTCGGCCTCGGCGGCCGCGCGAAGCTGCTCGTCGACGAGCTCACCGTTCCCGATCGCCGGCGCCTCGAGGTGGCACGCGCCCTCGCGACCCGGCCCCGCCTCCTCCTTCTCGACGAGGTGATGGCCGGGCTCAACCCCTCCGAGGTCGCCGAGGAGCTCGAGGTCGTGAAGCGGATCAACGCGAGCGGCATCGCCATCCTCGTCATCGAGCACGTGATGCAGGTGATCGTCGGCATCTGCCCCCGCGTCGTCGTCCTCCACTTCGGGCGCGTCCTCCTCGAGGGCGACCCCGCGACCGTCCTCGGCGACCCGCGCGTCGTCGAGGCGTACTTGGGCGAGCGCTACGCGCGCCGGCTCCAGGAGGCGCGCGGTGGCTGAGCCGTTCCTGTCCGTGCGCGGTCTCTCCGCCGGATACGGCGAGACGCTCGTCCTGCGGGACGTCGACCTCGACGTCGACGCCGGCGAGCTCGTCGCGCTCATCGGCGCCAACGGCGCGGGGAAGTCGACGCTCCTCGCGACGCTCTCGGGGCTCGTGCCGCCCGTCAGCGGCAGCGTGCGGCTGGCGGGGCGTGAGCTCGCGCACGCGCGTCCCGAGACGATCGTGGCCGCCGGCCTCGCGCACGTCCCCCAGGGGCGGCGGCTCTTCGGCGGGCTCACCGTCGAGCGCAACCTGCTCCTCGGCGCGTACCTCCGACGCGACGGCGAGATCCGCGCGGACGTCGAGCGCGTCGTCGGGTACTTCCCCGCGCTGCGCGACAAGCTCGCACGCGACGCCGCGACGCTCTCCGGCGGCGAGCAGCAGATGGTCGCCATCGCGCGCGGCCTCATGGCGCGCCCGAAGGTCCTCATGGTCGACGAGCCGTCCCTCGGGCTCGCGCCCAACGTCGTCGACCGCGTCATCGACGTCTGCGCCGAGATCAACAGGGCCGGGACGGCGGTCCTCCTCGTCGAGCAGGACGTCCTCGTCGCCCTCGAGGTGGCGCGCCGCGCCTACGTGCTCGAGACGGGGCGGATCACGCTCTCAGGGGACGCCGCCGAGCTGCGCGCCGACGATCGGGTCCGCAAGGCGTACCTCGGCATCTAGCGGATCGGGGCCGCGGCCTCAGGTGGATCGGCCGCGCGGCGCGCCCGCGAAGCGTCTTGGCCTCTGCGCGCGGAGCTCGCGGCGCATCTTCGCCGCCGCCATGCGGCGGCGCTCGTCGTCCGTCTCGGGCTCGAGCGGCGGGATGGCGATGGGCCGGCCCTCCGTGTCGATGGCGACGAAGACGAGGTACGCGCTCGCCACGTGCACGATCTTCCCGCTCATCGTGTTCTCGGCCTCGACGCGTACGCCGATCTCCATGCTCGACCGCCCCACCTCGTTGACGGACGCGCGGGCCGTGACGAGGTCGCCGACGTAGACGGGTGCGAGGAAGGACAGCTCGTCGATCCGCGCGGTGACGACGCGCGAGCGCGCGTGGCGCTGCGCGGCGGCGCCGGCGGCCTCGTCGATGAGCTTCATGATCTCGCCGCCGTGGACGTTGCCCCACGGATTGGCGTCGGACGGGAGCATCGACTTGGCCATGACCGTGCGCGACGCCGAGGACGGCCGCGCGGCCAGCTCGGACACGCGGCGAGCGTAGCCGAGGCGGCCCGAGCAGGCGGACCGGAGGGACGCTGTGTCGGACCGAGGGTCGGCTAGTCTCCGCCCGATGTCGGTCCTGTCGCGCGAAGAGCTCCGTGCCGCCCTGACGGGCCACCCGCCGCTCGTCGAGGACGTCGACGCGGCGACGCAGCTCCAGCCGAACGGGATCGACCTGCGCGCCGACCGCGTGCAGCGCCTCACGTCCCCAGCGCTGCTGGGCGTCGCGGACGCGGTCCGCGAGCCGGCGGGGAGGGAGGACGTGAGGACGGACGACGACGGCTGGTGGGACCTGCACCAGGGCCCGTACGTGATCACGTACCGCGAGAAGGTCAACCTGCCGCCGCACCTCACGGCCCTGGTCTTCCCGCGCTCGAGCCTTCTCCGATCGGGCGTGACGCTGTACGGCGCGGTGTGGGACGCCGGATACGCCGGCCGCGGCGAAGGGCTCCTGGCGGTCCTCAATCCGCGCGGCTACCGGCTGCAGCGCGGGGCGCGCGTCGCGCAGCTCCTGTTCTTCCGCCTGTCCTCCGCCACGGTGGACGGCTACGCCGGGAGATACCAAGGAGAGAACGTCTAACTATCGTTCCATGCGCGGTGAACGACCGAGGTCTGCGCCAGGCCGCGCTCCTCGGGGCCGTCCTCCTCCTCGTGCTCCTGCCCTCGAACGTCCCCGCGGGCATCGTTCCGCTGCTGCGGAGCGAGTGGGGCGCGAGCGGCTTCGTCGTCGGCTGGGTCGTCGGCGCCTACCAGCTCGGCTACGCCGCCGCGGTGCTCGTCGTCGTTCCGCTCACCGACCGCTTCGCCGCGCGCAGCGTCGTCCTCGGATCCGTCGTCGTCACCCTCCTCGCGAGCGTCGCCTTCCCGCTGCTCGCGCAGGGTCCCGCGACGGCGATCCTTCTGCGCGTAGTCGCCGGCGCCGGGCTCGCCGGCGTGTACATGCCGGGCGTCCGCATCGTCGCGGCCGCGGCCGACCCGCGCCGGCGCGGACGCGCCGTCGGCGTGTACGTGTCCGCCTTCTACCTCGGCAGCGCCCTCTCGCTCCTCCTGGTGGGCGTCCTGCTCGGGCCGCTCGGGTGGCGTGGCGCGGCGCTCGTGCTGGGAGCCGCGAGCGTCCTCGGCCTGGCCCTCACGCTCGTCGCGCGCATCCCGCTCGAGCGCGCCTCCGGGCGCGCGCGGCTCGATCCGAGCGTCGTGCGCGAGCCGCGCCTCGCCGCCGCGGTCGCCGCGTACGCCGGGCACACGTGGGAGCTCTACGCGGAGCGCGCGTGGCTCGCGGCCTTCCTCGCGGTGATCCTCGCGTCGCGCGCCCCGTCCGCGCTCGAGGCGTCCGCGGAGGGCAGCCGCTGGGCCGCGCTCATGCTCGCGCTGGGCGTGCTCGGCGTGGCGCTCGGCGGGATCGTCTCGGACCGCGCGGGACGCGCGCCGTCCGCGGCCGCCTTCGCGCTCGCGAGCGGAGTGCTGTCGATCGTCCTCGGGACGCTCGCGGCGGCGCCGTGGCCGCTCGTCGTGGCCGTCGGCTGCGTGCTCGGACTGCTCATCTCGGCCGATTCGGCGATCTACTCCACCCTCGTCACCGAGACCGTCCCCGCGGGTCGTCTCGGATCCGCGCAGGCGATACAGGCGTCCCTCGGCTTCCTCTCCGCGAGCGTCGCGCCCGCGGTCGCCGGGCTCGCGATGGACGTCGGGCTCGGATGGCCGGGCGTCTTCGCGACCGCGGGCGCGGCGAGCATCATCGCCGCCGGCGTCATGGCCGCTCAGATCCCCGGCAGGTCGACGCCCTTCCGGCGCGCGAGGTCGAGCGCCTCCGGATAGCCGGCGTCGGCGTGGCGCATGACCCCCGTGCCCGGGTCGGTCGTGAGCACGCGTCGCAGCTTCTCGCGTCCGCCCGGCGTGCCGTCGGCGACCGCGACCATCCCCGCGTGCAGCGAGTAGCCGATCCCGACGCCGCCGCCGTGGTGCACCGAGACCCACGTCGCTCCCGCCGCGGTGTTGACGAGCGCGTTGAGGATCGGCCAATCGGCGATCGCGTCGCTCCCGTCGCGCATGCCTTCGGTCTCACGGAACGGCGAGGCGACGGATCCGGAGTCGAGGTGGTCGCGCCCGATGACGATCGGCGCGGCGAGGACGCCCTTCGCGACGAGCTCGTCCATGGCGACGCCGAGCTCGGCGCGCTCGCCGTATCCCAGCCAGCACACGCGCGCGGGGAGTCCCTGGAAGGGCACACGCTCGCGCGCGAGCCGGATCCAGCGGACGAGGACGTCGTCGTGCGGGAAGAGCTCGAGCACGAGGGCGTCCGTGCGGGCGATATCCGCCGCGTTCCCGGAAAGCGCGACCCAGCGGAAGGGCCCGCGCCCCTCGGCGAGCATCGGCCGCAGGTACCGGGCGACGAAGCCCGGATAGGCGAAGGCGTCGGCGAAGCCGCCCTGCTGCGCCATGGCGCGAAGGTTGTTGCCGTAGTCGAAGGCCACCGCTCCGCGGCGCGCGAGCGCGACGATCGCCTCGCAGTGCCGCGCCATGCTCTCGAGCGAGCGCCTCACGTACCCATCCGGGTCGGAGCGCCGCATCGGCTCGGGGTCCTCGACGCCGGAGGGCACGTAGCCGTCGAGGGGATCGTGCGCGCTCGTCTGGTCCGTCACGACGTCGACGCGCGTGCCGCGGCGCACGACCTCGGGGAGCGCCTCCGCGGCGTTCGCCACGACGGCGATCGAGCGCGCGACGCGCGCGCGCGTGTACCGCGCGGCGCGGGCGAGCGCTTCGTCGAGCGAGGGCGCGACCTCGTCGACGAAGCCCTGCCGCCGGCGGCGCTCGACGCGACGCGGATCGACCTCGACGACGAGCGCGACGCCCTCGTTCATCGTGACGGCCATCGGCTGCGCGCCGCCCATCCCGCCGAGGCCCGCGGTGACGACGAGGCGCCCCGCGAGCGTGCCGCCGAAGTGCCGTCGCGCGACCGCGGCGAAGGTCTCGTACGTGCCCTGCAGGATCCCCTGGGTCCCGATGTAGATCCAGGAGCCCGCGGTCATCTGCCCGTACATCGTCAGGCCGAGGGCCTCGAGACGGTGGAACTCGTCCCACGTCGCCCAGTGCGGGACGAGGAGCGCGTTCGCGATGAGGACGCGCGGTGCCCACTCGTGGGTCTGAAAAACGCCTACGGGCTTTCCCGACTGGACCAGGAGCGTCTCGTCGGAGCGGAGGCGCCGCAGCGTCGCGAGGATGCGGTCGAACGCGTCCCACGAGCGCGCCGCACGCCCGCTCCCGCCGTACACGACGAGGTCCTCCGGCCGCTCGGCGACCTCGGGGTCGAGGTTGTTCTGGATCATGCGGAAGGCGGCCTCCTGCGGCCAGGCGGCGCAGTGCAGCTCGCTTCCACGCGGGGCGCGGACCGCGCGGGCGGCGGCGGTCACGCGCTCATTGTCGCGCGCGCCCGGCGGCGCGCCCGCGGAGGATCTACGCCTCGGGGACCGACCTCTGCCGCACGGCGGCGGCGAGCACGTCGCGCGCGATGACGTCGGAGAGGACCGCGATGTCCGGCGCGAGGGAGCGATCGGCGTCGAGCGTCGGCGACTCCTCGCGGATCAGCGCGCGGACCGCCTGGAGCGGCTCGGACGTGCGCATTCCGATGAGGTCGAGCCCCTGCGCCGCGCACAGCGCTTCGATGGCGAGGATGTCGCGGACGTTCCGGACGACGTCGGCCAGCTTCTCCGCGGCGTGCACCCCCATGCTCACGTGATCCTCCATCCCGGCGGACGTCGGGACCGATTGGACGGAGGCCGGGAGCGCGCGCAGGCGGTCCTCGGCGACGAGGGCGGCGGCGGTGTACTGCGCGACCATGAAGCCCGAGCTCGCGCCGGGATGCCGCGTGAGGAACGGCGGCAGGCCGGAGGTGTGCCCGTTCGTCATGCGGTCGACGCGGGCCTCCGAGATCTCCCCCAGCTGCGCGACCGCGATCGTCGCGAGGTCGCACGCGATGGCGACCGGCTGTCCGTGGAAGTTCCCGCCCGAGAGGACGCGCCGATCCTCCGGGAAGACGAGCGGGTTGTCCGTGACCGAGTTGATCTCGCGTTCGAGCACGGCCCGCACGTAGCCGAGAGCGTCGCGCGTCGCGCCGTGGACCTGCGGGATGCAGCGGATCGAGTAGGGATCCTGGACGCGCGGGTCTCCCGTGCGGTGCGACTCTCGGATGGGGCTCCCCTCGACCAGCGCCCGCAGCGTTCCCGCGACGCTCCGCTGGCCCGGATGCGGACGCGCCTCGTGGATCGCCGGATCCCAGGCCTGGTCGGTCGCCCGCAGCGCCTCCGCGGACAGCGCGGCGACGATGTCCGCGGCCGTCGCGACGACCTCCGCGTCGTGCAGCGCTAGGCATCCGATCGCCGTCATCACCTGCGTCCCGTTGATGAGCGCGAGGCCCTCCTTGGGTCCGAGCTGGATCGGCTTCAGCCCGGCGTGCTTCAGCGCGTCCGCCGCCGGCTTGCGCTTCCCGTCGTGGAACGCCTCGCCTTCACCGATGAGGACCAGCGCCATGTGCGCGAGCGGGGCGAGGTCGCCCGACGCGCCGACGCTGCCGTACCGGGGCATGACGGGGTGGACGCCCCGCCCGATCATGTCGACGAGGAGCTCGAGCGTCTCCTTCCGCACGCCGGAGCGGCCCGCGGCGAGGGTGTTGGCGCGCAGGAGCATCGCGGCGCGCACGACGTCGACGGGAAGCGGCTCGCCGACGCCGACGGCGTGGCTGCGCACGAGGTCGCGCTGGAGCGTCCGGAGATCGGCCGGCGGGATCGTGACCGTCGACAGATCGCCGAAGCCGGTATTGATCCCGTAGATCGGCTCGTCGCCCCTCGCGAGCTCATCGACCAGCTTCGCGGCGGCCTGGACCCTCCCCTCGGCGCGGCGCTCGATGGCGATGGCGAGGTCGCCGCGCGCGACGCCGACGATGTCGGCGATCGTCAGATCCTGACCCGTGATGCGGATCGTGGTCAGGGGATCTGCTCGTGGTACTCGGCGCTCATCTCCCGGTAGTGCTCCGCCGCCGCATGCGTCCACCGCGAGTCCTCCGGTCGCACGTCACGCGCGACACGGGCGGGCACGCCGACGACCATCTTCCGCTCGCCGATCTCCATCCCCGCCGGGAACACCGCTCCGGCGGCGATGAGGCTTCCATTCCCGACCTTGTTGTGCCCCGTGAGCACGGACGCGGTCCCGATGAGCACGTTGTCGCCGACGATGCTCGAGTGGACGATCGCGCCGTGACCGATCGTGCAGTCCGCACCGATGATCGTGGGAGCGCCGTGATCCGTGTGGACGACGGAGTTGTCCTGGATGTTCGTCCCCGGGCCGATCCGCACGTACGACGTGTCCGCGCGGATCGTCACCCCGAACCAGATCGACGCGCCCGACGCGATCTCGACGTCGCCGATGACGCTCGCGCTCGGAGCGATCCAGGCGTCGTCGGCGACCTTCGGCAGCTTGCCTTGATACGGATAGAGAGGCACCGCGAGAATGGTATGGGTGAGCAACGGGAAGCGCACAAAGGACCTCCGCGTCCAGGTCATCCGTCCGCTGGTGCCCCCGGCCATCCTCCTCGAGGAGCTGCCGCTGACGGACCAGGGCGCGCGTGCGATCGCCGGATGGCGGCAGGAGGTCGCGCGCATCCTCGATGGGGAGGACGATCGGCTCCTCGTCGTCGTCGGCCCGTGCTCGATCCACGACGCGGCCGCCGGCATCGACTACGCCATGCGGCTGCGGCTCCTCGCCGACCAGCTCGCGGGCGACCTGCGGATCGTCATGCGCGTGTACTTCGAGAAGCCGCGGACCACGGTGGGGTGGAAGGGCCTAATCAACGACCCGCACCTGGACGGCAGCTACAAGATCAACGAGGGCCTGCACATCGCGCGCAAGATCCTCCTCGACCTCGTCTCGCTCGGGCTGCCCGCGGGATGCGAGTTCCTCGACCCCATCTCGCCGCAGTTCACCTCGGACCTCGTCTCGTGGGGCGCCATCGGCGCCCGGACGACGGAGAGCCAGGTCCACCGCGAGCTCGCGTCGGGCCTCTCCATGCCCGTCGGGTTCAAGAACGGGACGGGCGGCGGACTGCAGATGGCCATCGACGCGATCCGCGCCGCATCGTGCCCGCACGCGTTCCTCGGCGTGACCGACCAGGGCCTCGCCGGGATCGTCATGACCGACGGCAACCCGGACTGCCACGTCATCCTCCGCGGCGGGAGGGCGGGTCCGAATTTCGACCGCACCCACGTTCAGCGGGTGCTCGGCATGCTGCGTGAGGGCCGCATGGCCGCGCGCGTGATGATCGACTGCAGCCACGACAACAGCGGCAAGGATCACCGCCGCCAGTCCACCGTCGTACGCGACGTCGCGGAGCAGGTCGCGGCCGGCGAGCGCGGGATCGTCGGCTTGATGATCGAGAGCTTCCTCGTCGAGGGCCGGCAGGACCTGCGCGACGGCTCGGCGCTCACCTACGGCCAGAGCATCACCGACGCGTGCGTCGGGTGGGACGACACCGCGAACCTCATGCGCGAGCTCGCGAGGGCGGTGAGGGCCCGGCGGTCCGCGGCGGCTACGCCGCCGCCTGCCCCAGACGGTACCCGAACCCTCGCGACGTCTCGATAGCGACCTCCGACACTCCGGCGTCCTGAAGCTTCTTCCGGAGACGCCCGACGTGGACGTCGACGAGCCGCGTGTCGCTGCCGGGCTCGTAGCCCCACACCGTCGTCAGCAGGTCGTCGCGGGTGAAGACACGGCCGGGCTCCGCGGCGAGCGTGCGCAGCAGCTTGAACTCCGTCGGCGTGAGCGCGATGTGCCGCTCGCCCGCGATCGCCTGCACGCTCGCGAGGTCGACCACGAAGCGCCCGAAGCGGAGCTGCGAGCGTCCGTCGCCGTGCGCGCCGTGCCCGCGGCGCAGGAGCGCGCCGACGCGCGCGAGGAGCTCGTCGTTGTCGAACGGCTTCCCCACGTAGTCGTCCGCGCCGATGCGCAGGCCGACGACGCGGTCGGGCGCGTCGCGCTTCGCCGAGAGGAAGAGGACCGGCACGTCGCTCTCGCGGCGGAGCTGGAGGCAGAGGCTGATGCCGTCGACGCTCGGCATGAGCACGTCGAGGATCACGAGGTCGGGCTGGAACGTGGAGAAGGCCTCGATCGCCTTGCGCGAGTCCGTCACGACGCTCGCGTCGTAGCCTTCCTCGCGCAGGAGCTCGCACACGGCCGCCGCGATCGCCTCGTCGTCGTCGACGACGAGGACCTTGGCGAGCGCCGTCGCGTTCGCGGGTGCTGTCGGCTGCGTCTCGATCATGCAACGGACGCGTGAAGCAGGCCGCGTGCCAGCGCCCGCGCCGCCGCTAGGTGCGCTCCTCCGCGGTCGCGTCCTTCAGGCAGTAGGCGGTGTCGGGGATGGCCTCGAGGCGCTCCTCCGGGATCGGGCTGCCGCACACGACGCAGCGCCCATAGGTGCCGTCGTCCATCCGGTGGAGCGCGTCCTGGATGCGCCGGACGCGCGATCCGAGCATCCGCTGCTGCGCAAGATCGAGCTCGCGCGACTCCGTCTCCGTCGCCGCGTCGGCAGGGTGCTGGTCGCTCAGCGAGATCTCGCCACCGCTCTCCTGCTGGCCCACCGTCGTGCGCTCACGTATCGCCTCGAGGGTGTTCTCCGTGTCGCCCAGGTCGCGCTGGAGACGGCTGCGAAGAGCGCTCATGTCCATCGCGCACAATGGTGCCACCCATGGCGACGCCTGCTTCGGACCATCCGCCCGACCGCGCGGGGGCCGATCCGCCCTATCTCGACCGCGATTGGCTCGCGGCGCATCTGCACGAGGAGCGGCGCAGCGCCGACCTCCTGGGTGAGATCCGCGAGGGCCTTTTCGGCGCCCAGGACGGGATCGTCAGCATCCTGACGGTCGTCAGCACGCTGAGCGGCGCGACGTCCGACCATCACGTGGTCCTCCTCGGGGGCATCGCGACGACGATCGCCGAGATCTTCTCGATGGCGGCCGGGGAGTACATGAGCTCCCGTTCGCAGCGCCAGGTGTTCGAAGCCCAGATCGCGCGCGAGCGCAAGGAGGTCGAGGAGCGTCCCGGCGAGTCGCAGGCGGAGGTCGCGTTCATGCTCGAGGAGGAGGGCCTGCGCCGCGACCAAGCGGAGCGCGTCGCGGCGGTGATGGCGACGAACAAGGACGTCCTCCTCCGCACCATGGTGGAGAAGGAGCTGGGGCTGTCCGCCGAGCCGGACGTCCATGCTCTCCGGGGCGCGATGATCCTGTCGGCCGCGCTCGGCGTCGCCGCGCTCGTCCCGCTCCTGCCGTACATGTTCCTCGGCGTGCACTCGGCGCTCCTGGTCTCGATCGCCGGCTCGGCCGTCGTGCTCTTCCTCCTCGGGGTCGCGAAGTCGCGCTTCGTCGAGGCGGGCGGGATCCGGTCCGGCCTCGAGATCGTGCTGCTCGCCGCGGTGGCCGGCGGGGCGGGGTACCTCGTCGGCACCGTCCTGCCCTCCATCGTCAAGGCGGCGCCCTTCCCGTAGGAGCGCGAGCACCTGAGGCTGCCGAAGAGACCGGCCTAAGAGCGGCACGCTCCCTGCCACTAGCCTGATGGGCGTGCCGGGGCCGCACGTCCCGTTCCCTCCCCAGGAGGCCGAGCTCGTCGACGACATCCCTGTCGGCCCCATGTGGCAGTACGAGCCCAAGTGGGACGGCTTCCGCGGCGTCCTCGAGAACGACGGCGGCGAGCTCGCGCTGTGGAGCCGGAACGGCCGACCGCTCCTGCGCTACTTCCCGGAGCTGCGGCCGCTCGGCGGCCTCCTTCCCGCGCACTCGGCGCTCGACGGCGAGATCGTCATCGAGCGCGATGGACGGCTCGACTTCGACGCGATGCAGATGCGCCTGCACCCGGCCGAGAGCCGGATCCGCAAGCTCGCGGCGGAGACTCCGGCGACGTACGTCGCCTTCGACGTCCTCCTGTGGAACGCCGCGGCCGTCCACGCCCGTCCGCTGCGCGAGCGCCGCGTCGAGCTGCTCACGAAGGCGAAGGGCTTCCGTATCTCCCCGGCCTCGACGGACATCGCGCAGGCGCGCACGTGGCTGGAGCGGCTCGAGATCCTCGGGCTCGACGGCGTCATCGCCAAGCGCGTCGATCTCCCGTACATGCCGGGCTCACGCGGGGCCGTGCGCAAGGTGAAGAAGCACAAGACCGCGGACTGCGTGATCGTCGGCTACCGCACGAGCGGCACGCGGATCGCCGTGCTCAACCTCGGCCTCTACCGCGCCGACGGGACGCTCGACTTCGCCGGACACACCTCGGGGGTCACCGGGCCGCTGCAGCGGCAGCTGCAGGAGATGCTGCCGCCGCTGCGCGTCGAGGAGGAGACGACGACCGGGCGCCAGGGCGGCGGCACGAGCCGCTGGTCGCGGGGGCGCGACCTCGAATGGACGCCCGTGAAGCCGGCCGTCGTGTGCGAGGTGCGCTACGACAAAGTGGAAGAGGATCGCTTTCGGCACGGGACGCGCTTCCTGCGCTTCCGCCCGGACAAAGACCCCCGGGAGTGCACGTGGGAGCAGGTGCGGCCGCGGCGCAAGCGGGGCGATCCGACGCTCGAGGGCTTGCTGCGCTCCGGAGGCGCGGGGTCGGACGGCTGAGGTCGGGCCAGGACCCGACCGCGATGAGGCGGCGGGGGCTCAGCCCTTCCGCCTCTTCGCCTCGTACTCGGCGCGCCAGTCGCGGGGCGGACCCGTACGCTTCCGTAGCTTCGGTCCCTTCCCCGGCGGCTTGATCCCGAGCTTCTCGAAGAGGGGCGCGATGCTCGTCGGGCGCCGCCACATGTCCGCGGTGGGATCGCCCGAGCGCCGCACGCGCTCGCGCATCGTCGTCATCGTGAAGTCCGCGGGATCGACGTCGGCGACCTCGTGCCAGCGCAGCGGCGCGGAGCAGCGCGCATCGCGTGTCGGGCGCACCGAGTATGCGCACGCGATCGTGCGGTCCCGCGCGTTCTGGCCGTAGTCGACGAAGACGCCAGTGCGCTCGCGCACGACCCATGTCGTCGTCGCGATGCGCGGCACGCGCCGCTCCACCTCCTTCGCCATCGCCTTCGCGAACCGCCGCACTTCCGGAAAGTCGAGGTCCCGCTCGATCGGCGCGAGGACGTGCATCCCCGTCGCGCCGGAGGTCTTCGGGTAGCTCGCGAGGCCCAGCTCGTCCATGACGTCCTTCACCACGAGGGCGATCTCGCGGACGTGCGGCCACTGCCCCTCCGCACTCGGGTCGAGGTCGATGAGGAGGTAGTCGGGGCGCTCGAGCGCGTCGACGCGCGAGTGCCAGGTGTGGATCTCGATGCACCCGAGGTTCGCGGACCAAGCGAGCGACGCCGGGTCCTCGAGCACGGGAAAGTCCGCGCTCCGGCCGCTCGGGAAGTCGATCCGGACGGTCTCGAGCCACTCGGGATGCCGGACCGGCACGCGCTTCTGGTAGAAGAAGTCGCCCTCGACGCCGTTCGGGTACCGCTTCATCTGCGCCGGCCGCTGCCGTACGTGCGGGAGCACGACCTCCGCGAGGTCGACGTAGTACTCGACCAGGTCGCCCTTGGTGAGGCCGAGCGCGGGGAAGAAGACCTTCTCCTGATTCGTGAGGGCGACGTCGCGGCCGCCGATCCTCATCCGCGCAGTATCGGCCGAGGGCTCAGCCGCGCGCGTGCGCCTGGCGCGCCACTCCTTCGATCGTTCGCAGCAGACAGTCGAACTCGAATGGCTTGCGCACCACCGCGTCCGCCCCCGGGATGCGCTGCCGGCCCGGCGGGACCGCGGCGGACACGACGACGATGGGAGTGGATCGGGTGTCCGCCCTCGCGCGCACGTGCCGCAGGAGCGTGTAGCCGTCGGTGTCGGGCAGCATGAGGTCCAGGAGCACGACGTCCGGATGGCGGCGGAGCATCTCGACCGCCTCCGTCGCATCGTGCGCGCACAGCACGTCGTAGCCCTCGCTTCCGAGGAAGCTCTGATAGAGGTAGGAAAGATCGGGATCGTCCTCGATCGCGAGGACCCGCAACGGTCTCATGAAGGTCCTTCCGCACTATCGGTGCCGCGCTAGCGGCAGGCGGTCACGAGCTCCGCGACGTGGTCCAGCGGGATGCGCTGCGGATCCACGGACAGGGCCTGGATGCACACGTGATCCGCACCGTTCCTTCGATGCGTCACAACGCGGTCGACGATCCGATCGAGCGGACCCCACGCGACGATCGCGTCGACGAGCCGGTCGCTCGGTCCCGCGATGTCCTCGGCCGACCAGCCGAGACGCCGCAGGTTGTTCGCGTAGTTGTCGAGCCGCAGGTAGCCGGCCATGTGCGTGCGCGCGAGCTCGCGCGCACGCGACGCGTCCGTCTCGAAGACGACCGCCTGCTCCACGGCGAGGACCGGCCCGTCTCCGAGCGCGCGTCGCGCCCCCGCCGTGTGCTCGACGGGGACGAAGTACGGGTGGGCTCCCGCGGCACGCGCGCCGGCGAGGCGCAGCATCTGCGGGCCGAGCGCCGCGAGGACGCGTGGCGGCATCTGTGCCGGCTCGGGACCGACGTAGCGCGCCGCATCCATCGCGTCGAGGTACTCGCGCATCCTGCCGATCGGCTTGTCGTACGTCCCTCCGGTCCGTCGTCTGACGACAGGCGCGTGGCTGATGCCGAGGCCGAGGATGAAGCGCCCGGGGAACGCGTCGCCGAGCGCGCGTGCCCCGTTCTGCATGGCGACGGCATCGCGTGCCCAGATGTTCGCGATCCCCGTCGCGATGGGGATGCGTTCCGTCCACGAAAGCACGAGCGTGGCGTGGGCGAAGATGTCCTTGCTCATCCCGGTCTCGGGGATCCACAGCGCGCCCGTGCCGATCGCCTCGATCCGCCTCGCGGCCTCGCGCGCGTCCGCGGTGGTCATGCGATCGAGAGCGGACGTCCACACGCCGACCGGTCCGATGCGCTCAGCGAGGGCGCGACCGACGTGAGCCACGGCCGAAGTGTGATCGGGCCGCGGTAGAACGCTCGTTCGAATGTAAGGCGGTCGTTGCGCTAGCGGCGGACGGTGTGGCCGCGCAGCGCGTCGAGGGCCCTGGTCCAGTCCACCAGACGCTCGATCGGAACGCCTCCCGTCGGTGCCCAGTCGTGGCGCTCGTCGTCGACCATGCCGTCGCAGTACGCCCAGCGGCCGCGGTACACCGTCAGTCCGCCGCGTCCACCCCGCGACGGCGCCTCACGGTGGGATCCCTTCTGGCAGACCCAGTAGACGGCGGCATCCGCCGGCCGCGTGTGTCCACCCGGATCGTCGTGCCATAGCCGCGGTCGCACTCGGATCACTCCCTCCACAGCGAGCCCTGCACCGGCTCGTCGTGCTCGGGCCAGAACGGATCGTCGGACAGCTTCACGGCGCTACGCACCTGCACGGGGTCGACGCGGACACGGCCCGTCGGTCCCTCGCGCTCCGCTGTGAGGATCCCAGCGCTGTCGGCCCAGCAATGGACGAGTGCGCCATCCGAGGTCCGGTATGTCCCGAGATCGATGCTCGTATCCATGGACCCGCTCCCCAGCTGCGCGGACGGGCATCCGCCGACGTCGCGACCGTAGTCTGGTACCGAGCGTGACACCGAGGGCCATCTCGACCGGTGTGCCTAGCGCTGCCGCGGAGGCGAGGCGACCGTCACGCGTGAGCCGCCGCCAGCGCAAGAGGCAAGTGCCGGCGTGCGCGTTCGGAGGGAGCTCGAGAGAGCATCAGACGGCGCGCTGCGCCAGGGCGCGGAGCGCAGGCTCTTCCTTCTTCACGCGCTCCGCGGCCCGTCCGACCAGGACGGCGCAGTGCGAGCGCGAGAGCACGCGATCCGCCGTCGAGCCTTGGAGGAAGCCCTCGCCCACGCCCGTCCCGCGGGAGCCGAGAACGACCAGGTCCGCGCCGCTCGCGGTCGCCCGCGCGAGGATCCGCTCCGCGACGTCGCCGCGGTCGACGACGATGTGCGTCGTCCAGATCGGCGGCAGCTGGCAGGCCGCGACGTGCAGGAGCTCCTGCGCGCGCGTCGCGCCGACGCGCCCATCGGGCACGACGTGCATGAGGACGACGTCGGTCTCATGCGGGAGCGGCAGGGCCGCGAGCGTCGCGACCGCGGCGCGGGAATCGGGGGAGCCGTCGACGGCGATGACGATGCGGCGCGGTGCCTGGCGTCTCTCGCGCACGACGAGGACGGGCAGCGGCGAGGACCGAGCGAGCGTCCGCGCCGTACTCCCCAGCAGCGCCCCGGCGATGAGCCCGCGCCCGCGCGACCCGAGGACGATGACGTCGGAACGCGTCGCGACCGCCGTCGCGACGACCGCGCGAGCCGGTGGGCCGGAGCCGATGTGGACGTCGGCGTGGATGCCGCGGGCGGCGAGCCGCCGCGCGGCGAGGTCGGCGATCTCGGACGCCGCGTTCTCCTCCGCCACCGCGGAGAAGCCGGCGTCGTCGAACGGCACTCCGCGGTGCGCAGCGACCGTGAGAACGGTCACGGAGTCGGTCTCACGGCGGTGGGGCATGTCGCAGAGCATCTCGAGGGCGACGTCTGCGGAGGGCGAGCCGTCCGTGGCGAAGAGGAACCGGATAGTGCCGCTCCTTTTCCCGCTTATCGCTGCATCGAGCGTGGGGTGCGGCGCGTCCCCCACGCTAGGGGCATACGGACGATCGTCCCGCTCCCCCAAAGGCTGGAGCGTCGGAGGTGAACATCCATTAGGTCCAAAGTCACGGCACGGTCGTGACCGGCCGGGGACGCGCATGTTGCCAAGGACCCTCTCCGTGACGTCTGCCCGCCCCCACGATGGGGGCATGTCGGAGACCCCGAGCTGGCTCGATGGTCTGGTCGGCAACGTGCGCTGCGCCGCGTGCGGCCGCCTCTACGCCCGTGGCGACCTGAAGCCCGTCGGTCAGCGCGACCAGCATTGGTTCATCCGCTGCACCTGCGGCGCGTGCGGGAGCCAGGGGATCGCCGTCGTGATGGTCCAGACGGCGATCGAGCCGCCGCCCGCCGGCCGCGGGGCCATCACGGTCGACGACGTCCTCAGCGCCCATGAGCTCCTGCGCGACTACACGGGCAACGTGGACGGTCTGTTCGGCGCCGGGAGCTCGCGCAGCCGCTAAAGGCGGCACGCGGGCGGCGGCGCATCATCGCGGCGTGCGCGCGATGGTCCTCGACGCCCCAGGCGCTCCGCTGGCGCTCCGCGATCTGGCCGGACCGCGGCTCGGTGGCGACGACGTCCTCATCGAGGTCGGCGCCTGCGGGGTCTGCCGCACCGACCTCCACATACGGGATGGCGAGCTGCGGCGACCCTCGCTCCCGCTCGTGCCCGGGCACCAGGTCGTCGGGCGCGTCGTCGCACGCGGCGAACACGCGCGGCGCTTCGCCCTCGGAGCGCGGGTCGGCGTGGGATGGCTCGGCGGGACGGACGGCACCTGTGCCTACTGCCGCTCCGGGCGCGAGAACCTCTGCCCGAACGCCGTCTTCACCGGGTATACGCGCGACGGCGGCTTCGCCGAGATGTGCGCGGCGGACGAGCGCTTCTGCTTCCCGCTCCCCGGGGCCCTCGACGACGTGCACGCCGCGCCCCTGCTGTGCGCCGGCCTCATCGGATACCGGGCGCTGCGCCTCGCCGGCGACGCTCGCCTCCTCGGCCTCTACGGCTATGGCTCGTCGGCGCACCTCGTCGCGCAGGTCGCGCGCGATCAGGGTCGTCGGATCTTCGCGTTCACGCGTCCCGGCGACGAGGTGGGGCAGCGCTTCGCGCGCGATACCGGCTGCGAGTGGGCGGGCGGATCGGACGAGCAGCCGCCCGAGCCGCTCGGCGCCGCGATCGTGTTCGCGCCGGTGGGCGCGCTCGTGCCGGCCGCGCTCCGCGCGCTGGCGCCCGGCGGCGTCGTCGTGTGCGCGGGCATCCACATGAGCGACATCCCCGCGTTCCCGTACGAGCTGCTGTGGGAGGAGCGGCAGATCCGCTCCGTCGCCAACCTCGCGCGGCGCGACGGCGACGAGTTCCTCCCGCTCGCCGCGCGCCTCGGCATCCGTCCGACCGCCGCGGTCTTCGACCTCGCCGACGCGGAGGCCGCTCTCGCGGCGCTCCGCGCCGGTCGCATCACCGGATCGCCGGTGCTCCTCGTCAACCGACGCTGAGCATCGGGCCGGGCCGCGCGCGCGGCGTGGCCACTCGGGCACCGCGCGCCATGCGCATGAGGTAGTAGAGCCAGAGCGGAGTGGCGACGATCCCGCCGGTGAGGCTGTCCGCGATCCCGGGCACGAAGACGTCGTCGGTGTGCGGGATCAGCCAGATGGACAGCGCCTGGTACACGCCCACGGGCAGGAGCACGATCGCGGAGAGGCCGAACACGAACGTGCCGAGCACGACGTACGCGCGGTGGAGGACGGACGCGTCGTCATCCTCTCCGAGCGCGCGCCGCCCGAGCTTGTGTCCCGCGTAGAAGAGGAGGCCGAAGAAGCCGGTCGTCAGGCCACCGATGAGGTCGCCCGAGAGGCGCTGCTCGCTCTGATGCTGGTACTGGGCGGCGATCTGCAGCGGATCCGGGCACTGCCCCGGCGGGCAGGGCGTGAGGATCGGAGGGCGGCCGTACGCGGTCTCGAGGCCGAACGCGACCCCCGTGCCCCACGACAGGAGGAGCGAGACGCCGACCGCGACGGTGATCACCCCCGCGAGGGAGGCGAGGTAGAGGTAGAGCAGAAGCAGGCTGCGACCCGAGAGGTCGACCCCGACGAGATCCCGACGGAAGATGAGCAGGAGCGCGAGGAGGATGGTGCAGACCACCCCCACCGCGACGAGGATGCCGATCGTCATGTCGAGCTACCTCCTTGAGACCATTCCGCGCACGACGAGGACCGAGGTGGGTGCGTGCGTGAGGACGCCGCGCGCGACGCTTCCGAGCGCGAGACGGGCGAGGCCGGTCCGACCGCGGGTGCCGGTGACGATGAGCTCCGCTCCGGCGAGCCTCGCGGCGTCGATGATCGAGCTCACCGGCTGTCCATCCATGACGAGCGGCGTCGCGGCGATGCCGTGCGCGGACAGCCGCCGCGCCGCGGCGCGCGCGATGCGGTCGTGCTCCGCGCGCATCTGGTCGATCATCTGCTGGTAGGCGTCGCCGTCCACGGCGCCCGTCCCGAACGGGTCGAGCATGGACACGACGGACGCGACGTTCGCGACGCTCACGACGGTCACCGGCGGCGCCGCGACGAACGGCCACTGCGCCACGATCTCCTCGGCCTCGCGAGCGCAGTCGGACCCGTCGGTCGCGAGGACGACGCCGTGGAGGGAGCTCGTCCGTGCGACGAGGACGGGGCACGGCGCATGGTCGACGACCTCCGCCGACACCGACCCGAGGAGCGTCGTCGCGATGGGACCGCGGCCGCGGCTCCCCACGACGATGAGGTCGGTCTCCGTCCGGGCCGCCTCGTCGACGATCGTGCTGGCGGGCCGGCCGAAGAGCAGCGTCGTCGCGATCTCGCGTCCCGTCGCGCGGAGCGCCTGCTGCGAGTCGGAGAGCTCGAGGTCGATGCCTTCGCGGATCCGCTCGTAGAGCGGCTCGTATCGCGCGGCGTGGTCGTCGAGGACGCCTTCGATCGTCGGTCCGACCGCGAGGACCCGGATGCGGGTCGGCACCGGCCACGCGAGCGAGGCGATGAGCGACTGGGCCCGCAGGGCGTCGGCGGAAGCGTCGGTGGCGAAGAGCACCTTCATGACGCCGATGCTCGTCCGCGGCGCGGCCCCGTCAGAGGGGCATTCGGCTCATGGCCGCATGGGATCGGGGATCCGTCCCTGGGGGTCGGTCGGCGCTACCGCCGAACGGCTCTAGCCCTCCCTCGGCGGGCTCGCACCATCGACGCGTGGCCGTCATCGCGCGCCGGCCGCCTGCGCGCGCTCAGCGTGCGAGCGCGGCAAGCGCTGAGCTGCCCGTGCCCCACGAGCTCCTCGACGCGACGGTCGCCGCGGACATCGTCGGCATCCCCGCGCGTTCGGTGATCGCGATCGACGGTGAGGGGGAGCCCGGAAGCGTCCGGTTCCAGAGCGCGCTCCGCGCGGCGTACGGCCTGGCGCTCTCCCTCGCGCTCCGGCGCAAGCGCGACGGGCGCGGCGAGTTCGCGATCGGCCCGCTCGAAGGACGCTGGTGGTCCGATCAGGTCCTCCCGTGCTCGCGCGCGCCGCGCCGCAGCTGGCGCTGGACCCTCCGTATCGCCGTCCCGCGCGACGTCACGAAGAGCGAGCTCTCGCGGGCGGTAGAGGCCGTCACGACGAAGCGCGGCGGCGCGCTCGAGAGGAGCACGGAGGCGCGGCACGCACGGCTGGAGCGGCTGCCGCGCCAGCGCGTCGGACGGATCCTCCATGTCGGTCCGTACGCGACGGAGAGCGCGAGCCTCGCGAAGATCCGTGACGAGATCGAGCGGCACGGCCTGGTGTGCGCCGACCGGCACGTGGAGATCTATCTCGGGGATCCGCGGCGGACGAAGCCCGAGCGTTCGCGTACCGTCCTGCTGCGCGAGCTCGCGGGCACGGTGCCGGAGGGCTAGCCCAGATCCACCTGCTCGACGATCCGCTCCTGCGCGAGCCCCTTCGCCCCGAGCACATCAAGCCGCGTCTTCTCGGGCGCTGGGGCACGACGCCCGGCGCCGCTCGTACCGGAGCCGTATCGCCGTGAAGCCTCCGAGGGGACGAGCGATGGCGGCGCTCCTTCTTGCGGTGGCAGTGGGTGGGGCGGGGTGCGTGGAGGCGGCGCACGGCGCTACTCCCGGGCCCGTTGTGGTCGGCGCCTTGCCGTCGCCGACACCGAGCGAGCCGTCCACATCGGTCGGGCCGACCGAAGGATCGACCTCAGCGGCGACGTCGCCCGAGCCTGTGCCGCCGGCGCGGCCCGTTCCGACCGCGCTGTCGTCCGCCAGGGTCCCCATGCCCGCCGGGCCGAACGCGACGGCCGGCGCGCCGGTCGCCCGCTCCGCGGCGCCCGCCGCATGTCCGGGCACCTGGTTCTGCTACCCGCGGCTCGGCATCGCCGGCCCGATCGTCCCGTACACGGACTGCAGCGGACGTACGGACGTCGGAACGCAGATCCGCAGCTTCACCTGCCTGTCCGACCGCTATCTCATGGGTCACGCCTACACCGGCTTCGGACGCATCGCCGGCTGGAGCGCGGGTGACGCTGTCACCGCGGATGGCTTCACGTATCACGTCACGGGAGCGTTCCAGCAGGCCGGATGCACGCAGCCCGTGCTCCCCCTCGCACCGCTCACGTTGCAGACGAGCCTCACCTCGAGCGCGTGCGGCCCGGTGCTCATCGTCCAGGCCCGATAGGCCGCATCGGAGCGGGCTCACGGCCCGCTCCGATGCTGGTGGGTGGGGAAGGGATGGGTGTCAGCCGATGGCCCGGCGCAGCGCGACGGAGACGACGGCCAGCGTCAGGAAGAGAACGGTCGACGATCCGGGCGCGCCATCGTCCGCGGGATCGGTGGAGGTCGACGGAAGCTCCACTCGCGCGTTGCCGAAGATCACGGTCACCGGCTCCGAGACGAGGAGGGTCTGCTTCGATGCTGACGCCGTGCCTGGGTCGGTGTTGAACCAGCCGGCCTGCGGCTGCTGCACGATGGTGTAGGCACCGGGTGCGAGGGCGATCGTCGTCGCGCTGCCCTGAGCATCGGTCGTGACGCCGGCGACGGTCGCGCCCTGCGAGTCGAAGACCGAGAAGGTCCAGCCCGCGAGGCCGGGCTCGCCGGTGTCGAGGCTGCCGTCGTGGTCGCGATCCTCGTACGTCCGGACCTGGATGCGTACGCCCTGCGACGTCGACGGGATGAGCACACGAGCGCAGCCGAACGACACGGTCGTCGTCTGGCCCGCGACGATGGTCACGGTCTTCGTCGGCGTCATGCCGCCCGGGTCGATGCTGTACCAGCCGGACTCGAGGCTCTCCCGCACCGCGTAGGTGCCGGGAGCGAGCGTGAGGCTGACGGTACCGGTCGGGTCTGTCGTGATGACGGCGGTCGGGGCGCCGTTGTGCAGCACCGAGAAGCTGCCGAGGAGCCCGATCTCCGCGGTGTCCCGCATGGCGTTCTTGTTGAGGTCGTCGTAGTGGATGACGACGAGCGTTCCGACGAGCGGGACGGGTGGCGCGAGGTAGACGGGCCCGTACACGGGTACCGGTGCCGGCGTCGGTGTGGGTGTCGGCGTCGGCGTGGGTGTCGGCGTGGGCGTGGGCGTGGGCGTGGGCGTGGGCGTGGGCGTGGGCGTCGGCGTCGGTGTGGGCGTCGGCGTCGGTGTGGGCGTCGGCGTCGGTGTGGGCGTCGGCGTCGGTGTGGGCAGGGCGCTCGAGTTGACGCTCCTGTCTTGGTTCTTGCTGGCAGGGGCATCGTCGAGGTTCTGCGTGCGCATGTGCCAGCTGGCGCCCGAGATCTCCTGGGCGCCTCCGGGGCCCGAGCTGTCCCAGTACGCGGTGGTCGCCAGGTGGCCGCCCCAGAGGAGCATGACGTCGGCGTTGCCCGTGGTCGTCCAGAAGGTGACGACGACATCCCGCGTGCTGGAGCTGGCGACCGTCGGCGCACTCACCGTCGGCTGGTCGGTCACGGTGTCGATCGCGCCGTACATCACCAGCTGCCGCGAGAGGCCGGACGCCGTCTCCGCTCCGCTCACGGTGAGGCCCGTGAACGGCTCCGAGGCGTCCGGGGGGATGGCGACCGCGATCGGCGTCGGCAGGGCGGCGTTGCACAGCGGCGAGTCCGCGTCGCCATTAGCGCCGCAGGGGTCGACCGACTCGGTGGCG
The DNA here is from genome assembly GCA_021787445.1 of Chloroflexota bacterium. GTDB lineage: Bacteria > Chloroflexota > Limnocylindria > P2-11E > P2-11E > JACPOT01. The sequence goes on along the minus strand of JAJYLV010000003.1, from coordinate 40,723 downwards.
TCGTAGCGCGCGAGGAAGTCGTACGCGACGTGTCCGGGGTTCCCCGCGAGGAAGTCGTAATCGATGTGGATGCTGTGCTTGCCCATCGCGAGGTCGTTGATGACGAGGCGGAATGGGACGACATCGCCTTCGTAGTAGGCGGAGTTGTTCTTGTTCAGGTCCCCGTTCTGCCAGTGGCATGGCGTCGAAAGGTTGGCGCATTGGTCGAGATCGACATTGAGGCTCGCGGCCGCGGCCACGGCCGCCTCCTTCGACGTCGGTCGCAGGTACGCGACATTCGACAGGGCGAACAGGAGCGAGACGGCCGCAACGAACGCGATGGCCCTGAATGGACGGAGCGTGGACACCGAGGATCCCCTTCCCGGTCAGCGCACGCTCGCCGTAGCGCCGCGTGTGCGTGACACGTCGATCGTTCTGCGCATGTGCGGCGAACGTACGGATCCAGGGGATCGATCTCGATCCGTTGAGATGGGTAGAGCGGCCCGGATCGAGCACCCCGATCTCGGTATGGCCCCTTGATCGATGGCGGGGTGGGTCGGGAGTGAGTAGACGCGCGTGAGGTGTTACCGGATCGCAGGTATGCCGCGCCGGCGGCTAGCGGGCGACGTCGAAGATCGCCGCGAGGCGGGGGACGGCGGGGCCGAGGATGACGACGAACATCGCGGGGAAGATGAGGAGGACGATGGGGAACAGCATCTTCACCGGGGCGGTACGCGCGAGCGCTTCGGCACGCTGACGGCGGCGCGTGCGCACCTCCTGGGCCTGGTCCTGGAGAGCACGGCCGATGCCGACGCCGAGGACCTCCGCCTGGAGCATCGCGTTCACCAGACGGGTGACCTCGGGCACGTCGCAGCGCAGCGCGAGGTGACGTAGCGCGTCTCGCCTGTCGACGCCCATCTGCAGCTCGAGGAGGAGCCGCTCGATCTCGTCGTAGAGCGGTCCGCGCGAGCGCCGCGAGACGTGGGCCAGCGCTCCGTCGAGCGACAGCCCGGCCTCGACGCAGAGGGTGAGCATGTCGAGCGTCGTCGGCAGCGCCCGACGTATGGCGGTCTGCCGCGCGGTCGTCGCGACGCGGATGACGACCGTGGGGAGCGCGTAGCCCGCCACGACGCCCCATGCGGCGGACGCCGTGATCCCGATGCCGTCCGCTCCGATGACGACCGCACCGCCGAACGCGAGGGCCGCGAGCCCGCCGACGATGATGAGCCGCATCCCGGTGAGCTCGAGCGGATCGAGGCCGAACGGACGCCCGGCCCGATCGAGCTGGAGATCCGCGGAGGGTGACGGCTTCGAGCGGGTGAGCCGGGCCGCGCCGGTGGCGATGCCGCGGATCGTGCGCCGCGCGCGCATCGAGGACGTGCCGCGGCGTCGGGCCGGCGACGCGAGCGGCACGTTCTCGATGGGCGCGCCATGGCGGGCCGCCGTCCCGAAGGCGGAGAGTGCCCAGGCCACGAGCGCGAGGCTCGTCGCCGAAGCGAGAAGACCGGCGATGAGCGGTCGGTCGCGTCCGCTCGCATCTGGCGTCGTGACCATCGCTACCGCGGGCACGATCTGCGGCGCGGCGGTCGTCGCCGGCATCGCGCCCGTGTCGGGGATCCGCACTGGCAGCGGGATGACGAGCTGGGTCCGTCCGATCACGCTCCCCTCACGGCGGGCGACGACGACGACGGTCATCTCCGGCGCGTACTGCTCGGTCGCGAACCGGAAGCGAACGCCGGTGTCCGCCCGCAGCTTCTCGGCGAGCGAGGCGTAGATCGCGTCGAGCTGCGCGGACGTGGGAGCGCGGACGACGGTCCCTCCGCTGCTCGCGGCGGCGAGCCGCTTGAGAGCGTCCAGGTCGGGCGCCGCGCCGAGCGCGACGACGTGTACGGCGCGATGCGCGACGAGAGGCTGAAGATCCGCCGGCGAGGTCGCGCTGGCGGTGTCGTGCCCGTCGGTCAGGACGAGGATCGCCTGCCGCGCCTGCGCACGGCCGCCCTCGTCAAGCTGGCGGGCAGCCAGAGCGACCGCGTCGTAGAGCGCCGTATCGCCGCTGGCTGAGAGGCGGGTGGCCGCCGCGGCGACGGAGGCGCGGTCGGTCGTGAGGGCCCGGACGGCCTCGGCGCGCGTCGACAGCCCGACGAGCGCCGAGCGGTCGCGCGGTCCGAGGCGCGCGAGGAAGGAGCCGACGGCGCGCGTGGCATCGGCGAGCGGCGTCCCGGCCATGCTGCCGCTGCGATCGAGCACCAGGACGACGTCCACCGGACGCGCTTCGACGCTCGAGCTGACGGTCGCGGCGAGCCGCTCGCCCGCCACCCACACCTCGATCTCGGACGGATCGAGGACGACAGGGCGGCCGTCCGGTCCGCTGACGGCCAGCGTGAGCGCGACCTGCGGGAACGCGGTCACGTCCGTCGAGGTCACGACGAGGCGGACGACGTCGTCGGCGAGGGCCGGTGTCGCCAGCGCCAGCAGCAACGCGGCGACCGCGAGCGCCGCGGCCATCCGCCTAGACATCGATCGCCGCGATCCGGCGCATGATCAGGAACCCGACGAGGATCAGGAGTCCCGCGAGGACCAGCACGATCCGCAGTGCCCCGGGCTCGTACAGCGGTGCCATGTAGTCGGGGCCGACGAGGGTGAGCATCGCGGCGACGGCGACGGGCAGGAGCGCGAGCACGTACGCCGAGTAGCGCTGCTGCGCCGTGAGCGCGCGGATGTCGCCTTCGATGCGCGCGCGCTCGCGCAGCGTGTAGGCGATCGAGTCGAGGACCTTCGCGAGGCTGCCGCCGACCTGGTCCTGCACGTTCACCGCGGTGACGAAGAGGTCGACCTCCTCCGAAGGGAAGCGGCGTGCGAGGCGGTGCAGAGCGTCGTCGTGAGCGGCGCCGAGACCGATCTCGCGCACGACGGCCGCGAACGCCGCGCCCGTCGGCGCGGGCGCCTCGCGCGCGAGCTGCTCGAACGCCTGCACCAGCGTGTGCCCCGCCCGCACCGAGCTCGCGAGCAGGGAAAGGCTATCGGCGAGCTGTTCGCGGAACCGCGAGCGTCGCCTCCGCTCCCACGGCGACAGCGACGCGAGCGTCCGCGCGATCCGGTCGATCGGGCCGGTCCGCGTCGGGACGGGAGCGAGGCGCGACGAGCGTCGGCGGCCGCCGCCGAGGTCCCGCGCCAGGCCGCGCTCGTCGACGAGCCGGGAGACGAGCTGTCCGAGAACGTGCCGTCGGCGCCATCCCGGCGTCCACAGCGCGACGACAGCGGTGGCCATCGCGGCCGCACCGAGGACGGCGGGGACCAGAGGCTCCGGCACGGTCACCGCGCGTCCCCGTAGCCGAACCACTTCGGCGGCACGTCGATCCCGTGCGCCATGAGCTTTTCGGCGGATCCGGGCCGGATGCCGGTCGGGAGAAGGGCACCGCTGATGCGCTCGCCGTCGAAGCCGCGCCGCTGGAACGAATAGATGTCCTGCATCGTGATGATCTCGCCCTCCATCCCGCGTACCTCGGTGATCTGCGTGACGCGGCGCTGTCCGTCTTGCATGCGCTCGACGTAGACGACGAGGTCGATGGCCGCCGCGATCTGCTCGCGGATGGCGCGCAGCGGGAGGTCGGCGGCGAGGAGGACCATCGTCTCGACCCGCGCGAGCGCGTCGCGCGGACCGTTGGAGTGGATGGTCGTGAGCGATCCGTCGTGGCCGGTGTTCATCGCCTGGAGCATGTCCAGGGCCTCGGCGCTGCGGCACTCGCCGATGACGATGCGATCCGGTCGCATGCGCAGCGCGTTCCGGAAGAGGTCTCGGATCGTGACCGTGCCCTGGCCCTCGATGTTCGGGGGCCGTGACTCGAGCGTGATGACGTGGACCTGCGCGAGGCGCAGCTCCGCGGCGTCCTCGATGGTCACGACGCGCTCGCGCGCTCCGATGAACGACGACAGCGTGTTGAGCAGCGTCGTTTTCCCGGCACCCGTTCCGCCGGCGACGATGACGTTGAGGCGCCCGCGGACGCAGGCGGAGAGGAACTCGAGCGCCTCCGGTCCGATCGTGCCGTTCTGGAGCAGGTCGGCGGGGGTCAGCGGCGCCCGCCGGAACTTGCGGATCGTGAGCACGGGTCCGACGAGGGAGAGCGGCGGGATGATCGCGTTGACACGCGAGCCGTCGGCGAGGCGCGCGTCGACCATGGGCGACGACTCGTCGCAGCGTCGGCCGATGGGGGCGACGATGCGCTGGATGATCCGCGTGACGTGGTCGGCGTCCCGGAAGCGCACGTCCGTGAGGAAGAGCTTGCCGTTGCGTTCGATCCACACCTGCTCCGGTCCGTTGACCATCACCTCAGTGAGGTCGTCGTCGTCGACGAGGACCTGGATGGGCCCCAGCCCGACGAGCTCGTCGAGGACGGCCCCGAGCAGACGGCCGCGGTCCTCGTCGGTCACGCGCAGGTCCTGCTCGCTCACGGCCGTCGCGATCTCGTCCTGCAGCGCCGTATTCAGCGCGTCGCGCGACATCTCGTCCCCGAGACGGCCGAGCGCCGGCGTCACGCGGGTGTGGACGGAATGGACGAGCTCCTGTTCCTTCTCCGTGCGCACCCTCGCGCAGCCGGCTCGCTCGATGCCGTCGTTGGACGAAGGCGCCTTGACGGCCGTCGCCGGAACGACGGCGTCGGCCCGGGGCCGACGGGCCCGCTCGAGGGCGGCGTGAAGATCACCGATAGGAGTGTGTACGGCGTTCATCGCGTGATCCCATACGTGTCGACGAGATAGGTCGTGTCGACCGTCGTCGTCTTGGTCAGCGCGTGCTCTACGGTCGAGCGCACGACGATGTCGATCGTCGCCTGGGCGTCGCGGAGGTACTTCAGGACGAGCGCGACCTGGTGGTCGACCTCCAGTGTCAGTGCCTGCACGCGCCCCGGCTGATCCTTCGTCGGCCGCAGGACCTCGACGACCTCGAGGTCCTGCAGCGTCGTCTGCGTCTTCTTGATGTCCTCGCCCTTGCCGACGGCGATCGTGGCGAGGATGTCGATGTGGTCGCCGACCGCGACGAGGCCGGCCGTCGTGAGCGGGTCGCTGGTGGGGAATGCGACGAGCACCTTTCCGGGGTCGACCGTCAGCGACGCGCCCGTGCGGCCCTCGGCGGCGACGAGGGTCGTCGTCACGATCGGCAGTCCTTTGGAGATCGGCACGAGCGTCGTCTGGCCGAGCGCCTCGCTCATCGAGCGGATGGCGGCGGGAGGGACGGCGTCGGCCGGCAGCGAGCGGCGCTCGAGCTGCTTCGCGGTGATCACGCTGCGGACCGGGATGTCCGCCGCGGCGACGACCACCTCGACGCTCGGGGCCGCCGCCGGGCCCGCGGCCGCGGCCGGCGGGGGTGCGACGCGCGTCGCGATCGTGTAGATGGACCACCCGGTCAGGCCGGCCAGGACGAACGCGGTCAGAAGAAGAAGCGCTGAAGCCTTCCTCATGTCATCACTCATCCGGTCTCAAGATCACGGTGTTGGTCAGCGGGTCCAGCGAGCAGTCGCCGGTGGGGCAGCCGTCGGCGGACCCCACCGCTCCGCCCCAGTAGCCGCGGATGGAGCTCGTCTCGATGAGCCCCTCGTAGAAGGTGAAGGGCACGACGGTGAACAGGTGCACACGGTCGGGCATCGGCGTGCTCCCCGTCTGAGGGATCTGCGAGCAGTCGTTCGTGCCGTCGGGCAGCGTGCCGCCGTCGATGAGGGACCAGCGCTCACCCTGCGGCGCGTTCGACGAGTAGGTCTCCGCGCAGTCCCACATGAAGATCGTGACGACGAGGGCTTTGCCGAAGACCATGTTCTGCTTGCCGGGTACCGGAAGGTCGGAGTACGGCGTCGTGAAGCCGTAGCCCTCGGCATACGCCCGTCGGATCGCCTCGACCATGAGCTCGGAGTTGTTGACGCCGACGTTGCCCGTCGCCGTCTCGACCCAGTCGCCGACGCCTGCCTTGCCGGGCGCGCACGACGGTGCCTCTATCCAGCCGGGCACGTCGGCGCAGATGGTCGGCCGCGGCCCGATCGGGCTCGGCGGCTCCGCGCCGGGGTGGCCGGTCGGTGCTTCGTCGAGGCTCAGCTCCCCGCCGAAGAAGTAATAGAACCAGTTCGGGATGCTGCACTGCTTGTCGACGCTCTCGTCGTCGCCGCCGATGGTGTCCCAGGAGCCCTTGCAATTGCCGCTGAGGTCCGGCTTCGGCTGCGTGCCCGCCTCGGGCGATCCGCTCTCATCCCACTGGTGGATCAGCTGGTCGATCGTCGGGTCCGGCTCGCGCGAGGACCGCTTCGAAAGGTCGACCTGGCCTTTGAAGTTGCCGTAGACCATGTTCGGCTCGGTGCCTTGCGGCGACCAGAACGTGAACGGCTCGGCGCCGAGGGGATCGCACGGATCGTCGCACTTCTGCACCAGGTCGCTCGCGTCGTAGTGGCGGACCATCGGCCAGACGTTCCGTCCGGACGCGTCGTAGGGCACGCCCACGATGCGCGCCCGGATCGAGCCGGCGGCCGTCATCTGCGGCCAGCCGACGACCGATGCGATGAGGGAGCGGTAGCTCACCGTCGCGACGACGCGGAGCGTGCGGGTCTCGATCGGGAGGGTCGTGCGCGAGGCGGCCGGGCACGCGATGCCGCTGAGGCTCCAGGCCGGCTGCGTCGCGCGGTCGGCAAAGCCTTCGACGGTCAGCGAGTACTCGGCCCCCGCCGGCGCGAAGTCACGGTCGAGCGCGGCGGCGGCCTCCGCGGCGCAGTAGGTCTCCTCCTGAGAACGGCTGAAGACGAAGCCGTCGGTCGTGGGCACCACGGAGCGCGCGAGGAGCACACCGGCGCCGAGTGCGCCGGCCTCAGCGGAGTTCGACATCGCTCGCCGCTGCGTGAGCCCGTAGCCCCAGTCGATCGCGAACGCGAGGGCGCCGATGAGGACGATCATCGAGAGGGCGACGATCACGAGGCTCTGCCCCTCGGTCCGGCTCAGGATGCCCTTCGGATGGTTCACCACCACGCCTCCATCGTTGACGTCGAACCCAGCCGCACCCCGCTCCGCCCCAGGATCGAGCCGCCGAAGAACGTCGCCGCGCGCCAGGGATAGGCGACGTCCACGGTGACGGCGATGCGGCGGGCGGTGGCGCCGGACGCCGGGAGGCCCGTCTCGGGCCACGGCAGCGCTCCCGCACCCTCGTCGTAGCTCGCGCTCACGACGACCCGTTCGCGATCCAGCGGCACCGACCTCGCGAGCACCGCGTCGACGATCGCCGCCGGCGCCGCGCTGGGATGGAGCGTCGCGTACCGTGCGCCCTCGCGGCTCGCCGAGCTGACGACGAGCTCCGCGTTCATCACGCGTGCGAGGTCGAGAGAGCCGAGGAGCAGGACGAGGACGACGGGCAGCATGAGCGCGAGCTCGACGGTGCTGACGCCGCGCTCGCCCGCGCGTCCGATCCTCATCGTCCGTACCCCGGGAAGACCACGGCGGCACGGATGGGGATCTCCGCGCTCGGCAGGAGACGCTCGACGAGCGTCAGCGACATCGGCGTGAACCGGTAGACGACGTCCACCCTGACGGTGGCGCCGCGCGACGGGATGGGCGAGGCCGTGACCGTCACCTCGGGAGGGCAGGGCGCGTCCAGGGTGCCGCTCATCTCGTCGCAGGCGCGCTGGACGACCTGGGTCAGCGTCGCGCCGGGCTCGCGGACGGCGAACATCGCCGCCTCGCGAGCGGCGTTCGTGACCGCGATCGTGCGGCGGTAGACGGAGGCGACGTCGGCGATCCCGACGACGACGGCGAGCAGCAGCGGAAGGGCAAGAGCGATCTCGACGAGGCTCTGCCCGCCGTCACCATGGAGTCCCACCGGCCTGGGGCTCATGCGCGGCACCGTATGGACCGTGGACGGTGGGAGGAATACCGAAGATCGACCGCGCGCTCGGTCGTCTAGGTAGACGAGATGGACCCCATGCGTGCAACGAGGTGGCTCCGCGTCCGCGCGCCGAGGCGACGCAGCGCGTTCTGGACGTGCTTGTGCGCCGTCGACTCGCTGATGTGGAGGGTGCGCGCGATCTCCCGATCCGTCGCGCCCTGCGCGATGAGCTCGGCGATCTCCTGCTGCCGAGGCGTGAGCCGCAGGCGGATCGTGGCGCGTGAGCCGCGGTCCGCCTGCAGGAGCGACGAGACCGCGGCATGCGGGAACGCGGTCTCGCCTCTGGCCACCACCTCGAGGCTGCGGCGCATCGCGTCGGGGGTGACCGCGCGGTCGACGCATCCCCGCAGGCCCGTGACGGGCGCCAGGAGCGCGATCGTGCCGACGTCCGAGCTCTCCACGACCGCGAGCGTGGGCCGGACGAGCGTCACGTGCCGGATCGCTTCCTGCCAGGCGGGTCGCGCGGCGTCGCTGCCCAGCGCGCCGAGCAGAACGACGTCGTAGGCGCGCGCGAGATCCGGCGAGAAGAGCTCGACGCGCGGGACGTGCGCCATCACGTCGACCTTCGCTTCGTCGAGGCGCGGATACGCCGCGCGGCCGTCAGAGCGGTCGACGACGCAGACCCTCAGGCCCACGCGTCGATCGCACGCTACCCGTCGCGGTACGTCAATACCGAGTGCTTACCGCATCCCCCAGCGGGTCATGCGGTCGCCGTACGCGCGCTACCGATCACGCACGGCGACGACGACGAAACGGGGATCGGTCGGGAGCGCGCCGGTCGAGGTCTGAAGCGTCACGCGCTCGGGCCCACCCTGATCGAGCCAGCTCGTGTCGGTCGGCGGCACTCGCGGCACGACCCGCGTGACGGTGTACGTCAGCACCGACCCCGCGCTCTCCGATCGGATGCGCAGCGTGTCGCCCAGCTGCGCGCCCCAGAGCGAGAGGAACATGCCTCGGCGGGCGTGGGCGTAGACGTACGTGTTCCCACCGCTCCCCGGAAGCGCGCTCGTCGGGTAGATGAGCGCGACGCGCTCCGGCGTGCCGCCCGGGTAAGCCGGTCCCGGCGTGTCCCGAGTGACATCGCCGATGACGAGCGGCAGGTCGATGCCGAGACGCGGGAGCTGCAGGCGCAGATCCGCCCGGATCGCCGCGGGCGACGGCGATCCGCTCGCGGCCGGCGCCGGCTCCGCCGTCGCGGTCGGTGTCATCGTCGGCGTCTCCATCGGTGGTCCGGACGTCGGCGGGAGCGGAGCGACCGGCCCGCTTGTCACTCCCGCATCGACGTCCGGGGAGAGGAGGGGACCGCTGGACGGGACCTGCTGCGCAGGGGCGACCCCCGACGCCTCGCCGGTCGCCGCGGCCCCGAGAGCGGCGACGCACAGCACGAGCAGCGCGCTAGACGCGCGCATAGCCCGGTGCGACCGGGACCGGGTCCACGTCCTCCTCGGGCCGGCCACGATCTATTCCGATCCAGCTCGCGGCCGGGCTGAACGCGGCGGCGACCGCGGCGGCCCGGTTCGGCACCCGCAGCCGCTCGAGGATGTTCGTCACGTGCTTCTGTGCGGTCGCCGTGCTGATGCCGAGCGTGAGAGCGATCTCCTTGTCGGCCGCGCCACGAGCCACCAAGGTGAGGACCTCGAGCTGCCTGGGGGTCAGCCCGTGCACGTCCCCGTTCGGGCTCCGTCCACGCTGCAGGTCGAGCCATTCGCCGACGAGGTCCCTCTGGTACGCGTGCTCACCGCGCAGAGCTCCCTCGATCGACCGCCGGAGCGCGTCGGGACCGAGGTCCGCGGCGAGGTATCCCATGAGCCCGCACGAGAGAGCGTGGAGCGCGTCGCCGCGCGCCGGGACGCGGGAGACGATCATCGTCCGCGCTCGGCTGGCCAGGCTCAGGATCGCGCCCCAGTCGACCGCCGCGTACGTAGCCGCTATCGCCAGGGCCATGTCCTCGACGCGGGTGACGCGCGATGCGTCCGCGACGCACCAGAGAGGGACGCCGAGATCGAGGCGATGCAGCGTGCCGAAAACCTCGCCCTCAAGATCGACCACGAGGATCCCTGCACCGCTTCCTCGCTGGCATTGCATGATCGGACCTCCCCTAGATCGCCCATCCGCGGACCACCACCCGCACCGCATGATCTACGGAGTTGAACGGGAAGTGAATGGGGAAGTCGCGGTACGAGGTACCGGCCAGATGGCTCCTTCCATGTATCGAAGGGTCGTCGGCCGGTGCGGAGCGAGCATGAGACCGAGCCCTTCGGCAGGAGGGACCATGCGCGATCGCGGGGATCTAGCGTCAGCCGATGCCGGCGGCGTTACGCGGTGGTCTGGATGTCCCTACTCATAGCGGAGGGCAGGGCGAGTCGCCCGGCAACGCCGCGCGCGAGCCTGGCCCGGTGCTGGTCAAGAGCGGACGTGTATCACACGGCGATGGGGGCGACGCCGAGGTCGGCCAGCCGTGGCTTCTCGATGCGCTGGAAGTCGTCGTAGCGCATCGTCATCGTCGTCGTGTGGCTCCCGAGACGGAACACGATCCGCTCATTCGTCGCGAGCGTGTCGTCCATCACGACGGAGAGCCCGTAGAGGTGCCCAAAGGGCGGCATCGCGCCGGGGTCGCAATCCGCGAAGCGCCCCGCGAACTCGTCTTCGCTCGCCAGCCGGACGTTCTTCGCTCGGATGGCCCGCGTGAGCCTCTCGAAGCTCAGCTTCTCGGACGCCGGCAGAACGATCATGCGCATCTCTCCGTCGGCGACGACCATGACGACCTTCGCGAAGGCGCGCCCCTTCACGTGCTCGGAGCCGGCGACCTCCTGCGCGGTGAACGCGAGCGGGTGCTCGCGCACGTCGAACTCGACACCGCCCTGGCGTAGATACGTCTCGATCCGCTCCCTGCACTTCACGTCGGGCACCTCCGCGTAGCGCATCCGTGAGCGACGCTACGAGGCGCGCCAACGCCGCGTCACGGCTGTATGGATGGTCGTCGGGGGTCGGTCGCGCAGCGGGGTGAGGTCCTATGGGGTCGGGGCATGAAGAAGCCCCGAGCGATCCGCTTCCGCTTTCGGGATGGTGTCTGGACCGTTCCATCCCGTTCGGTGGGACCGACCCTGCGTGCCGCCACGTCGGGTCGTTCTTGATGCCGTCCCCAAGACCGATCGCTTTGATGGGATCTCCGTTCGATCGGTCTCTCTGCGGACCCCTCGGGAGCGCCGTCACCGTATCCGTCGCGCCACGGCCGCCGACAGGGCGAAGCGGCTCTTTCGGTGCACGACCAACGTCTCGCCTCGCTCGATCCGGTGCGACCGGGCCAGACGCGGGGCCGATGTGCGCGGCGCGACGGAGGGCTGCGGCCTGGATGCCCGACGGACCTAGGACGCGCGCCTGCGCCGCTCCACGCTCGACCGGACGGGCGGGGCGGTGCGCGGCCTCGGGATGAAGCGCCGCGGTCGGAGGTGCTCCATGAAGGTCTGCTGCTCGCGACCGAGGGCATGCCATGCTCCCGGCCGGCGGAGGATCCGGTCGCGACGATCCTGTGGCCCCGCGACAGCCTCATCGAGCGTCGTGCGTCAGGGGGGCGCCGCGCCGTGACCTCCTCTGAGGGCCGGCCGACGGGGGCACAGAGGACTCACTCCCCCGCCGTGCCCGGCCGGGGCAGATGTCTCAGCGACGACCTGTGCGCGGAGCACAAGGAGCTCGCGTGGCAGCTCGAGCTCTTCGATGCGGTCGCCGAGAAGACCGAGGGGGCCCCGACGCCCGTGCTGCGTCGCGAGGTCGACCGCGCATACGTCCTCCTGCGCGAGCGACTGCTTCCGCACGCGCTGGCCGAGCACGATCTCCGCACGCGTCTCGCCGCCCGCGACCACCGCCACATCCGCGAGGCGGAGGGACGCCGCGAGATCGAGCGCCTCACGGCACGGCTCGGGGAGCTGCGCTCGACGCTCACGACGGGGAGCGACAAGGCGCTGCGCCGGGAGATCCGCCACCTGCTCTACGAGCTTCACGCGCTCACGCGGCTCCACTTCGCGGACGAGCTGCTCTCTGGACCGGACGACGGGGGCCGCTGACCCTGGAGGTCACCTTCGTCGGAAGCTACGTGCCGCGTCGCTGCGGCATCGCCACGTTCACCGCCGACACTCTCGGCGCCGTCCGCGCCGCCGCTCCCTCGGTGCGATGCTCGGTCATCGCGATCGAGGAGCCGGATGCCCACCGCTCGTACGACCCGGTGGTCACCGGCCGCATCGTGCAAGGCGACGTCACCTCCTATCGCGACGCAGCGGCGGCGATCAACGCGTCGGGCGTGGACGTCGTCAACGTTCAGCACGAATTCGGGCTGTACGGCGTCCACCGCGACGGCGTCTTCGAGGACCACCTCGTGGCGTTCCTCGAGGAGCTCCGCTGCCCGGTCGTCACGACGCTCCACACCGTCCTCGCACGGCCGGAGGACTGGATGCGGGCCAGCGTTCGCGAGATCGTCGCCCTCAGCACGGAGACGGTCGTGATGGTCGAGACCGCGGCCGAGCTGCTGCGCCGCGTGTACGGGATCTCGCGTCCGGTCCGCGTCATCCCCCACGGCATGCCCGCGGTCGGCAGCTGCGGGCGGCCGCGATCGAAGGAGGAGCTCGGGCTCGGCGGGCGGACGGTGCTTTGCACCTTCGGGCTGGTCGACCGCCGCAAGGGGCTCGAGTACGCCGTGGCCGCACTGCCACGCATCGCCGCGCGCTACCCCGAAGCGCTCTACCTCATCGTCGGCCAGACCCACCCCGACGTCGTCCGCCGCGAGGGCGAGTGGTATCGCGAGCGGCTGCGCGAGCTCGTCGAGCGCCTCGACCTCGCGGAGCACGTACGGTTCGTCGATCGCTACCTGACGCAGCGCGAGATCGTCGACCACCTCGCCGCGACCGACGTGTACGTGACGCCGTATCTCGACCCTGACCAGATCACGAGCGGAACGCTCGCCTACGCCATGGGCGCGGGGAGAGCGATCGTCTCGACGCCGTATCTGCACGCGCGCGAGGCGCTCGCGGACGGGCGCGGCATCCTCGTCCCGTTCCGCAGCTCGGACGCCATCGCCGACGCGGCGGGCGCGCTCCTGGCCGACGACCAGTGGCGCCGGCGCATGGGACGCGCCGTGGCGGCGTACAGCGCCGGCACGGCGTGGCCGATCGTCGGCGGGCTCGTGCTCGACCTCCTTCGCTCGGCCGCGGCGCCCGCGCTGGCTCCGGCGTGAGGCTGGCGACGCGCGTCGGCGACGGCCCCCTGCTCCGGTCCGCCGACGTGGCCCCCTCGCTCCCGGAGCTCGAGGTCGTCTCGGTCTTCAATCCCGCCGCGGCTCGCGTCGGCGACGAGACCGTCCTCCTCCTGCGCGTCGGAGAGCGGCCGCGCTCCGACGTCGGGCCCCCGCCGGGCGCCGTCATGCTCGAGCTGGGCGGCCCGCGCCTTTCGACACGGCCGCTCCCGCCGGAGCTGCGAGCCGATGACGTCGTCGGGATGACGTTCCTCGACGTCGCCGCACGTCCGCCGCGCGTCGCCGTGGCGTACGTGCGGCGCGACACGCCCGGCCTCGACCTCAGCGATCCGCGGACCATCCGCTTCAGGAGCGGCGCCGCGTTCAACGGCACCGAGGACTACCTCTCGCAGATGTCGCACCTCCGCGTCGCGCGCAGCGGCGACGGCATCCACTTTTCGGTCGAGCGCACACCCGCGCTCACGCCGTCGCACGCGCTCGAGGAGTACGGCATCGAGGACCCGCGCGTGACGTGCATCGACGGCGAGTGGCACGTGACGTACGTCTCGGTGAGCAGGCTCGGCATCACGACGAGCCTCGCGACGACGCGCGACTTCGTGACCTTCGAGCGGCGCGGCGTGGTCATGCATCCCGACCAGAAGGACGTCGTGCTGTTCCCCGAGCGCGTCGGCGGCCGCTACGTCGCGCTCACGCGGCCGATGCCGCAGTCATTCGCGCGCGTGTTCGGCATCTGGATCGCCTTCTCGGCCGACCTCGTCTCGTGGGGCGGCCACCGGCCGCTCGCCCTTCCGCGCCTCGACGGCTGGGACGCGATCCGGACCGGCGCGGGCAGCGTCCCCTTCCGGACGCGGCGCGGGTGGCTCGAGCTCTACCACGGCGTGGACCGGGACTCGCGCTACGCGATCGGCGCGATCCTCCTCGACGGGGAGGATCCGCGTCGCGTCATCGGGCGTTCTCCCGAGCCGATCCTCCTTCCCGAGGAGCCCTACGAGCGCGAGGGCATGAACGCGGACACCATCTTCGTCTGCGGTCACGTGCCGCTCGACGCGACAGGGTCGCGCGTGCGCGTGTACTACGGCGCTGCGGACTGCGTCGTCGCCGCGGCCGACCTCGACGTGGCGCAGGTCCTCGCGCACCTCGAGCCGGTGGGTGATGCCGATCAGCTCGCGATCGGCTAGCGCGTGCGACCGCGCTCATCGACCCGGTCGCGGCGCACCTCCGCGCCCGTGCCGTCGCGGAGCCGCTAGCGAGCTGACGCCTCCGCGCGCAGCGCCGAGCGCGCGTGCTCAGCGAGCCGCGTCGCGTACTCCTCGAGGCGCGCGTGCACGCGCGCGTGGATGGTGCCGGCGGGATACGCGCCATCCGTCCCCATCGCGCCCGCCGGCACGCCGGTCAGGAGCTCGATCCCCTCGTCGACGTCGTCGATCGCCCAGACGTTGAATCGGCCCGCGCCGACGGCGGCGACGACCTCGTCGTCGAGCATGAGGTGGCGCACGTTCGCGCGCGGGATGATGACGCCCTGGTCGCCGCTGAGCCCCGCCGCCTTGCACACCGCGAAATGCCCCTCGACCTTCTCGTTGACGCCTCCGATGGCCTGGATCACCCCGCGCTGGTCGACCGATCCCGTCACGGCGATGCCCTGACGGACCGGCGCGTCGGCGAGGCTCGAGAGGATCGCGTACAGCTCGGCGCTCGAGGCGCTGTCCCCCTCGACGCCCGCGTAGCTCTGCTCGAAGGCGAGGCGCGCGGAGAGCGCGAGCGGCTGCGAGCCGCCGTACTTGCCGAGGATGTAGCCGGCGAGGATGAGCACCCCCTTGCTGTGGGTGGGGCCGGACAGCTCGACCTCGCGTTCGATGTCGACGACGCCGTCCAGGCCGGGACCCGTGCGTGCGGTGATGCGCGACGGCCGCGCGAACGCGTAGTCGACGAGGTCGAACACCGCGAGGCCGTTCACCTGGCCCGGGACGGCCGAGGCCGTCTCGACGTGGAGCGTGCCTTCCTCGATCATCCTCTCGAGCTCCTGCTCGAGCAGGTCGCTGCGGTGGCGCCGCGCCGCGATGGCCGCGCCCACGTCCTCGGCGCGGACGATCGCCGCGCCGGCGCGCTTCGCGACGACGGCCGCCTCGACGACGATGTCCTCGATCTGGCTGAAGCGTGCCGCCAGGCGCGAGCGGTGCGAGACCAGCCGCGAGCCCTCCTCGACGATCCGCGCGACCGCGGCGGCCGAGAACGCGACGAGGCCGCGCTCCTTCACCGTCTTCGCGACGAACGCCGCATAGGTTCGGACGCCGTCGGGCGTCCGCTCCATGAACGGGGTGAACTCGGCCTTGATCTTGAAGAGCTTCGTGAACTCTTCGTCGAACCTGCGGAGGAGCGAGTACGTGAGGAGATCGCCGATGAGGACCACGCGCACGCGGATCGGGACGGGTGCGGGCTTGAGCGTCGCGGTGGGGATGCCGAGGAGCTGGTCGATCGGGTCCTCGATGCGCACCTCACGGTCCCGGAGGGCGCGCTTCAGCCCCTCGTACGAGTACGGGCTCGTCAGCAGGTCGCGAGCCTGGATCACGAGGAAGCCGCCGTTCGCGCGGTGGAGCGCGCCCGGCCGGATGTAGCGGAAGTCGGTCTGCATGCCACCGAACGTCGCGCGATGCTCCACGCGCCCGACGAGGTTCGCGTGCGTGGGGTTGGGCTCGGACACGACAGGAGCGCCGTCGCTCGGGTCGCTCGCGACGAGCACGTTCGCGCCGTAGCGCGTCCACGCGCGTGGCCCGGCGAAGATCTGCGAGTCGGCATCGTCCGGCTGCCGGAACTCGTCGACGTGCTCGACGATGTCCTCGCGGATCGCGTCGAGATGGCGCACGATGGCCGGCTGCTTCTCGTACTTCGCCCGGAGCGCGTCGATGACGTGTCCGACGGCGAAGAGCGCGACGTCTCGGTCGACCGCGTGGACGGCCTCGTGCGCCTCGCGGTCGAGCTGGCGCAGCGATCGCACGGCGGCGTCGACCTTGTCGCGCAGCTCCGCCGACGCGGAAGCGATGCGCATCTTCCGCTCGTCGCCGAGGAGAGCGAACGCGTCGGGCCCGATCGGCTTGCCGTCGAGGAGCGGGATGGTGAGGATGCCCATCGGCGTCTGCTCGATCCCGAAGCCGAGCGCGTTCGCCTGCCGCTTGAGATCCTCGACGAGGCCGTCGCGCTTCTCCGAGACCGTGCGCAGGCCCTCCGTCTTGCGACGCTCGTACTCGGCCCCGTCGAAGAGCTTCGGGATGTCCGTGCGGCAGCGCACGACGAGCTCGTCGAGGTCGGCGGCGAGCTCGCGGCCCTTTCCGGCGGGCAGCTCGACGGCGATCGGACGATACGGATCCTCGAAGCTGTGGAGGTAGCACCAGTCCGAGGCGGCGGGCCGCGCTGCGGCCGCGGCGCGCAGCAGGTCGAGGACCGCCGTGTTGCGCCCCGTCCCGCTGGGCCCCGCGACGTACACGTTGTGGTCCGGATCCTCGATATGGAGACCGAGCTCGATAGCGTCGATCGCGCGCTGCTGACCCCTCACGCCCTCGAGCGGCGGGACGTCGTCGGTGGAGCGGATACCGAGGGTCGCCGGGTCGCAGCGCGAGCGCAGGTCCTCCGGCCGAAGGGCCGCGGCCGCCGACGCGACCGTGAGCGTGATGCTCATCGACGGACCGTACGTCGTGCCACCCGTTCCGACCGTGGCCGAAGGTCCCCTCCCCGCGCACGATCCGGCGAGGCGGGTGGGGCCGGTCGACCGTCAGGCGATGAGCGCTCCCATGACCCGCCGCTTCACGACCTCGACCATACCGAGGTAGGCGAGCGCCGCGGCCGCGAGGAACGCGAAATAGGCCGCGGGCAGCGCGACGAAGCCGAGGACGGGCGCGACCGGCGTGAACGGCAGGAGGAGCGCTGCCGCTACGACGACGAGCGTGCTCAGGGCGAGGGGGAGGCTGGGGCGGCTGCGCCATGGATCGCCCGCCGTGCGGATGACGAAGATCACGCACACCTGCGTCGCGAGCGACTCGACGAACCAGCCCGTCTGGAAGAGGGGCGGCGAGGCGTGGAGAAGAGCGAGCAGGACGACGAAGGTGAGCAGGTCGTACGCGGAGCTGATCGGCCCGATGAGGATCATGAAGCGCTGGATCATTCCGATGTCCCAGCGGCGCGGCTTCCGCGTGAACGTCGCGTCGACGTTGTCCGTCGGGATGGTGATCTGCGCGAGGTCGTAGAGGAAGTTGTTGAGGAGGATCTGGCGCGGGAGCATCGGCAGGAACGGCAGGAACACCGAGGCCGCCGCCATGCTGAGCATGTTCCCGAAGTTCGAGCTCGTCCCCATTAGCAGGTACTTGACGACGTTGCCGAACGCTTTGCGTCCATCGACCACGCCCTCGTGGAGCACGTCGAGCCGGCCTTCGCGGAGGATCACCGAGGCCGCGTCACGCGCGACGTCGACGCCGTCGGTCACCGAGACGCCGACGTCGGCGATGTGGAGCGACGGCGCGTCGTTCACGCCGTCGCCGAGGTAGCCGACGACGTGCCCGCGCCGCTTGAGCGCGAGGAGGATGCGGCTCTTCTGCTCGGGGGAGACGCGTGCGAAGACCGTCGTGCGCTCCGCTAGCACCCCGAGCGCGGCGTCGCTCACGCGCGCGAGATCGCCGCCGAGGACGATCTCGCCGGTGTCCATCCCGATCGCCGCGCAGACGTGCCGGGCGACGGCGTCGCTGTCGCCCGTCAGGACCTTGAACTCGATCCCGTCGCGGCGGAGGGACTCGAGCACCGACCCCACCCCCTCGAGGGGCGGATCGAGGAACGCGACGAAGCCCGCGAGCGACAGCGCCGTCTCGTCCTCCGGCCCGTAGCGCGCCTGCACGGGTACCGGCCTGGCCGCGACGGCGAGCACGCGGGAGCCCTCGCCGCTCAGCTCGTCGAACACCGCCAGCGCGCGCGCCCGGTCGGGCGCGCCGAGCGGGGCCCCTCCTCCGCCCAGCGAGCCGCACGCGTCGAGCACGCTCTCGGGAGCGCCCTTCGTCACGAGGAGGCGCCGTCCGCCGTGCTCGACGACGACGGAGAGACGCCGCCGCACGAAGTCGAACGGCACCTCGTCCACCTTCGTCCAGCCGGCCTCCGGGGTCGTGCGCGCGAGGATCGCCGCGTCGAGGGGGCTGTGCACGCCCGTCTGGAACGCGCTGTTGAGCGCCGCGAGCCGGAGCGCATCGTCGCGCGCCTCGCCGAACGGGCCGAGCGATCGATCCACGCGCATCTCGCCCGTCGTGAGCGTGTTCGTCTTGTCGCTGCAGAGGACGTCCATGCTCCCGAAGTTCTCGATCGCGGACAGGTCCTTGACGATGACCCCGCTCCGCGCCATGCGGAGCGCCCCGGCGCCGAGGGTGACCGTCGTGATCATCGGCAGGAACTCCGGTGTGAGCCCGACCGCGAGCGCGATGCCGAAGAGGAGCGACTCGAAGGGGTCACGGCGAGCGACGATCCCGACGAGCACGACGAAGAGGACCAGGAAGAAGACCGTCCGCATGATGAGGAGCCCGAAGAGCCGGGCGCCGCGCTCGAACTCCGTGTCCGGCGGGCGGGTGGCGAGCTGACGCGACACGCCGCCGAAGATGGTCTCCCGTCCGGTGTGCACGACGACGGCCGTCGCCGTGCCGCTGAGGACGGAGGTGCCGATGAACACCATGTCCTCGCGGTCCGTGACGGCCACGTCCGGGGGTGCGCCGGGCCGGGCCTCCTTCTCGACCGGGAGCGATTCGCCCGTGAGTGCGGCCTGCTGCACGTGCAGCTCCCGCTCCTGGAGGATCCGCGCGTCGGCGGGGACCAGGTCGCCGGCGCCGAGGCGGATGACGTCGCCCGGCACGACCCCGCGCTGCGGGACCTCCGACCACGCGCGGTCCCGCAGCACGGTGGCCGTCGGAGCCACCAGACCGCGAAGCTCCTCCGCGGCGCGCTCCGACCGGTACGTCTGCACCATGGTGAGCGCGCCGCTGAGCACGACCATCGTGGCGATGATCGTCGCGTTCGCGACGTCGCCGAGCGCCGCGGATACGGCGCACGCGGCGAGGAGGATGAGGACGAGAGGACTCGCCGCGAAGCCGACCATGCGGCACGCGAGCTGCGACGTGCGGCGCGCGATCGGCTCGTTGGGGCCCACGCGGCGGAGGCGGCTCGACGCCTCCGCGGCGGTCAGCCCGCCCTCGTCGGTCGCGAGCGCGGCGAGCAGCTCGCCGACGCTCAGCCGGTCGAGGTCGGCCGCCGTCACACCGCCCCGGCGGGCACCCCTTCGTGCCGCGGCTTCGGCTTCGCGCTCATCCGCTCGGGCGCGCGCGCCACGAGCACGGCGCAGTGCGCCTTCTCCAGCAGCTCGTCCGTCGTGCTCCCCTGGAGGAACCCTTCGCCGCGGAGCGAGCGGCCGCGCGCGCCGACGACGATGAGATCCGTACCGCTGCCCGCCGCCACCTCGAGGATCCTCTCCGATGGACGCCCGCGCTCGAGCTCCATCCGCACCGACGCGCCCCCGGGGAGGAGCTTGCCGGCGCGCGAGAGGATGTCGAGCGCGTCCTCGCGGTCGCAGCGCTCGACCGTCGCCTGCAGCTCCTCCGGCGAGGCCGCGCCGTGCGTAGCCGGCGCGGCACGCTCCGGGAGGACGTGGAGCAGCGTGACCTCGGGACGCGTCGGAAGGGGCAGCGCCGCGAGCGTGCGGATCGCGACGTAGGCGTCGTCGGACCCGTCCGCCGCGACGAGGATCCGGCGCGGAGCCTCCCGCCGGTCGCGGGCGACGAGGACGGGGATGGGGGAGTGGCGCGACACCGCTCGCGCGGTGCTCCCGAGCACCGCCGCGGCGAGCCGCCCGAGACCGCGCGAGCCCATGACGATCACGCCCGCGCCCTCGGAGCGCGCCACGTCGATGATGGTCTGCGCGACGAGGCCTTCGTCGATGCGCGCCGTGGTCGGGACACCCTTCGCGCCGATCTTCTCCCGGATCGTCTGCGCGAGCCGCCGCGCGGCGGCCGTCTCCTCCTGGGCGATCTCCGCGAAATACACACCGGTGCCGTCGATGCCGACGCCGGTGTACGTGTGCACGGGTACGGCGAGGACGGTGACGTGATCGGAGGGGCGCAACGGGAACGACAGGAGCAGGTCGAGGGCGACGTCCGCCGTCGCGGACCCGTCGGTCGCGAACAGGATGCGCATCTGGTCCGCCTCCTTAGGTGGTAGGCATCGGCGCGGACTCCCATGCGGTATCCGCGGCCGTCGGTCCCACCCCCTCGACGTCGATGCCGCGTGCGCCCATCGCGAGCGCGCCCATCGCGCCGCTCGTCGAGGTGTGCGGGTCGGCGCCGAGCAGCGTCTTGCCCGGGGCGGAGATGCGCTCGAGCTGCAACTGGTGGCAGATGCCGTCGCCCGGTCGCGAGTAGAGGGGGCCGCAGTGCGCGGCGAAGGTCCGAAGAAGGCGATGCTCGTCCGCGCTCTCGAAGCTCGCTTGGAGCATGTCGTGATCGACGTACGACAGCGCCAGCTCGCTCCGGACGCGCGGGAGCCCGAGCGCCTCGGATCGAAGGTCGACGAGCGTCCCAGTGGCGTCCTGCGTCAGCGTGTGATCGACGCGGATCGCGATCTCCTCACCGGCGCGCATATCGCCCTCGACGAGGTGCGCTCGGATGATCCCCTCTCGCGACGCCGTCCGGCGTCATGCGCGGCGGCGGGAGGCGCGACTGCCGCTCGCATGGAGGAAGAGGCGCGCCGTGAGACGACCGATCGTGGCCGCACCCGCGCTCAGTCCGGCGACGAGGACCACCCAGCCCATCAAGCTCCAGTCGAGCGGCACGACGCGATGGTCGTCCGTGACGCTCCAAAGGAGACAGGGCCGAAGGTCATCCGGACTCCGGTCGGGCGGCACGGCTGCGATCGGGTCGCGGTCCCATCGGTTCAGGCCGCGGGGCTCTGTCGGAGGGGCGCTTCGGAGCGGCACAGTCCATCGCGGATGGACTTCACCAGAGGGCCATCCAGAAGACGGCTCACGAGAGGAAGTGATCTCGATGGC
>JAJYLV010000003.1:0-19440 GCA_021787445.1 Chloroflexota bacterium | reverse complement strand
CTCGGGCTCTTCACCGGCTTCGCCGCGCTCGTCGGCGCGTTCATGAACATGAACTTCATGCTTGCGGGCAGCGCGAGCACGAACCCGGTGCTGCTCGTCATCGCCGTCATGATCCTTATGGCCTGGAAGGTCGCAGGGATCATCGGCATCGACCGTGTACTGCTTCCGGCACTGGGCACGCCCTGGCGGCCGGCGCAGGCTCCGAAGCTGAGGATCTCGGCTGCGACAACGTGACCCCATCCCCTCCTCCTCGCGCAGGTGACGAGAGGGGCGATCCCCACCGCCCCTCCCGTCATCATCTTCCCCGCGCCGTGGTCATCGCCCACGATCCGCAGGTCCGCGAGGGCTGGGCGCTCTCTCTCGAGGCGACCGGTATGCAGGTCGAGCGCTGCTCCGGCCCGAGCGCGGCCTGCCCGCTCCTACGTGGCGAGGATCACTGCGCGCTCCTCGACGGGGCCGGCTTGGCGCTGTACCACGAGGCCGTCCTGAGCGCCGACCTCGTCGCGCACCTCACCGCCGCGCACGCCCCCGCCATGGCCGTCGCCACGCGAGACCGCCACCACGCGGACGGCGGACACGAGCCCGCCATGTCGCACGTGATCGTCCCTCCCGGCGTCTAGACGGTCGCCGGGCTCGCGGGGGCTGGCACCACCTGCGACCATGGGATCGTGAGGGAACGGGATAGGCGCGTCTTCCCCCGGCGGCTCGAGATCGCCGCGCTCGTTCTGCCCTCGGCGCTGTTCGCCGGCCTCGCGCTCCTGGATTTCACCGTCCTCGAAACGTACCTGCCGCCGGGCATCTCACACCTCGTCTTCTTCGCGCTCGGCGTGGCCGGCGTCGCGGCCTTCTCGTACGTCATCTTCGACCGCATCCGCGACCTGCAGCTCCGCGAGATCGAGCAGCGACGGCGGCAGGGGGAGCTCGCCGACGCGCTCGACCGCCGCGGCCGCCAGCTCCAGGCGCTGAACGAGGCGGGCCTGAGCCTCGCGGCCGAGCTCGAGAGCGCGTCCGTGCTGCAGAAGATCGTCGACCTCGCGCGCGTCGTCGGCGGATCGAAGTACGCGGCGCTCGGCATGTTCAACGAGAACGGCGAGGTCGTGCAGTTCCTCACGTCGGGGATCGGCCAGGAGGAGCGCGCTCGGATCGGACCGCTGCCCCGCGGCCGCGGGCTCCTCGGCCTCCTCCAGGACGAGCAGCGTCCTATCCGCCTGCGCTCGATCGCCGAGCACGCCGCGTCCGTCGGCTTCCCCCCGGGCCATCCGGCCATGACCAGCTTCCTGGGCGTGCCCATCCTCTGGCGCGGCCGCTCCGTCGGGAACCTGTATCTGACGGAGAAGATCGGCGCGGAGGAGTTCAGCGCCGAGGACGAAGGGGCCTTGCTCACCCTCGCCGCGCAGGCCGCGATCGCCATCGAGAACGCGCGCTTGTACGAGCAGGTCGGGCGCATCTCCGTCCTCGAGGAGCGCCAGCGCATCGGGATGGACCTCCACGACGGCGCGATGCAGTCGCTGTACGGCGTCGGCCTCCTGCTCGAGGACGCCGCGGAGCGTACGCCCGCGGCAGAAGCGCGTGGTCCCATCGAGCGCGCCGTCGAGCTCCTCAACGGGACGATCGCGGACATGCGGCGGTATGTCATGGGCCTTCGTCCGATCCGTGGGGCGGAGCGTCCGCTCTCCGAATCGCTTCCGACGCTCGCGAAGGCCGTGGGCGATCAGGCGCGGCTCGACGTGCGGGTCGACGTCGACCCCGACGCGGAGCGCGACCTCGATCCGGAGCAGCGCGAGGCGATGTTCTACGTCGCCGCCGACGCGCTGACGAACGTCGCGCGGCACGCGCGGGCGACGCGCGCGAACATCCGGTTCCTCCGGAAGGACGGGAGCGCCGTTCTCGAGGTCCAGGACGACGGCATGGGCTTCGACCCGGCCGTCCGGGCGCCCGGTCTGGGCCTCCGGAACATGCGCGAGCGGGCCTTCGTCGCGGGCGGCCGGTTCGAGGTCGGCTCCCGCCCGGGCAGCGGGACGACGGTCCGGCTCGAGCTGCCGCTGGAGGGACCCGCCGCCCCGGTCGGGACGGCCAGCGCCGGGAGCGGCCAGAATATGGTCGCCAGATGAGCGAAGAGAAGCCGATCCGCGTCCTCATCGTCGATGATCACGAGGTCGTCCGCGAAGGCTTGCGTACGTTGATCGGCAAGCAGAAGGGTATGAGCATCGTCGGCGAGGCGGCGACGGCGAAGGAGGCGGTCGAGGCCGCCGCCCGTGCGCGGCCGGACGTCGTCGTCATGGACGTCCGGCTGCCGGACGGCAGCGGGATCGAGGCCTGCCGGACGATCCGCGACGTGCGCCCCGGGACGGGAGTGATCATGCTCACGTCGTACGCCGACGACGAGGCGCTCTTCGCCTCGATCCTCGCCGGCGCGGCGGGCTACCTCCTGAAGGACGCGAAGGGGAACACGGTCGTCGAGGCGATCGTGGCCGTCTCCGAGGGCCGCTCGCTCCTCGACCCCACGGTGACGGGGAAGGTCTTGGAGCGCGTCCGGAAGGGTCCCGAGGAGGATCCCGGGCTGGCGTCGCTGACGGATCAGGAGCGCAAGGTCCTCGAGCACGTCGCCGAGGGCAAGACCAACCGAGAGATCGGCGAGATCATGTTCCTGTCCGAGAAGACCGTGAAGAACTACGTCAGCCGCATTTTGGACAAGCTTGGCCTGGCGCGGCGCGCGGAGGCGGCGGCATACATGGCCAAGCGCCGGCCCAGGTACTAGCCCGCGCGCCTGCCGCGGAGGGGGACGTATAGCCCTACCGAGTCCCAACGGTCCCTCTGAACAGGGGCCGGTCGGTAGTGTTCGCTGCCCGGCCGTCCCGGCACTCTCGGACCATGCAGACCGCAACAGCGCAAACGACTCCTACGCCACCCGAGGTCAAGCGACCTGTCCGCATCCTTCTCTGTGACGACCATGAGGTCGTGCGCGAAGGCCTGCGTACCTTGCTTGCCGGCCGCTCGGACATGCGTGTCGTCGCCGAAGCCGGCACCGCCGCCGACGCTATCGAGGCCGCGGCCCGCGAGACGCCCGACGTCGTGATCATGGACGTTCGCCTCCCTGATGGGAGCGGGGTCGAAGCCTGCCGCGCTATCCGCGAGATCCTCCCGGCCACTCGCGTGATCATGCTCACCTCCTACCCGGACGACGAAGCGCTCTACGCCTCGATCGTCGCGGGCGCGTCCGGCTACCTTCTCAAGCAGACGCGCGCGCGGGCTCTCGTCGAGGCCATCGAGACGGTCTCCCGCGGCCGCGCCCTGCTGGACCCTGACGTCACCGCGCGCGTTCTCGAGCGCGTCCGGAAAGGTCGCGCCGACGAGGATCCGGCGCTCGGCGCCCTCACCGACCAGGAGCGGCGCGTCCTCGAGCAGCTCGCGACCGGCAAGACGAACCGTGAGATCGGCGAGGCGCTGTTCCTCTCCGAGAAGACGGTGAAGAACTACGTCAGCCGGATCCTCGAGAAGCTCGGACTGCACCGCCGTGCCGAGGCCGCCGCATTCGCCGCACGTCGGGGGATGAGCTCCTAGCACCGGCGCGATCCCTCGCGTCGCCGCGTCCGACCTCATCGTCGAGGACCTTTGCGATGCGACGCGCCGCGTGAGACGCTCGCCCCGCGGACGCCTACGCTTTTCGGCGCTGGCACGCTCGCGATCCGTTGTCATCCGATCGCCGTATGCGTCATGCCGTATGGCCCCCCTCGACATCCCGAGCGACCCAACGTCGCGCCGCCACATGTCCCCGCCCATCACCCCATCCGTACTGCCCGGAAGGATCCGAATGCCGCTTCAGTGATGAGAGGCCTGGGCCGGATGCTGCACCCGTATGGCGGATCCACAGAAGTCCACCGGACCGCGCGAAGCATCCCGTCGTCGTCTTCTTAGTGCCTTTGTCGCTGGCGGGGTAGGCCTTGCGGCGGCTCCGCTTCTGCCGATCGCCGTCACCGAGGCCAAGGGCGCCACAGCGCCGACGCCGAAGCGGCAGTGGGCGATGGTCATCGACCTTCGGCGCTGCGACGGCTGCAAGAAGTGCACGGAGGCGTGCCAGACCGAGCACGACCTCCCGAAGACGTTCGAGTGGATCAAGGTCTTCCAGCTCCAGGACAAGAGCGGCGAGACCTACTACATGCCGCGGCCCTGCATGCACTGCGAGAACGCGCCGTGTCTGCGCGTCTGCCCCGTCGCCGCGACGTTCCGTACGGACGAGGGCGTCATCCTGGTCGATCAGGAGCGCTGCATCGGGTGCCGCATGTGCATGGCGGCGTGCCCCTACGGCGCGCGGTACTTCAACTTCGGCGACCCGCCGGCGGCGCCGAACCCGTTCCAGAAGCCGACGCCCGAGTTCCCGGTCCCGCAGATCAAGGGGACCGTCGGGAAGTGCATGCTCTGCGTGCACAACACCGATCACGGCGAGCTGCCCGCGTGCGTGAAAGCCTGCGGGATGCAGGCGCTCTGGATCGGCGACCTCACCGCCGACGTCGCCACGAACGGCAGCGACACGGTCCGCCTCTCGTCGCTGATCAAGGACAACGACGCCTTCCGCTACAAGGAAGAGCTCGGCACGAGCCCGCGCGTCTACTACATCGCGGGCCACGGCCAGGATCTGGACAATTAGATGGACAGACGGACGCGCGCTCTCTACGTCGAGCGGGCCGTGTGGCCGATCGGTCGCGGCGACCGCAAGTTCTGGATCTCGGTCATGGTGCTCGGCGCGCTCGTCGCCGCGGGTGTGTACGCCTGGATCTACCAGGTGCAGCACGGCCTCTGGGTGACCGGGCTGAACCAGAAGGTCTCGTGGGGCTTCTACATCATCAACTGCGTCTTCTTCATCGGCATGAGCTACGGCGGCGCGATGACGAGCGCCATCCTGCGGCTCACCGGCGCGAAGTGGCGGGCGCCGCTCACCCGGATCGCCGAGGCGACGGCCGTCGCGGCGCTCCTCGTCGGCGCGGTGTACCCGATCGTCGACCTCGGCCGGCCGGACCGGTTCCTCTACATCCTGCGCTACGGCCAGGTGGGATCCCCCGTCGTGTGGGACCTCGTCGCGGTCACGTCCTACGCGATCGCGAGCTTCGTGTTCCTCTACCTGCCGCTGATCCCCGATCTTCCCGTCGCGAAGGCGGCGCTCGGCGCGCGCGCGGGCCTCCTCGGACGGATCTACGACGCGCTCTCCCTCGGCTGGAAGGGCCGGCCCGACCAGGAACGGGCCCTCGCCCGTGGCATCGGGATCATGGCCGTGCTCATCATCCCGCTCGCGGTCTCCGTGCACTCCGTGCTGGCGTGGCTCTTCGCCGTGACCTCACGAGCGGAGTGGCACAGCACGATCTTCGCGCCGTACTTCGTCCTCGCCGCCATGTTCTCGGGCGTCGCGGCCGTGATCATCGTCGTCGCGGCGCTGCGGAAGGTGTACGGGCTCGGGGAGTTCATCGTCGCCAAGCACTTCCGCTACCTCTCCTACCTCCTCATCGCGCTGGGGGCCGGCTACCTCTACTTCATGATCAGCGAGTTCCTCACGGACGGCTACGTGTTCGAGTCGGGCACGACCAGCGGCCTCCAGTCGCTCTTCATCGGGCAGTACGCCCCGGAGTTCTGGTCCTTCAGCGTCGGCGGCCTTCTCGTGCCACTGGTCCTGGCCGCGCTGCCGGGACGCTTCCCGGTGGCGCGCGCGACGGTCGCCTCGGTCCTCGTCGTCGCGGGGATGTGGCTGAAGCGCTTCCTCATCGTCGTCCCCGGGATGGCCAATCCGATCATGCCCTGGGAGTGGGGCCAGTACCAGCCGACGTGGGTCGAGATCACGATCCTCGTCGGGTCGGCGGCGGCGATCCCGCTCATGCTCATCGTCTTCTTCCGCTTCTTCCCCGTCATGTCGGTCCACGAGCTCGACGAGGTCGAGGGCCGTTACGAGGTCTCGTCACGGCACCGCATCCCCGCGTACGCGCCCGTCTACGGCGCCGGGGACGCGGGAGGCGGAGATGACTAGAGCCTTGCGGATCCTGGTCCCCTTGGTGATCGTCGTCATATCGATCGTCATCCTGGAGGACGGCCACATCTTCCCGGAGCCGGTGCACCTTCAGGTCCCGAACGGCTCCCTCGTCGCTCCGCCGGCGAACGGGCAGGGCTCCCAGAGCGGCGGCACGGCCGCGCAGCAGCCCGCCGCCGCGGCGGCGCCGAACGCCGCCCACCTCGCGCTGTCGGTCCACCCAAGCTCGAACGCGAGCCACGGGTATGTCGTCGGCGCCGAGGTCCGCACGCCGGAGGGCGCGGCCGCCGGCGACGCGACGGTCAGCTTCTACGAGGCCGTCGACTTCTTCGGCCCCCGTGAGGAGCTCCTCGGGACGGCGACGACGGACTCGAGCGGCAGCGCGTCGTTCACCTACCTCCCGGCGACGACGGGGAGCCACCGGATCGTGGCGCGCTCCTCCGGGATCGCGAAGGTGGCGTCCGGTCAAGCCAGCGAGACGTTCACCGCGGCGATCGCCGCGCCGGCCTACCGCGACCACGTCCCCGCGATAACGGCCTTCTACAACCTCGTGCCCTACGGCGTCGGGGTCGTCGTCCTCGCCGTCTGGCTGCTCATCGCCTTTGCGCTCATCGGCACCGCACGCGGCGTCGCTCGCGGCGCCCGCGAACAGAAAGAGAAGGGGGTCATCGCATGACCAACTGGGTCCCTCGCGCTCTCGCCTCGGGCGTCGCGGTCATCATCGTCGCTGCCGCATGCGGTGGGGCGACCGGAGAAGGTCCCGGCGCGTCCGCCGCGGCGACCGTCGCACCCGCCACGCAGGCTCCGACCGCGGCCGCGTCGGCCGCGCCCGCGAAGTCCACGTTCCTGATCCTCGTCGGTGACACGGTCCGCGGGACGGCCGGCCTCACCAAGGCCGAAATGCCGATCCTCGGCTGCATGCAGGACAACAAGTTCCCGCAAGGCAGCCGGATCGTGTGGCGGATGAAGGTGGTCGACCCCGCGACGGGCAAGTACCTGGACGACAAGCAGATCAAGTCGTTCACGATCACGTACCCGGACGGGAAGACCGACAAGCTGGCGTACGGCGGGCACGGTGGCACCAAGGAGGATCCCGCGGACCACCTGTGGGCCGTCGGCTACACGGTGCCCGCGACCTACCCGACCGGTCTGTTCCCGGTCAAGCTCACGGCAACGAGCGTCGACGGCGCGGTGGGCGTCTTCGACCAGTTCAAGGTGACCAACGCGGAGCTCACGATCGTGCCCAAGGGGCAGGACTACCCGCGCGGCCAGTAACGGAACGAAGCGAAGCGGATCGCGCGGCGGGGAGCGTCCCCGCCGCGCCGACCGCGAAGGAACGCAGAACGATGAAGCCTCCGATCCGCCGCGTCACCATCCTGGGCGTCCTTCTGGGTCTGACCGCGGTCGCCGGAGCGTGCTCCCAGGCCGCGCCCGCCTCATCGCAGCGCCCGTCCGCCGCGGCCGCGCCGTCGACGGAGGCACCTCGGGGATCGGGTGCGCCGGCCGCGTCGGCGTCGCTGCGGCCGATCGACGTCACCGGAACGTTCGCCGTCGCGCCCACGCACGGACCCTGGGACACGAAGGTGACGGCGACCGCCTCGGGGCTGACGCCGCGGACCAGGTACGACCTGATGTGGTCCACCGGCAAGGTGGAGTGGAAGCTCTCGCCCGACCGCAGCAAGTACATCGGGCGCGACGCGCGGATCGTCGACGTTCCGCTGGAGAGCGTCACGACGGATGCGGCGGGCGCCTTCGTCGCGACCTTCGCGGTGCCGCACGGCTTCGGCTACGGCCATGACGTGATGGTGGTGGATGCGGAAAAGGTGATCCGCAACAAGAGCCTCTTCGACGTCGACATGGTCACGACGATCGATCCGGCGAGCGGCCCCGTCGGAACGCCGATCACGGTCGAGGTCAAGGGGATCGGCTACCAGGCCTACCAGAACAGCTTCGAGCTCGACTACGACAACAAGTACACGGGCTGGGTCTCGTCGGTGACGACCGACGGACACGCGAAGTTCGTCATCCCCGCGACCGGAGCTCCGGGCGTTCACGTCATCACGCTCGGGCACAGTGACTTCGGGCCACCGTATCTGAATCCGAACCAGCAGCCGAGGGTCGCGTCGCGGCCGTTCCCGCACCTGCGGTTCACGGTCACGGACGGCCCCGCGGTCCTGCCGAGCCCCGCTTCCACGCAGTCCTTCACGACGCTGCCGGCCGCACCGCTCGCCCGCGGCATCTGGACCGACCCGGGCGGTGCGAACGTCGGCGCGCCGATCACGCTCCAGGCGAAGGGGCTGCCGGCGAACAGCGACGTCGACCTCCTGTGGACGACCGAGGTCGGGAACCGGTCGGTCACCGGGTTCGAGGAGCGCACCAGCCCCATCGGTAAGACGCGGACCGACGCGTCGGGCACCTTCGCGTGGCCGTTCAGCGTCCCGGACGACCTCGGCGGCTACCACACGATCACCGCGAAGGTCGGCGGCGCGGCCGTGGCCACGACCAAGCTCTACGTGCTGGCGAACGCCTTCCCGCTGAGCGTGGACCGCGGTCCATCCGGGACGCAGACGACCGTCCACCTGAAGGGCGTCGGCTGGACCGAGACCGAGCAGATCTACATGCTCGACTACGACAACTCGTACAGCGGATACGCCTGCGCCTTCCAGAGCAAGGGTGACCTGACGATCTACCTGACGGTCTCGGGCGCGCCCGGCTGGCACTACATCGACCTGTATCCCGGGATCTTCCAGGGGGTCGAGAAGGACCCCGCCAACTACAAGCTGCCGCAGCTCACCGCGCTCCAGGACCACCCCGGCGAACAGCTGCCGATCTTCCACTTCGCGTTCTTCATCACGCCGTAAAGGGCGCGCAACGATGGGACGGGGACGCCGGAGGCTCGGAGCCTCAGGCGTCCGCCGCCCGGTGCCGCCCGCGAGAGCGGACGAGCAGCCCTCGATCGCTCTTGCTCGGGGCACGCGCGCGGTCAGGCGCGGCCCGATCAGGTGACTCTCGGTCCCATCCGTTCGCGGGGTGCCGTCCCCGCCGAAGGACCCGAGCGGAGGGGCCGTCCGCCTCATGCCCTGGGGTCTGATAGCGCTTCTTCCCGCCCCAGCCCGCGCGTAGCGTCGGACGCCGGAGGAGTAAAGGTGGCTGTACACGTTCCGGCCCTCCCGCGACCCAACGTGTGGCACCGGCGCTTCGGCCCGCCGCTCGCGCTTCTGCTCGTCGTGATCCCCTTCGCCGCGATCCTCGCCGTCGTCGGGCTCTCCGCCGCTCCGGCGGACGAGACGGACGTCGCGGGCACGCTGACCGCGACGGCGCCGCTCATCGACGCGCACGCCAACGCCATGACCACCGTCGGCGAGCGCGTGACGCAGGCCGCGCAGGCGTCGACCGCGGCGGATCGACTGACCTGGATCGCGTACGGACAGCACCTCATCTCCGACGGAAAGACGCTGCACGACCTCGCCGCGCAGGTACGGGACGACGCCGCGGTCGCGGCCAGCGATCCCCTGCACAGCGGTCGGAACATCCCGGTCGCCGCGCTGGAGGCCCGCTGGGAGCAGCTGAAACAGGACGGCCAGGCGACCGCCGAGCACGGCCGCGTCATGCAGTCGATCACGCTCGACATGGCTCCCGGGATCTCGAGCGGGATCATCAACGCCGCCGACGCGAAGACGCTGCAGGACGCATCGACGGGGATGGTCGACGCCGGCGAGAGCATCGTCCGCGCGGCGAACATGCTCCTCGGATCGACGGACCAGATGCAGCGCTGGATGGGCAACCCCTAGGCACGTCGCGGCCGCCTCGTAACGGTGCGGGCACCGCCGCCGGGTAGCACACAAGCAGGCCGCTACCGTCGCTGTCGAGCGCACTCCGCAGCCGGTCCCGGACTGCCCGGGACGGACGGCCTATAGCGTTCGGCCGTAGGTCCCTATTCCACGGCCGAGTGGCGCGGACATTGTTCGGACAAGATGGCCGCGCAGCACGACGGTGGGCCGGTCCTGGTCGCCGAGGACGATCTCGATCTCCTCGGGAGGCTGCGCGAGGCCCTGCGCGTGGAAGACCTCCTCGTCGTCTCCGCGCGCAGCGTGCGGGCCGCCCTCGAGGCTGCCGCGTTCCATCGCCCGGCGGTCGTCGTCGTCGACCTGGGGATGGAGAGCGGCCGCGGATGGGAGCTGCTCCACGCCATGGGCAGCCGCCCCGGGACCGCGGTCCTCGCTCTCGACCGTCGCGGCGACACGCTCGTTCGTCGCGGCGCCTTCTCCGCCGGCGCCGCGGACGTCGCGGGCCCGCCGCTCGACCCGAGCGAGGTCGCGGCGCGCGCGCGATCGCTGTACCGGCGCGAACGCGGGGACGGCGATCAAGGTCCCGTCCTGCGGCACCGCGACCTCGTCCTCGACGTGCCGCTCCACGAGGTGCGCGTCGGCGGCCGCGGCATCACCCTGACGCCGCAACAGTTCGCCATCCTCCGTGCGCTCATGGAGGCGCGCGGGGCCACGCTGCACCGCTCTCAGCTGCTCGCGCGGATCGCGGCGATCGACGACGAGCCGCCCTCGGAGCGCGCGGTGGATCTGCACATCTCGCGTCTGCGTCGCCGCCTCGGCGTGGGCAAGGACCACCACCGCTACATCGAGGCCGTGTACGGCATCGGCTACCGTCTCGCCGCGACGGAGGCGGCGGCGGCGCTCCCACCCGACGTCGCCAACAGCGTCCTCGACGCCGTGACCGAGGGCCTTCTCGTCGTCGACCCGAGCATGCGCATCCGCGCCGCGAACCGCGCCGCCGTGCGGGCGCTCGAGCGCGAGGATCTGGTCGGTCGATCGTGTGAAGAGGTCATGGGGTGCCGCACGCCCGAGGGCACGACGATCACCGGTCCGACATGCCTCGGACGCGCGGTCCTCGCCGGCGGCGGGGCCATCCCTCGCGTGCCGATGTGCGTGCGATCGAACGGGTCGTTCATCGACGTCGACCTGTCGCACACCGCGGTGCACGTCGATGGCGGCAGCACCCTCCTCGCGATCGAGGTACGGAAGGACCGCGACTGACATCGAACGGACGATCTTCGTCCGTACGGTGCCCATATGGCCGCATCCGGCACCCAGCTCCGACCCAGATCGCTGACCGTCGCCGACGCGGAGGCACTGGCCGCGCTTTCGCAGAAGCTCGGCGGAAGCGAGACGGTCGCGCAGTGGGTGGCCTTCTTCGAGCGCCCGCACGCCATCGCCGTCGGGACGATCGCCGACGGCCATATCGTCGGGTACGCCGCGGGGGAGGTCCGCACCGGGTTCGGCCTGCCGAGGCCGGTGGCCTGGGTCGAGGCCTTCGGGATCGATCTCGACCACCGCGGCGCGGGCCTCGGCCGCACCATCCTCGGCGAGCTCCTCCGTCGAGCGGCCGCGCTCGGCGCGGCCCACGTCTACACGCTCGTGCCGGTGCACGACCGCGTCCTCGCGCCCTTCTTCCGGCAGCTCGGCTTCCGCGACGAACCGCTCAGTTGTTTGGGGTGTTCGCTATGACGATGACCTTCGAGACCTACCGCGACGTCATCGAGGACCGCGAGTACCCGACGGTCCGCGAGTGGCGGGACCGCACCGGGGGCAAGGTCATCGGATGCTTCCCGGTGTACGCGCCCGTCGAGGTGCCGTACGCGCTCGGGATGCTTCCGATCGGGCTCTTCGGCGGCGGCAACCGCATCGAGATCGCGAACGCGGACTCGCGTTTCCAGTCGTTCATCTGCTCCATCGTGAAGAGCACGCTCGAGCTCGGCTTCATCGGCAAGCTCGACGTCCTCGACGGCCTCATGTTCCACTCCATCTGCGACCCGGCCCGGAACCTGGCGAGCGTGATGGGGCGGAACTTCCCGCAGCGCCCGGCCGTCTTCGTCCATCTGCCCCAGAACTTCCAGTCGCCGCAGGCTCCGCAGTACATGGCCGGCGAGCTGCGCCGCGTGGCGCAGGAGCTGAGCGCCATCGCCGGGCGTCCCGTGCGCGACGCGGACCTGGCCGCGGCGATCGCCGCCTACGACCGCGTGCGCGAGCTGCAGCGGCAGCTCTACGCGCTCCGCAGCTCGTCTCCCGAGCGTATCTCGACGAGCGAGCTCTACACGCTCTCGCGCCTGGCGACCCTGATGGATCCGAAGGAGGTCGCGCCCATCTTCGAGGCCGCCCTCGCCGGCGCGATCAAGAGGACCGAGCGGCCGAAGGATCGCATCCGGGTCGTCCTCGCCGGGTCCTTCTGCGAGCAGCCGCCCCTCGAGCTCATCGAGAGCCTCGAGCAGGCCGGGTGCTACATCGTCGACGACGATTTCCTCCTCGGCTGGCGCTCGCAGCGCCACCCCGTGAAGACCGACGGCGACCCCTTCCTCGCGCTCGCCGAGGCGTACGTGAACGACTCGCACCACCTCAGCCCGAAGCACGACCTGCGCAAGCCGCGCGCGCAGGGCCTCATCGAGACGGCGAGGGCCAACCGTGCCGACGCCGTCATCTTCCTCGGCGCGAAGTTCTGCGAGCCCGGCCTGTTCGACTACGCGCTCTATCGGAAGGCACTCGAGGCGAGCTCGATCCCGCACCTCATGCTCGAGTTCGAAGAGAAGATGTGGCTGTACGACCGCATCCGCAGCGAGGTCGAGACGTTCGTCGAGTCGATGCTCTTTGCGGAGGCGAAAGCGTCATGACGCCAGCAACGACCGCGACACCGACGAAGAAGGCGGCCGCCGACACCAAGGCCGCGGCTCCCGCGATCAAGTACCAGGGCACCGTTCATGAGCTGCAGAAGCAGCTCATGAACAAGTACTACGCGGACCTCACCAGCATCGCGGAGGGCGGGGCGGGCCGGAGCGCGCAGCTCCTCATCGCCGGCAATCCCGTCGAGGTCCTCCGCGCGTTCGACATGATCCCCGTGTTCCCCGAGATCAACGCGCTCCAGCTCGCCGTCCGCAAGAACTCGCTCCCGCTCATCCAGAAGGCGGAGGAGCTCGGATACTCGACGGACAACTGCGCGTACGTGAAGGCCGACATCGGGATGTGGGAGAACGGCGGGAAGACGCCGTTCGCCACGATCCCCAAGCCCGACGTCCTGGTCTGCAACTACGTCGGGTGCAACGTCTACCTCAACTGGTTCGAGCACCTCGCCGAGAAGGTCGGCTCTCCCGCCGTCAACATCGACATCCCGTTCATGCGGACGAAGGACGGCGAGCCCGCCGAGGGCGACGTCGAGTACGTCGTCGCGCAGCTCAAGGAGCTCGTCACGCTCCTCGAGAAGGTCACCGGGACGCCGTTCGACGAGGACAAGTTCGTCAAGATCGTCGAGCGCTCGTCGCGCGTCGGCGAGCTGTGGTCGCAGATCCGCGACCTCACGAAGAAGCGCCCGACGCCGTACGACGCGTACTTCGACTCGGTGACGATGATGGCGCCGCTCTACTGCCTCCGCGGCACGGAGGAGGCCGTCGACTTCTTCGAGAAGGCGCTCGAGGAGATGACGGCGAAGGCCGACCGCGCGGAGGCCGCGATCCCCGGCGGCGAGAAGTTCCGCATCGTCATCGAGGGGCCGCCCCCGTGGCCCTTCCTCCGCGTCTTCCGTGACATGTTCAGCCGCTGGGGCGCCGTCGCCGTCGCGTCGACGTACGCGACGGTCGGCGGGATCTGGGAGTTCGGGTTCCGCCACGATCCCGCGCACCCGTTCGAGAGCGTGGCCAAGCACATGATCGAGGCGAACCTCTGCAACCGCTCGATGCTCCAGCGCTACGACCAGATCTGGCGGTACGCGACGGAGTGGAACGCCGACGCGCTCGTCATCCACTCGGTGAAGAGCTGCCGCCTCTTCTCCGCGGGGCAGGGCGACATGCGGGAGCACTTCGTGCACGACCGCGACCTGCCGACGCTGCTCATCGAGTCGGACCTCGAGGACCCGCGCTACTTCTCGCAGGCGCAGCTGCGCAACCGCATCGACGCGTTCTTCGAGGCGCTGGAGCAGAGGCGCATCACCGGAGGGAAAGCGGCATGAGCAACGGAAGCGGCAGATACAGCGCCGGCGTCGACGTCGGGTCGACGCAGACGAAGGCCGTGATCCTCGACGAGAACGGCAAGATCGTCGCGCGTGCCCTCACCGACACGGGCGCGTACCTCGTGCGCGCCGCGGAGCGCGCCTATGAGCAGGCCCTCCAGGCGGCGGGGGTCCACCGCGAGCAGGTCGGCTACGTCATCGGCACCGGGTACGGCCGGTTCAACGTCGCGTTCGGCGACGCGCAGGTCACCGAGATCGGCTGCCACGCCAAGGGGGCGTGGTCGATCTTCCCGAACACGCGGACCGTCATCGACATCGGTGGCCAGGACACGAAGGCCATCGCCGTCTCCGACCGCGGCGAGGTGCTCGACTTCGCGATGAACGACAAGTGCGCCGCCGGGAGCGGGCGGTTCCTCACGAACTCGGCCGAAGCGTGCGGCATGGACGTGTCGCAGATGGGCGAGAAGTCCCTCACCGCGAAGAACCCGGTGCGCCTCTCCACGGTGTGCACCGTCTTCGTCGAGTCGGACATCCTCTCGTACATGGCCCAGGGCAAGAAGATCGACGACATCCTCGCGGGCGTCCACTCCGCCATCGCGTCCCGCACCGTCGCCCTCGTGCGCCGCGTGGGCGCGAAGGACGAGGTGACCTTCACCGGCGGCGTCTCCCGCAACGTGGGCATGCGCCGCGCGATCGAGGAGAAGCTCGGACTGTCGCTCAACGCGAGCGGCGACTCGCACTACACCGGGGCCATCGGCGCGGCGGTCTTCGCGCTGGAGCGCATGCAGGCCGCGCCCGCCGCGGTCGCATAGGAGGGCGAAGATGAGCCTCATCGCTGGCGTCGACATGGGAGCCCGCAGCGCGAAGGCGGTCGTCATCGACCGCAGCGGCGTCATGCGCGGCAACGCCCTCGCGCGTATGCGTCCCGACTTCGAGGGCCTCGCCAACGAGGTCGTCGACAGGGCCGTCGCGATGGCCGGGGCGAGGCGAAGCGACGTCGACTACGTCGCGACGACCGGACTCGGCCGGTACAACGTGACCTTCCGCGACATCCAGATCACCGACATCACGACGGTGGCGCGGGGCGCGGCGCACCTCTTCCCGAACACCCACTGCGTCATCGACATCGGCGCGCAGAGCACGCGCGCCATCCGCATCCTGCCCGGCGGGCGGGTGAAGGAGTTCCGCTCGAACGACAAGTGCGCCGCCGGCGCCGGCGGGTTCGCCGAGCGCACCGCGCGCTACCTCGAGGTCAAGCTCGACGACCTCGGCTCGCTCTCGGAGCGCGCGGAATCGGCGCAGGAGATCTCCTCCGTGTGCGCCGTCTTCGCCGAGTCCGAGATCATCAACCTCGTCACCGCCGGCCACTCGGTCGAGAACATCATCCGCGGCGTCCACAACTCGCTCGGTCAGCGCGCGCAGCAGCTGCTGAAGCGCGTCGGGATCGAGCCGGAGGTCACGTTCGTCGGGGGCATGGCCAGGCAGAGCGGCATGGTCAAGGCGCTCGAAACGGCGCTCGGCATGCCCGTGAACGTCGCCGCCGACCCCGACCTCGTCGCCGCGCTCGGCGCCGCGCTCCTCGGCTTGCAGCGCTCCACGCGTGCCGGCGAGGAGAGGAGAGCGGCATGAGCGTCATCGCACCGCACGCCCCGAGCGAGCTCGGGTTCAAGGACATCCTCTACACGAAGGACGGCTGGGTCGCGACGGTGACCATCGACCGCCCCGAGGCCTACAACTCCTACACGGTCGCGACGCTGAGCGAGATCGCGGCGGCGTTCAAGGACATCTCGCGCGACGACCACATCGCCGTCGGCGTCCTCACCGGAGCGGGGGAGACCGCCTTCTGCACCGGCGGCGACGTCAAGGAGTACGCGGCGGACTACACCAAGCGGCCGCGCGACTACTGGAAGTACATGAGCTACTTCATCGACGCCATCGACTCGATCAAGGACTGCGGCAAGCCGACGATCGCCCGGGTCAACGGGATGGCCGTCGGCGGCGGCAACGAGATGAACTCCGCGTGCGACCTCGCCATCGCGGCCGAGCACGCGCGCTTCAAGCAGGTCGGCGTGCAGGTCGGGAGCGTCGCGGCCGGAGGCGCCACGCAGTGGCTGCCCATCATCATCGGTGACCGTCGCGCGCGCGAGATGCTCATGACCTGCGAGTTCATCGACGCCAAGACCGCCCTCGACTGGGGCCTCGTCAACCAGGTCGTGCCCAAGGAGCAGCTCGACGACGCGGTCGCCAAGCTCGCGGCGAAGCTCGTCGATACCTTCCCCGAGTGCATGCGCTACACGAAGACGCAGGCGAACTTCTGGAAGGACTTCGTGTGGTCGATGACCGGACCCCACGCGAAGGACTGGCTGTCGCTCCACTTCGCGGCGCTCGAGCCGTACGAAGGAATGACGGCCTTCACCCAGAAGCGCAAGGCCGACCGCGTCGGGATCCGCGAGCGCGCGGCGTCCGGCGGGTCGAGCGAGTTCGTCTGGGGCCCCAACGCCCGCACCTGCCCCAAGTGCAAGGCCGAGGGTCTTCCCGCGGCCTTCGCCTTCTGCGGCAAGTGCGGCGCCGCGCTTCCGGCGAACGGAGGGTGAGGGCATGACCCTCACCGCTCCGGCCCCCGTGGCCCAGCGTGAGCTGGAGGGCCGCGTCGCCATCGTCACCGGCGGGTCGAAGGGGATCGGTCAGGCCATCGTCCGGGAGCTCGCGGCGCGTGGAGCCGACATCGTCTTCACCTACCGCTCGGACGACGACGGGGCCCGCTCCACGATCGCCTCCGTCGACGGCGCGGGGCGGCGGGCCGTCGCCCAGCGGGCCGACATGCGGGAGGCGGGCGCCGCCGCCCACGTCGCGCAGGCGGCGAAGGACATCTTCGGCCGCCTCGACGTCCTGGTGAACAATGCCGGCGTCAACCGCGACTCCGTCGTGTGGAAGATGACGGACGAGCAATGGGCGGAGGTCATCGACACCGACCTCACCTCCGCGTTCCGCCTCATCCGCGCCGCGGTCCCGATCATGCGCGCGGCGGGGTGGGGCCGCATCGTGAACATCGCCTCGATCAACGCGCTGCGCGGGAAGTTCGGGCAGTCGAACTACACCGCGGCGAAGGCCGGCCTCATCGGGCTGACGAAGACGGTGGCGCGCGAGGTCGGCGGCTTCGGCATCACCGCGAACGTCGTCGCGCCCGGGCTCATCGAGACCGCGATGGCCGTGGCGATGCCCGCGGAGGCGCGCGCGAAGTCGCTGGCCGAGACGGTCGTCGGCCACCTGGGCACCGTCGAGGACATCGCGCACGCCGTCGCCTTCCTCGCCGGGCCGGCCGCGGGACACATCACCGGGCAGGTGCTCAGCGTCGACGGCGGCCAGCACATCTAGCATCCCCAGGCGTCATGATCTCGCTGCTGCGCGTGCTGCACATCCTGCTGGCGATCGCCGCGCTCGGCACCAACCTGACCTTTCCCATTTGGACGCGCCTCGCCGAGCGCGACGGCTCGTCGCTCGCGTTCACTCTCACCGGTGTCCGCTTCGTCGACCGCTGGGTGACGATCCCCTCGTATCTCCTCTGCGCGATCACGGGCGTCGCTCTCGTCCTCGCGCTCGGCATCCCCTTCGGCGCCGCCTGGGTGTGGGTCTCGATCGCGCTCTTGGTCCTGCTCATGGCGCTCGGGTTCGGACCCTACCGGCCGCTCTCTCGCCTCCGCCTCGAGCTCGCCCGCGACGGCGGCTCAGGCACCGAGTACCGGGCCGCGGATCGACGGATCGACTATCTGGACGGCGCGATCCTCGGCGCCGCGGTCCTCATCACCGTGCTCATGACGGTGCGGCCCGTGTAACAGTTCGCCGTCTTTTCCGGCAGCCTCCCGGCCTCACGATGGCCGGGGCACTCGCGTTGCTGCATCGGAGCTGAATGTGTCGCGCCCACCCGACCGAGACCCGATCGACCTCGAGAACGACCAGGACGTTCAGCGCATGCTCCGCTGGCTGCATCTCGCCGCCGACGTCCTCGAGCGCGATGGTGTCGGGAAGAAGGGCGGGGAGCGCGAGGACGAGAAGCCGGACGAGGCGTCCGACCGTTCCTAGACACCGCTCGGACACGATCTGTCCATAGCGTCGGCGCCATGACGACCACCATTCCGGCCATCTCCCTCGACCTCAAGGACCTCCCCAAGACCATGCGCGCGGCGATCTTCACCGGCGGCGGCAAGCCGCTCGAGATCCGCGACTGGCCCGTCCCCGAGCCCGGTCCGGGCGAGATCCTCGTGAAGGTGGTCGCCTGCGGCCTGTGCCACAGCGACCTCCACTACCTCGACCACGGCGTCCCGACGTTCAAGCAGCCGCCGCTGGTCCTCGGCCATGAGGTCTCGGGGCACGTCGTGCGCGTCGGTGCGGGCGTCGACCCGAAGCGCCTCGGCACGGCCGTCCTCCTCGCGCCCGAGACGACGTGTGGCGCGTGCATCCTCTGCCGCACCGGGCGCGAGAACGTGTGCAGCGACCAGAAGATGCTCGGCAACAACATCGACGGCGGCTTCGCCGACTACGTCGTGACGACCTCGCGCGACGCCTTCCCCGTCCCCGACGGGCTCCCGCTCGTCGAGATGAGCGTGGTGTCGGACGCGCTCACGACCGCGTTCAACGCCGTCGTGCGCCGCGCGCAGATCCAGCCTGGCGAGGTCGTCGCCATCGTCGGCTGCGGCGGGCTCGGCCTCAGCCTCGTCCAGGTCGCCTCGATGGTCGGCGCGCGGGTCCTCGCCGTCGACATCGACCCGAAGAAGCTCGAGCTCGCGCTCCAGTTCGGCGCCTCCGCCGCGATCGACGGAAGGGGCGACGACGCCCCGAAGCGCATCCGCAAGGAGGCGGGCGGCGGCGGCGTCGAGGTCGCGATCGAGGCCATCGGGCGGCCCGAGACGCAGGAGACCGCCGTCGCGTCGCTGCGGACGGGCGCGCGCGCCATCTTCCTCGGCTCGAGCGCGAAGCCGATGACCCTGCAGAGCGGCCGCGTCATGTACCGCGAGCTCTCCGTCATCGGGACGCTCGGCTCACGCCCCATCGACTTCCCCGTCGTCATGGACCTCGTGAAGCGCGGGAAGCTGGACGCCGCGGCGCTCGTGACGCACCGCCACACGCTCGATCAGGTCAACGAGGGCTTCGACGAGCTGCGCAAGGGCGTCGGCATCCGTCACGTGGCGGTGATCGCCGCGGAGTAGGGCGGGCGGGACGCCCGGGACCGGCCGACCCGCGGACCGCGGGGGCGCCCCTGCCGCTCGCGGGGTGCGGGCGATGCGCTACGTTCGCCGCGGAATGGGTCCGCTCGACGAGCTGCGCGTCGACCAGGTCGGTAGCCTTCTCCGTCCCGCGCGGCTGAAGGACGCGATCGGCGGGTACCAGCGCGGCGAGGTCGACGAGGCCGCGCTCGCGGCGGTCGGGGA
>JAJYLV010000143.1 GCA_021787445.1 Chloroflexota bacterium | reverse complement strand
AGGAGGACGTCCACGACCAGGTCGGTGTAGGCGACCTCGTCCTCGGCGACCGTGGTGTCGCGGGCGATGCTGCAGTAATAGGCGAGCGTGCGGCCGCCATCGAGCCAGTGGTAGACGTTGTACGGGCGGTCGACCCAGAAGTGGCCGATCGTCAGCGTGCCCGCCGGAAGGACGAGAGAGGTCCCCTCGAGCGCGCGCTTCTTTTGTATGAGGTAGCGGATGACGGCGCGGCTGCCCGGACGAACGAGCGACGGCACGCACTCGAACTCGACGACCGATCCGTCCAAGCGCCGTTTTCTCTCGACGATCCGGGCTTCTGACACTGGTTTGACGTTGTACTACACGCCGGTAGCATGACGAGCGCGGCATGACAGAGGAGAGATGGGCTCCATGAAGGAGCTTTACCAGGTCGTCGAGGTGGGTCCGTCCTGGTATCAGGACAACATCCCCTGCCAGGAGGCCTGCCCGGTCAAGACGAACTGCCGCGGCTACCTGAACCTCGCGGCGTTCGGCGAGTTCGAGAAGGCCTGGGAGCTCGCCCTGGACCCCAACCCCTTCGCCTCCGTGTGCGGCTCGGTCTGCGCCGCCCCGTGCGAGACGGCGTGCCGGCGCAAGGAGGTCGACAAGCCGCTCTCCATCCGCTACATGAAGCGCTTTCTGTCGGAGTGGGCGCACGCCAACGTGAAAGTGGACGGCCGCGCCTACACGCAGCCTCCGCCGCCGGTCTTCGGTCCACCGTCGAAGCGCGTCGCGATCGTCGGCGCGGGCTGCGCCGGGCTCTCCGCCGCGAGCGACCTCGCCAAGCTGGGGTTCGCCGTCACCGTCTACGACGCGCTCGACCAGGCCGGTGGCACGGCGCTCGCCGGGGTCCCTCCCTTCCGCCTGCCGCGCGAGGTCATCGACCGCGACATCCGCGGGATCGTGAACGACAACGTCGAGCTGCGCCTCTCGACCTACGTCGGTCGAGACGTGAAGCTCTCTCAGCTCTGCGACGGCTTCGACGCCGTCCTCGTCACCGCCGGCTGCTTCGTGCCGAACTACATCGGCGTGCCGGGCGAGGACGCGGAGGGTGTCATCGGCGGGATCGTCTTCCTCGAGCGTGCCTACCGCAGCCGTCCCGTCGAGGTCGGACGCCGCGTCATCGTCCTCGGCGGCGGCTACACGGCCATGGACTGCTCGTCCACGGCGTGGCGTCTCGGCGCCGAGGAGGTGACCGTCGTCTACCGCCGCGGCCGCGAGGAGATGGTCGTCGACGAGGAGGAGCTGACGGAGACGCAGCGCGAGGACATCCGCTTCGTCTACCTCGCGAGCCCCGTCGAGGTCCTCACGGACGAGAAGGGCCACGTGCGCGCCGTGACGTTCGTCCGCAACAAGCTGGGCGAGCCCGACCGCGCCGGCCGGCGGACGCCGATCGCCATCGAGGGCTCGGAGTTCGAGATCCCCTGCGACACCGTCCTCCTCGCCCTGGGCCAGTCGCCCGACGCCACCTTCCTCTCCGACATCCCGGAGTTCCGCGTGAAGCGCGTCCGCGACCTGGAGATCGATCCGGACACCTTCCAGACCAAGGTGCGGAAGATCTTCATGGCCGGCGACTACCGGACGGGCCCGACGACCATCATCGAGGCCGTCGCGGAGGGCCGCGCCGCGGCGCAGCAGGTCGCGCGCTTCATCGACGCCGAGGCTCTCACCGCGAACGTCCCCGAGTACCACGAGATCGTGACCCTGCGGCGCTCGAGCACGCCCGACAACCTCGGGATCATCTCGATGGAGGGCGAGCTCGCGCGCGTGTTCCACAACATGTCCGCCGACTACGACCGGATCCCGCGGCAGGAGATGCCCAAGCTGACGAAGCCCGAGCGGCGGGGCCTCTTCCTCGAGACGAACCGCGGCTACACCGCGGCGCAGGCGGTGGCCGAGGGCGACCGCTGCCTCAAGTGCAACTTCAACATCGAGATCATCGGCGAGCTGTGCATCATCTGCGGCGGCTGCGTCGACGTCTGCCCGATGGACGTCATCCACATCGTGGACATGGGCGACATCGTCGACGA
Organism: Chloroflexota bacterium; assembly: GCA_021787445.1. GTDB lineage: Bacteria > Chloroflexota > Limnocylindria > P2-11E > P2-11E > JACPOT01. The sequence continues at coordinate 2,117 of JAJYLV010000143.1, read as the reverse complement.
CGGCGCGATCCCGGCGGTGAGCGAGGCCAAGCAGTGGCCGCAGGGCGTCGCCTTCCTCCTCGACGAGACCGCCTGCATACGCTGCGCACTCTGTGTCATCCGCTGCCCGACGGACGCCATCACGATGAACCGGTACGGGGGGATCGCCCCCTCGATCGGGCGGAACCTCCCGGAGGAGTCCATCGACGACGAGATCCACCTCGACCTGACCGTCGCCGCGCACAAGGCATCGCGGCCACTGCCCAGGTACGATCCTCGTCGCGCGGCCGGATACAAGGACGCACGGAGCGGACACGACGGGAACGGCCACGGCCCGGACGTCGGCGATGCGCGGACGGTGGCCTCGTCCCGCGACGTGGCGCGGACCCACTGATCCGAGCGAAGGAGAGAGAGGGGCGTGCTGGACCTACCGACCCAGGCATGGGACTGGCTCCGCAGGACGTACGTCTGGCGCTCGTTCTTCCGGCACGGCTACCCCGACTCGCGGAAGAACCAGTCGCTCACCGTCTTCACGAACGTCTTCCTGCACCTGCACCCGGTCAAGGTGCGCCGACACGCGCTCGCGATCCCCTACACGTGGTGCATGGGCGGTCTCTCGTTCTTCCTCTTCCTCGTCCTCACGCTCACCGGCACGCTCCTCATGTTCTATTACCACCCGACGACCGACCTCGCGTACTCCGACATCAAGGACCTCGAGACGGTCGTCGTGTTCGGCCAGCTGCTGCGGAACATGCACCGCTGGGCGGCGCACGGCATGGTCATCACCGTGTTCCTCCACATGGCGCGCGTCTTCTACACCGGCTCGTACAAGCCGCCGCGTGAGTTCAACTGGGTCGTCGGCGTCCTGCTCTTCTTCCTCACGATCATGCTGTCGTACACGGGATATCTCCTCCCGTGGGACCAGCTCGCGTTCTGGGCGGTCACCGTCGGCTACAACATCGCGGCCGCGACCCCGTTCATCGGGAACGAGGTCAGCTACCTGCTCTTCGGCGGCTACGAGCTCGGGCCGAACGCGCTGCTCCGCTTCTACGTCCTGCACGTCGTCGGATTACCCGTCCTCACCGGATTCCTCATGGCCATCCACTTCTGGCGGATCCGCAAGGACGGCGGGATCAGCGGGCCGCTGTAGATGCCGTCTCTGGGGCCACAGCCGTACCCCGGGCAGGAGAAGCGCCTCCGCCTGCTCGCCTTCGTGCGCCAGGACGCGGTCATCCGCGTCGACAAGCGCGTCGAGGACACGGCGATGGTGTGGCCGCACCTCCTGGTCATCGAGTTCATCGTCGCGATGCTGTGGCTCGTCGGCCTCTTCGTCGTCTCCGCGCTCTTCAACGCGCCGCTGCAGGACATCGCGAATCCCGACCACACGCCGAACCCGTCGAAGGCGCCCTGGTACCTGCTCAACCTGCAGGAGCTCCTCCTGCACATGGACAAGGCGCTCGCGGGGGTCATCGTCCCGACGGTCCTGCTGTTCGTCTTCCTTCCGCTCATCCCCTACATCGACCGCAGCCGCGAGGGCGTCGGGCGCTACTTCACCGACAAGACCGGCCTGCGGATCTTCCAGTTCTCGGCCGTGTACACGACCGTCCTCACCTTCGCCCTCATCTTCATCGACTACCTCCTCAAGAAGGCCGGGTACATCGAGTGGGCGGGCGACCACCTTCCGGGCGGCAAGCAGCTCTTCCCGAACTGGCTCATCCCGATCGCGGTGATGCTCGGCCTCTCGGCCCTGCTCGTGCTCCTGGTGGACAAGCTCTTCGGCGCGAACACGCGGGGCAAGATGATCGCGCTCTTCACCGGCTTCGTCTTCGTCTACGTCGTCCTCACGTTCGTGGGGACCTCGATGCGCGGCCCGGGCATGGACCTCTACCCGCCGTGGGCCCTGCCTCCCACGATCCAATGAAAGGAGCGGTCCGATGATCCGTCCGCAGGGCGAGTCCTCCATCCACGCCGGAGGTCTGATCTCGCGCCTCAAGCGCCGTCAGCTGCTGCGGATCGGGTTCCTCGGCGGGACCGCCCTCGCCGTCGGCGAGATCGCCGGCGTCTTCCTGCCCTTCTTCCACGTGAACAAGATCGTCGGCCTCGGCGCGAAGGTCCCGGCGGGCAAGAAGGCCGACGTC
>JAJYLV010000142.1 GCA_021787445.1 Chloroflexota bacterium | reverse complement strand
GTCTTCCTCGCGAGCGTCGGCTGGCTGTGGACGAAGAGGCCCATCTTCGACGCGATCGCCGTCTCGTCCGCCGAGATCGGCGTGCTCTTCACCGGGCTGTGCCTCGTCGCCGGGTCGATCTGGGCGAAGCCGACGTGGGGCGTGTGGTGGACGTGGGACCCTCGGCTCGTCACGACCGCCGTGATGTTCGTCATGTACGTCGGCTACCTCCTCCTGCGCGGCCTCTCGACCGACCTCGAGGGTCGTGCGACGCGCGCCGCGGTCGTCGGCATCGTCGCCGTCGTGAACATCCCGATCGTCCACCTCTCCGTCCTGTGGATGAACTCCCTCCACCAGCTGCCGACCGTCCTGCGTCCGGGCGGGGACCCGACGCTCGACGACCGGATGCTCGCGGCGCTCATGACCGGCATGCTCGCGTTCACCCTGCTCTACGTCTGGATGATGGTGGGGCGCGTCGCGATCGAGCGCGCGCGGCAGGAGAGGATCCTCGAGGCGAGGGGGACATAGGCGATGGACGCGAACGTCGGCTTCATCGTCGCCGCGTACCTGATCGTGTGGGGATCGCTCGCCGCCTACATCGTCTCGCTGCGTGTCCGTCGCTAGCGCCGCTCGCCGCCGAGGGGGAGGCGTCAGCGAGCGGAGGCTCCTCGCGATCACGGTGCTCGCCGTCGCGATCGGGATCGGATACGTCGCCTTCCAGAACGTCGGCTCGTCCGCGGTCTACTACTTCACCCCCACCGAGGCCGCGCAGAAGCATCTCCCGCCGGGAACGACGACACGCCTCGGCGGGCTCGTCGAGGTCGGGAGCCTCCACTACGACGCCGCGACGCAGGACCTGCGCTTCATCCTGGGGGACGGCGTGACGCGCGTGATCGTCATCGGCAGGGGCGCGCCGCCCGCGCTCCTGCGCGAGGACGCGGGGGCCGTCGTGGAGGGCTACTTCGCCGCCGACGGCACGTTCCGCGCGACGCAGGTGCTCGCGAAGCACGACGAGGTCTACACGGCGCCGAGCCCGAGCGCGACGCCGCCGCACCGCACGCCGCCGCCGTGAGCTGGGGCGACGTCGGCTCCGGCGCGCTCCGCGCGGCGCTGCCGCTCGCCTTGTGGGGGCTCGTCTCGGCCGCGTTCGCCGCGCGCGAGCGCGACGCGCGGTTCCTCGGGAGCGCGCGCTGGAGCGCCCTCTGCGCGTTCGTCCTCGTCGCGCTGGCGTCCGCCGCGATGATCGGCGCGCTCCTCACGCACGACTTCTCGCTCCAGTACGTTGCGCTGAACAACGCGCGCGAGACGCCGCCGTACTTCAGCGCCATCTCGCTGTGGGCATCGCTGCAGGGGTCGATCCTCCTGTGGACGACGATCCTCGCCGGCGCGGTCGCCTTCGTCGCGTGGCGCGGGACGCGCGACCTCCCGCGGCTCGCGTCGACCGCCCTGGCGATCCTCTTCGCGATGCTCTCGTTCTTCCTCGTGCTCGTCGTCACTCCCGCGGCCGACCCGTTCGTCCGCATCGACCCCGTCCCCGCGGACGGGAGCGGCCCCAACCCGCTCCTTCAGGACCACTGGCTCATGGGGCTGCACCCGCCGCTCCTCTACCTCGGCTACGTCCTGTTCTCCATCCCGTTCGCCTACGCGGTCGCGTCGCTCATCCTCGGCGAGTCGGGCGACCGCTGGATCACCGCGACGCGCCGCTCCGCGCTCGTCGCGTGGGCTCTCCTGGGCGTCGGGATCGTCGCCGGCGCCTGGTGGTCGTACGCCGTGCTCGGATGGGGCGGCTACTGGGCGTGGGATCCCGTCGAGAACGCGGCGATCATGCCCTGGCTCGCGGCGACCGCGTACCTCCACTCGGTGATGGTCGAGGAGAAGCGCCGCATGCTCCGGACGTGGAACCTCGCGCTCGTCATCGGCGCGTTCGCGCTCACGATCCTGGGGACGTTCCTCACGCGCAGCGGCGTCATCAACTCCGTCCACTCGTTCTCCGAGTCGGCGATCGGTCCGCTCCTCCTGGGCTACCTCGCCGCCATCCTCGTGTTCTCCGTCGGCCTGCTCCTGTGGCGGGCGCCGCGGCTCGCGGACCGCGAGACGATGGGGACGCCGCTCTCGCGCGAGGCGATCTTCCTCTTCCAGAACGTCCTCTTCGTGGCCGCGACGCTCACCGTGCTGCTCGGGACGCTCTATCCGCTCATCGTCGAGGCCGTCAGCGGCGACCAGGTCTCGATCGGGTCACCGTACTTCGACACCGTCGACGTCCCGCTCGCGCTGGCCCTCCTGTTCCTCATGGGCGTCGGGCCGCAGCTGCCGTGGCACGGCGCGTCGCGCGCGACGCTCGAGCGCCAGTTCAGCGCGCCCATCCTCGCCGCGGCCGGCGGCGGGATCGCCGCCCTGCTCGTCGGCCTGCGCGGCGCCGCGCCCGTCCTCGCGTTCGCGCTCGCGGCGTTCGTCGTCGGGACCGTCGTGCAGGAGATGGTGCGCGGGGTCCACGCGCGGCGGACGCTGCACGGCGAGCCTCCGGCGGTGGCCTTCGTCAATCTCTTCCGCCGCAACGGGCGGCGCTACGGCGGCTACGTCGTGCACGTGGGCATCGCCGTGGTGGCGCTCGCGGTCGCGATGAGCCAGTCGATGGCGGTGCAGAAGGACGCGACGCTCGCTCCGGGAGGCTCGATGCAGGTCGGCTCGCGCACGATCGTCTTCGAGGGCCTGCACGACGTGGCGCAGCCGCAGCGGCAGCGCGTCGTCGCCGACCTCCGCATCGTCGACGGCGGCTCGAGCGTCCCGCTCACCACAGCCCTCGACTACTACCCCAACAGCACGAGCGCCGTCGGATCGCCGGGCATCCGCTCGACCGCGGGGGACGACGTATACGCGATCCTCGCGGCCTACGACGCGCGCAGCCGCGCCTGGGCGACGATCTCGATCAAGGTCATCCCCCTGGTGTCGTGGCTCTGGATCGGCGGGGCCATCGTCGGGCTGGGCGCGCTGCTCGCGGCCCTCCCCGAGCCGCGGCCACGGCGCCGCGCGGTCGTCGTCGCGCCCGTGCCCGCGAGCTCGCCGGCGAGCGCCGAATGACCGCGCGCATCGCGATCCTCATCGGCTTGCTCGCCGTCGCCGTCGCGGTCGCCGTCGCCGCGGTCCCGCGCGCCGAGAGCCCGGCGGACCGCGTCGCGCGCCTGTCGTCGGAGCTGCGCTGCCCCGTGTGCCAGGGCCTCTCCGTCGAGGACTCCCCGTCGGACACGGCGCGACAGATGCGCCAGCTCGTCGCGCAGCGCGTCCAGCAAGGGTGGACGGACGACCAGATCCGCGCGGAGTTCCGCGCCGCCTACGGCGACTGGATCTTCCTCGCGCCGCCGCTCTTCGACCCGCGCGGCGCCATCTGGCTCGTCCCGCTGGCCGTCGTCGTCGCCGGGAGCGCGATCGTGGCGGTGCGGATGCGCCGCGCCGCCCCGCCGCCGGCGGCGCCCACCGAGGCGCAGCTCGCGCTCCTGCGTGAGCGCGCGCTCGAGGAGCCGGCGGAATGATGACCAGCGTCGTCCTCGTCGCCGGGATGGTCGCGGGCTTCCTGCTCGTGCTCCGTCCGCTCCTGGGTCACGCGCGGTGGCCGCTCGAGCGCCCCGACCGGCGCGACGACGTCGCGCGCGCGGTCAGCTCGCTGCGCGACCTCGAGTTCGCGCGCGCCGCCGGGACGATCGACCCGGCCGACGAGGCGCGTCTACGGGCGCGTATCGAGGCCTCCGCGTTCGCGCCCGACGTGCCGGCGGCGACGCTCGCCCCCGTGCGCACGTTCATCGTCGCGGCGCTCCTCGCCGGGATCGTGGCGGTCGTCGTCATCGCCGTCCTGCCGGCGTCCGCGGGCGACCGCGCGCCGGGAGAGACGATCACGGGCAACACGCCGCAGTCCGCGCCGGGGACGAGCGAGCTCGAGGCGCAGGCGCGCGCCCATCCGGACGACGTCCCCACGCGGCTCGCCCTCGCTCAGGCGTACGAGCAGGCCGGCCGCACGAGCGACGCCGCGGATCAGTACAAGAACGTCCTCGCGCTCGACCCGAAGAACATCGCGGCCCTCAACGGCCTCGGCCTCATCCTCTTCCAGTCGGGCTCCCTCGACGGCGCGCTCGTCGCCGCGGACAAGGTCCTCGCCATCGACGCGCGCGATCCCGACGCGCTCTTCCTCAAGGGGTTCGTCTTCTACGAGCAGAAGAAGTACGCCGAGGCGGTCGACGTGTGGACGGTCTACCTCGAGGTCGGCCAGTACCACCCCGCAGCGCCGATGGTGCGGCAGCTCTACGCGGACGCGAAGGCGAAGATCGGGAAGTAG
>JAJYLV010000141.1 GCA_021787445.1 Chloroflexota bacterium | reverse complement strand
CGCCTGCTCGCGCAGGGGCGGTAGCGGGGGTCAGCCGATGATGTAGATGGTCGTGAAGAGGCCGATCCAGACGATGTCGACGAAGTGCCAGTAGATGCTCGCCCCCTCGAACAGCATGTGGCGCTTCGAGGAGAAGTGCCCCTTCGTCGTCCGGAAGAGCGTCAATGAGTTCGCGAGGATCCCGCCCGTCACGTGCGCGGCGTGGAAGCCCGTCAGCGTGAAGAAGACCCCGGCGAACACGCCGTTGCTCGGCAGGAAGCCCAGGTGCGTGTACTCGTAGCCTTGGCCGAGGATGAACCACACCCCGCTCGCGACGGTGATCGCCAGCCACCTGATCGCCGCACGCCGGCGGTCCTTCTTGATCGCGTTGACCGCGAGCTGCATCCAGATGCTCGAGGCGACGAGGACGATCGTGTTGACCAGCGCGAGAGGCACCGCGAGGCCGAGGATGTTCGTCGTCGCGTCCCACGCCGGCTTGTCGCACTGCGCGGCGGCGCAGCGCTGGAAAACGGGCTCCCAGGCCGGGATGCGCGCGCGCAGATAGAAGTACGCGGTGAAGAGGGCGCTGAAGAACATGACCTCGGAAGAGATGAAGAGGATGACCGCCCACATCCCCGGCGGGAACCGGCTGGGCTGAGCGTCCATCCCCGTCTCGTTCTCGGGCAGACGCGCCTCGGACGGCGTCTGCCGCCGGCCGCGGACGACGGTCCGCTCGGTCGCCTGCACCGGGCTAGTGGCCGCCATGGCCGTCGGCGCTCGTGAACTCTCGCGCGTCGTTGATGAGCCAGGTCGCCAGCCCGACGACGACGAGCACGAGGCCGACGACGAGGAGGACCGGCGACGCGCCGCGCAGCGCCTGCGGCGCGCGCGACGAGATCCCGGCGACGCCGAATGCGAGGAAGAGCACGCCGAGGGCGATCGTCGCCGGCGCGATCGTCGGGCTCGGGACGTGGATCTCCTCCTCGCCCGGCAGCCCCGGCGTGTAGCGCTCACCGTGGTCGCGTTCAGCCATCGGGCCCCACGATATCGTGCGAAAGTCCCTTGCGCCCGCGATCTGGCATCGCGCCATTTCCTGTCCTAGTCTCATCGCGCATGCCGATCCAGCCTCCGTGGACCACGGATCCCGCGGGTCCCGTCGCCCGGGAGATCGCCCCGCTCTACTGGATCATGTTCGCCGCGGCGGTGATCGTCCTGATCGTCGTCGACGGCGGCCTCATCTACGCCGGCATCCGCTTCCGCGAGCGGCCCGGCGTGCCGGCGAAGCAGTTCCACGGGAACAACCTCCTCGAGCTGGCGTGGACGGTCATCCCGACGCTCATGGTCGTGACCTTCTCCGTGCTGTCGTTCCAGCGCCTGCTCGTCCTCAACGACGTGAACACCGGCACCGCGATGACGATCACGGTCATCGCCCGGCAGTGGCAGTTCAGCTACCGGTACCCGAACGAGCCCCAATACAAGCTCGCCGACGGCAGCATCCTCACGACGGCGACGGACCTCCACATCCCCGCCAACACGAAGATCAAGCTCGACATCACGTCTCAGGACGTCATCCACGCCTTCTACATCCCGCCGCTCGGCGGTCAGAAGGACGCGGTGCCCGGGCGGACGACGACGCTGTGGATCGAGGCCGATCACCCCGGGACGTACAAGGGCCAGTGCGCCGAGTTCTGCGGCAGCGGACACGCCGACATGCTCATCAACGTCGTCGCGCACCCCAAGGACCAGTACGCGGCGTGGGTCGCGAGCGCGGTGAAGAGCGCGAATGAAGCGGCGGCGGCGGGCGGGCCCCAGGTGGCGGCCGGCCGTCAGCTGTTCCTCTCGCTCCCCTGCGCGGGGTGCCACACCATCGCGGGAACGTCGGCGCAGGGCAAGGTCGGGCCCGAGCTCACGCACATCGCGTCCCTCGACAGCATCGTCGGCATCCTCAAGCCGGTGAACGCGCAGAACCTCCACACCTGGATCAAGGACCCGCAGAAGGTGAAGCCGGGGACGATCATGCCGACCCTCGGTCTGGACGACGCGACGATCGACAAGATCGTCACCTACCTACTCACGCTGAAGTAGCCGCTGCGCGCCTCCGCGCGTCGGGCTACAGCGAGAGACCGGACTCCAGCTTCTCGAGCGCGCGGTCCATGCCGCGGTAGATGTCCACGCCGAGGCTCTCGCCCTCCTCCGTCAGCCACGCGCTGATGAGGGCACCGATGATGGCGCCGGCGACGACGCGGACGCCGAGGTCGCCCGCGCGCCGGCCGGTGCGCTCGGCGATGATGCGCGCGAGAACGCTCACCGTCCGGAGGAGCTCGTCCATCATGCGGGCACGCAGGTCGGGGACGAGGCGGAAGAGCGCTTCGCGTTCCAGGAGGTCCTCGCGGTCCTCCTCGTCCATGTCCCTGAAGACCTGGCGCATCGCCGCGCGCATGGCGCGGACCGGGTCCAGACCGTGCGGCTGCGAGCGCAAGGAGGCCAGGAGGACCGGATCGAAGACGTCGTACATGACGACGTCCTCTTTCGTCGGGAAGTAGCGGAAGAAGGTGCTGGGCGAGACCTCGGCCGCCTCCGCGATGTCCTCGACCGTCGTCTCGTCATAGCCGCGCTTCTTGAAGAGGCGGAGCGCGTGCCGCTGGATCGCGGCACGCGTCTTCGCCTTCTTCCGCTCGCGCAGTCCGGGGCGGGCGGGCGCGGACGGCCGGTGAGCCGTCCGCGCGTCGGCGCCAGAGCTCACGCCGCGATCGTACGGCTCTCCGACCGGACCGCGCGGCGGGGCATGAACGCGAGGGAGGCGGCGGCGGCGAGGACCGCGAGGACGGCGGAGGCGAGGAGGACGTGGTCCATTCCGATCACGAAGGCGCCCCTCACCGCCCCGGCGAGCGCCGACGATCGGAGCTGCTGCGCGACGGCGAGTCCGGCGAACACGCTCTTCTGGGCGGCCGCCGCCGCGGACGCGGGCAGAGCGGTCCCCTGGAGGCCGCTCCGATAGCCCTCGTTGAGGATCGACCCGAGTATCGCGACGCCGAACGGGGCGGCGACCTTCTGCACCGTCTGCATCAGCCCCGAGGCAACGCCGCCCTTCTCCGGTGTGATCTCGACCAGCGCGGCCGACGCCGCCGTCGCGAGCGCGAGCCCCATGCCCAAGCCCATCCCGCAGATCCACCCCGCCGTCGTCGCGTCCGCCTCGCCGGCGACGGTCGTGGACCCGACCGCGGCCGACGCGCCGAGGATGAAGAGGCCGGCCGCGACGACGACGTGCGGCCCCGCGCGTGCCGCGATGCGATCGGCGGGGACGGCGCCGGCGACGAGGCCAAAGATCATGGGGAGCAGCCACAGGCCCGTCGCCTGCGGATCGAGCCCGACGACCGCCTGGAAGTACTGCGGGATCGCGAAGAGACCGCCGAACATCGCGAGGATCGTCAGCGCCGCGAGAACGGTCCCCGACGCGAACCCGCGCGCGCCGAAGAGCTCGAGGTCCACGAGCGGCTGACCGCCGGCACGAGCGAGGCGGCGCTCCCAGAGAACGAGCATCGCCAGCAGCGCCACGCCCGCGGCGATCGACCTGAGGGCGGTCGCGTCGCTCCACGACAGCTCGCCCGCGTCGATGAACCCGTACGTCAGGAGCGCCAGCCCGGCGGCGGAGGCGAGCATCCCGAGCGGATCGAGGCTCGTGCGCTCGGAGCTGCGCGACTCCGGCACGAACGCGAGCACCGCGACGACGCCCAGCGCCGTCACGGGCACGTTGATGAGGAAGACCCAGCCCCACCAGACGTTCGTCAGGATCCAGCCCCCCAGGAGGGGGCCGATCGGCATGGCGAGGAAGTTGGCGGCCGCCCAGATGCCGATGGCGCGCGGCCGCTCCGCCTCGTCGAACAGGACCGTGATGACCGAGAGGGTCATGACGACCGCGAAGGCCGCGCCGAGACCCATGAGGGCGCGTGCCGCGGTGAACGCCGCCGGCGTACCCGCGTAGGCCGAGGCGATGGATCCCACGCCGAACGCGACGAGCGCCGCCACGAGCAGGACCTTCCGCCCGAAACGGTCCCCCAGCACGCCGGCGGGCAGCATCCCCGCGGCCAGCACGAGCGTGTACGCGGCGACGAACCACTGCAGCTCGTCGCTCGAGGCGCCGAGCGCCTTGGCCAGGGTCGGCAACGCCAGATTGAGCACGGTCGCATCGAGCCCGATGGCCAGGAGAGAGAGCGCCAGGGCACCCAGCGCCCACCACTTCCGCGCGCCGAGGTCCCGCCGCATGGCAGTCCACCTCCCTTCGGTGACTGCCATGCGTGTTACTCCTAAATAGGAGTCTCTGTCAATATATGGTCGGTCACACT
>JAJYLV010000140.1 GCA_021787445.1 Chloroflexota bacterium | reverse complement strand
GCGATGGCGAAGCTGTTCGCGACCGAGACGCTCGGGCGCGTCGCCGACGCCGCCCTGCAGATCCACGGCGGCATGGGCTACATGAAGGAGCTGTGGATCGAGCGCGCCTACCGCGATGCTCGGATCGCGCGCATCTACGAGGGCACGAGCGAGATCCAGCGGATGGTGATCGCGCAAGGACTCCTCGAAGAGAAGTGATGCGTCGCGTCACGCCCGGCGCGCACCCGCTCATCCGGGCGGCGTGGCTCGCGGGTGCGGCCCTTCTCGTCATTGCCGGCGTCGTCGAGCTCGTCGCCCGCGGCCGCGCCGCGGTCTTCGTCCTCGCCGCGTCGGTCGTCCTCTTCGTCGCCTCGTACGTCGCGTACCTCGTGCGCCACTTCCTCTTCCTCGCGGAGGTCGCGCGCGCGGATCGCGCGCTCGCCGCGGGCGACCTCGAGAAGGCGCGCGCGCTCCTCGCGCCGCTGCTCGACGTGTATCCGGACCTCGCGCCGGTGCAGCGCGCCGCCGGCCTCACCCTCTACCGGCGCGGCGATCCGCTCTCGGCGGCCTCTCTCCTCGAGCACGCCTCGCGCTCGTACGGCGACGACGTCGTCGTCGCGACGACGCTCGTCGCGTCGTATGCCGCGCTGAACCGCGGCGGCGACGCGCGCCGCGCCTCGGGGCTCGTGCCGCGCGCCGTCGATGTGCGCCTCGCACTGGCCTGGAGCGAGCTCGTCGCCCTCGGCGGCGACCGTGCCGCCGGGATCGCGCTCGCCGCCGAGCTCGCCGGTCGTGCCGACGTGAGCGCGACGGCGGCGCGGAGCGCGATGGCTCACGCGCTGGCCGCGATCGCCGCGGCGCGGCGCGCGGACGCCTCCGCGGCCATCGGACCGCTGCGCCTGCTGCGCACGGAGGCCGCCGGGCTCCCCGCCGAGGAGCGCGCGTTCCTCGGCTACCTCGAGGGCGTCGCGGTGCGCGAGCTCGGACGTACGACGGAAGCGATCGCGGCGTTCGACCGCGCGATCGAGGCGGCGCCGGACACGATCGGCGAGGCGCTCGCGCGTCGTGAGCGGGCGGGCCTGGTGGCCCGCCCGCAGGCGCCGTCGCACACTGAGGGCTAAGGGGGCTTAGCGATGGACGACACCGCGCGCTTCAACCTCACCGAGGCGTGCATCGACGCGCACCTCGGCGCCGGACGCGGCGGCCGCTCCGCTCTGCGCTGCGGCGGCCGCACGATCACGTACGCGGAGCTCGCCGACCTCGTCAACGGGACGGCCGGCCTCCTCCGCGAGCTCGGGATCGGCGTCGAGGAGCGCGTCGCCCTCGTCCTGAACGACGGACCCGAGTTCATCGCGGCCTTCCTCGGCGCCGTCCGCATCGGCGCGGTGCCCGTCACCTTCAGCACCGGGCTGCTGCCGCCGGACATCCGGTACCAGCTCGAGAACTGCGGCGCGAAGGCGGTCGTCGCGTCGTCGGAGCACGCCGGAAAGGTCGACGCGGCGGTGCGCGATCTCCCCGGCTCGCGGCATCTCGTCGTCGCGGGCGGCGTCGTCTCCGGCGGGTGGCGCTCGTACGAGGAGCTGCTGCGCTCGGCCGAGCGCGTCACGCGGAGCGTGCCGACGGGCGAGGACGACTGGTGCTTCTGGCAGTACTCGAGCGGAACGACGGGACGCCCCAAGGCGGTCGTCCATACGCAGCGCGGCGCGGCGTTCCCACGCGAGGGGCACGGCCGGCACGTCGTGGGGATCGGTCCCGAGGACCGGACCTTCAGCGTGTCGAAGCTCTTCTTCTCGTACGGACTCGGCAACTCCCTGCTCATCCCGCTGCAGGCGGGCGCCACCGTCATCCTCGAGGCCGGCCGCCCGACGCCGAACGTCGTGTTCGACCTCATCGCGCGCGAGCGTCCGACCCTCGTGTACGCCGTGCCGACGGCCTACGCCGCCGCCCTGGCGTACGAGGAGGAGGGGAACGCTGCGGACATGTCGTCCGTGCGGATGTGCATCTCCGCGGGCGAGGCGCTCCCGGCGCCGCTCTTCGATCGCTGGCGCTCGCGCTTCGGGCTGGAGATCCTCGACGGCATCGGCTCGACGGAGATCGGCTACATCGCGATCTCGAACATGACCGGCCACGTCCGTGCCGGCGCGTCCGGCCGCGTCCTCCCCGGGTACGAGGCGCGCGTGGTGGACGCGCAGGGGGAGCCGGTGTCGCCCGGCGAGGTCGGCGACCTGTGGGTCCGTGGCGGATCGACGGCCGCGTACTACTGGCGCGACCGCGCGCGCACGAAGCGGACGTTCATGGGCGACTGGATCGTCACCGGCGATAAGTACGTCGTCGACGCGGACGGCTACTTCACGCATGCGGGCCGCAGCGACGACATGCTGAAGGTCGGCGGCATCTGGGTGTCGCCGCTCGAGGTCGAGGCGTGCCTCATCGAGCATCCCGCCGTGCTCGAGGTAGGGGTCGTCGGCCGTGCCGACCATGACGCACTCGTGAAGCCCTGCGCGTACGTCGTCCTCAAGGACGGCCGCGCGCCGAGCGCCGAGCTCGCCGCGGAGCTCCAGACGTTCGTCAAGAAGCGCCTCGCGCCGTACAAGTACCCGCGCTGGATCGAGTTCCGTCCGGAGCTTCCGAAGACCTCGACGGGAAAGATCCAGCGTTATCGGCTGCGCGCCACCGCTTGACCGCGCGGTGCCTCCGGCATCGCCGGATGAGGTCTAACGGCCCATCCCGAGCGGCCCACCGGCCCAGCACAGTGCGAGCGTGGCTGACATCCCTCTGAAAGATCGCCACGCCGTCGTGACCGGCGCGGGTGGCGACATCGGCGCGGCGATCGTGTCGGAGCTGGCGCGTTCGGGCGCCCGCGTCACCCTCATGGGGCGGACCACCACGACGCTCGAGGCGCGCCGCGCCGCTCTCCCGTCCGCGCTTACGGCGGCCGTTGCCGTCGACGTCACCGACCCGGCGAGCGTCCGTGCGGCGTTCGCGCGAGCGCGCGCGGAGCTCGGCACACCGACCATCCTCGTCAACGCCGCGGGCATCGGCGAGAGCGCTCCCTTCGTGAAGACCGACCTCAGGCTGTGGCGGCGCACGCTCGACGTCGACCTCACGGGGGCGTTCCTCTGCGCCGCCGAGGTGGTGCCCGGTGCGGTCGCCGAGAAGTGGGGCCGCATCGTGAACGTCGCGAGCACCGCGGGCCTCCGCGGCTACAAGTACATGAGCGCGTACTGCGCCGCGAAGCACGGCCTCGTCGGGCTCACGCGGGCGCTCGCTCTCGAGATGGCGCCGAGCGGCGTGACCGTGAACGCCGTGTGCCCGACGTACGTGGACACGGCAATGACACAGCGAACGATCACAAACATCGTCGAGACGACCGGGCGGACCCCGGAGCAGGCGCGCACGTCCCTCGAGCGGATGAACCCGCTCGGGCGGCTCGTCACGCCGGCGGAGGTCGCGCAGGCCGTCGGCTGGCTCTGCCTGCCGACGTCCGCGGCGATCACCGGGCAGTCGATCGGCGTCGCGGGCGGGGAGGTCATGTGATGGCGGTCCAGGACCAGGTGCCGATGGCGGTCACGGCGAAGGCGGCGGACTTCCGGCCGGTGCACTTCGGGTGGTCGGTCGAAGGGAAGGTCGCGACGATCACCCTCAATAGGCCGGACAAGAAGAACCCGCTCACGTTCGAGAGCTACGCCGAGCTGCGCGACACCTTCCGGCAGCTGGTCTACGTGAGCGACGTGAAGGCCGTCGTCGTGACGGGCGCCGGCGGCAACTTCTGTTCCGGCGGCGACGTCAACGAGATCATCGGGCCGCTCGTCCGCATGGACCTTCTGGGGAAGCTCCGCTTCACGCGGATGACGGGCGACCTGGTGAAGGCGATGCGCGCGTGCCCCCAGCCGATCGTCGCCGCGATCGACGGGATCTGCGCCGGCGCGGGTGCGATCGTCGCGCTCTCGTCGGATCTGCGCCTGGGGACCGCGCGCAGCAAGGTGGCGTTCCTGTTCAACCGCGTCGGGCTCGCCGGCTGCGACATGGGCGCGTGCACGATGCTCCCGCGCGCGATCGGCCAAGGCCGCGCGAGCGAGCTTCTCTACACCGGTCGCTCGATGAGCGGCGACGAGGCGGAGCGCTGGGGGTTCTACAACCGCGTCTGCGCTCCCGAGACGGTGCTCGCCGACGCGCAGGAGCTCGCGCGGCAGATCGCCGACGGTCCGACGTTCGCGAACGGCCTCACCAAGCGGCAGCTCCACAAGGAGTGGGACATGGGCCTCGACGAGGCGATCGAGTCCGAGGCGCAGGCGCAGGCCATCGCGATGCAGACGAACGACTTCGAGCGCGCCTACCACGCCTTCGTCGCGAAGCAGAAGCC
>JAJYLV010000030.1:19399-21829 GCA_021787445.1 Chloroflexota bacterium | reverse complement strand
CGGCGGACGCGCATGGGATCGTCCGGCTCCCACGCCGAGGCCTGCGGCCAGCGCGCGATGCGGACGTTGCGGAGGTAGGCCTGTCCGCCGTCGATCTTGGCGTATCCGTCGCGCAGGTCGACGCGCCCCTCGCGCACCGACTTGATCTCGCTGCCCGTCAGCGCGAGGCCGGCCTCGACCTTCTCGTCGATGGCGTAGTTGAAGAAGGCGCGCCGGTTGTCGGCGACGAGCTTGATGCCCGTCTCCGCCTCCTCGGCCTTGGCCTTCGTCTCCTTCGCGCGCGGCATCCGCTGAGACTATGCGGGGCAAAAAGAAAGAGCGGCGGCATCGCTGCCGCCGCTCTTCCAGGGGGTCACCTACGACCCGCTAGATCGCGATCACCTCAGCTGACAAGGAGTCCTGAAGTGCGTCGCCGCGGGTCATAGGTTTCCCACTGGCATCCGGCACTTCACATCACCTCCTTTCCTACGTGACCCATCCTCGCATCCGGTCTGACGGGCGTCAATGACGGCTCGTTCGCACCCCGCCGGCGGCTGCGTGACCCGCCCTCACGCCGCCTGCGAACGAGCCGTCCTCAGCGCGGCGGGAGGAAGCGCAGCGGGTCCATCGGGCGCGCGCTCACGATCGTCATGAAGTGGACGTGCGGCCCCGTCGTCCAGCCGGTCACGCCGACGTACCCGATGACCTGCCCGGCCGAGACCATCTCGCCCGGCCGGACCGTCGGCGGGCGGAGCGTGTCGTCCATGTGCGCGTAGAGCGTCAGGAACGTGCTGCTGTGGGCGATGATCACGACCTCCCCGGTGTCCCCGTACGCGAGGTACGGCTTCCCGGCGGTCACGACGCGGCCGGCCGCGGCGGCGCGGATCGGGGTGTACAGCGGCGCCGCGATGTCGAGGCCGTCGTGGAAGCCGCCCCAGCGCGGCGCGAACGGCGAGGTGATCGGGCCGTCGACCGGCCACGTCGCGAGGTGGCCGTCGAAAGCGCTCACGCCGGCGCTCGCCTGCGCGCGTGGCGGATCGACCGAAGCCGACGCGGGCGCCACGTCCGTCGCGACGAGCGTGACGGCGGCCAGGGCGGCGAGGATCAGCCGGGCGCGTGCCACGCGGTCGCTACCTGAGGGCGGGCGTCGCGGCGTCGGCGATCGTGAGGGCAGTGAAGGCCACGCTCAGCACGACGACGACGATAAGGAGGAGCGAGGTCGAGCGGGACATCATCGCGGCGGCAGGTAGGCCAGCGGGTCCTGCGCGTGGCCGTCGACGATCGTCATGAAGTGAAGGTGCGGACCCGTCGTCCAACCCGTCATGCCGACGTAGCCGATGATCTGCCCGGCGCGCACCCACTGGCCGACGCTGACGACAGGCGGGCGAGCGCTGTCGTCGAGGTGGCCGTACAGCGTCGAGAAGTTGCCGCCGTGGGCGATGATCACGATCTCCGCGCTGTCGCCCCACGCGAGGTAGGGCTTGCCGACGGTGACGACGCGCCCGGCGGCCGGGGCAACGATGGGCGTGTACATCGGAGCGGCGATATCGAGGCCGTTGTGGAAGTGCGGGTACCAGACGCCGTTGTACCAGGCCGACGGCTCGCCCCAGAACGAGGTCGGTCCGAAGCCCTGCGTGATCACGCCGTTGACGGGCCAGTTGACGAGTCGCCCGGTCCAGACCGCGAGCCCCGACTTCGCGGCGAGCTCGGCGGCAAGCTGCTCGTATTGCGCCTGCGCGTCCTGCAGCTTCTGGTTCAGGTCGCTCGTCTGCTGGTCGGCTTGGTATTTCTGTCCGAGCGCCGCATCGCGCTGGGTCGCCGCCTGCTGCGCGAGCGAGCCCTGCTCGTCGATCGACGCCGCCGCCGCCGCGACCATCTGGTCGTACTGCGTCTTCTGCTGCGCGAGGGTGACCTTCTGGACCTCGATCTGCTTCTGCAGGCCGTCGATCTCCTTCAGGTCGGTCGCGACCTGGTCCTGCTTCTTCTTCGTCGAGTCCTGCAGCTGCCGGATCTCGTCGACGAGCAGGCGGTCCTGGCGGTCGACGATGACCATGTTCTCGACCCGCGTGACGAAGTCGGCGAGCGAGCTGGAGGAGAGGAGCATCTCCAGCGGGCTGACGCGCGACTCGAGGTACGTCAGGCGCAGGTGCGTCGCATAGATCTGCTGCCGCTGAGCGAGCTCGCGCTGTTGGGCCGCGGATTCCGCGTTCAGTGCCGTGACGAGCGACTGCGTGTCGGCGATCTGGAAGGCGACGAGCGCGAGCTGCTCCTCTGTGATCTGGATCTTGATCTTCAGGATGTCCGCCTGGCTTTGCGCCTGCTCCTGCTGCGCCGCGAGCTCCGCGATCCTGCCGCTCGCGGCGTCGACCGCGGACTGGTAGGTGCTCGCCTGCTGGCGATACTGGTCGGCGGTCGAGCGCGAGACCTGGATGGCGCGCTCGAGCTCCTGCT
>JAJYLV010000030.1:0-19299 GCA_021787445.1 Chloroflexota bacterium | reverse complement strand
AGGAACTGGATGAGCGCGGTCGCGACGGGCCCGTAGGCCGCGAGGAGCGCGAGCAGAGCGACGACCGCGCCGAAGACGCCGACGAGCATGCCCTCGATCACGAACGGGGCCGCGACGAGCCGGTCCGTGGCGCCGACGAGCTGCATGATCTCGATCTCGTCCCTGCGCGCGTGGACCGCGATGCGGATCGTGTTGACGATGACGAAGAGGGCGACGAACAGCATCATCGCGAGGACGGCGAGGCCGCCGATCGACAGGACGCGCGTGATCGTGAGGAGCTTGTCGACGACCTGCGGGTTGTCGGCGACGTCGGTGACGACGCCGCTCCCGATCTCCGCCCTCAGCTCCGCGGCGACGCGAGCGCTGTCCTGGGCGTTCGCGAGCTTGATCTCGAGCGACGCCGGCAGCGGGTTCGTGCCCGTGTCAGCGATGGGGCCGATGTCCGGCCGGCTCGCGGCGAGGTCCTTGAGCTGCTTCATCGCGTCGTCCTTGCTCACGTAGTCGACGTGCGAGACGGCGGGGTCGCGCTCGATCCGCGCCTTGAGGTCGAGGATCTGCGAGAGCTTCGCGTTGTCGGATAGGTACGCGACGAGCTCGACCTTCGACTCGAGGAGCGCGACGGCCGACTGGAGCCCGCGGTCGGTCACGACGAAGAAGGCGAAGAGCAAGAGCATGAGCGCGACGGTGATCGTCGACGCGACGGTCATGTAGGTCGATCGCGTGAAGCCCTGCCAGGCCGCCGTGACGACGTACGCGACCCGGGTCACGCGGCGTACACCCCTTCGGCCTCGTCGCGGATGACGCGGCCGTGGTCGAGGTGGACGACGCGACGGCGGAGCGCGTTGACGATCTCGGCGTTGTGCGTGGCGACGATCACCGTCGTGCCCAGCTCGTTGACGCGAACGAGGAGCTTGATGATCTCCCACGTCGTGACCGGATCGAGATTCCCGGTGGGCTCGTCGGCGATGAGGACCTTCGGGTGCATGACGAGCGTGCGCGCGATCGCGGTCCGCTGCTGCTCGCCCCCCGACAGCTCGCGCGGGAAGTGGTCACGGCGCGACGCCAAGCCGACGAGGGCCAAGGCGCGCTCGGTCTCGTCGCGCACCGTGCGGCCGTCGTGGCCCGTGACGATGAGCGCGAAGGCGACGTTCTCGAAGACCGTCTTCGTCTGCAGGAGCTTGAAGTCCTGGAACACGACGCCGACCTCCCGCCGGAGGAGGGGGACCTTCGAACGCGGCAGGCGCGCGACGTCCTGGCCGTCGACGGTGACGCGGCCGGTGCTCGGCAGCTCGTCCCGGATGAGGAGGCGGTTCAGCGTCGACTTCCCCGCGCCGGAGGAGCCGACGACGAAGACGAATCCGCCGGCCTCGACGCGGAGGTCGATATCCCTGAGCGCGTAGGTCCCGTTGGGGTAGCGCTTGCTGACGTCTTCCAGCGCGATCAAGTGCCCTTCCCCTTCCAGGATCGAGCCGGCTTCCGGTCGAACGCTTGTCGAGCGCACCGTACCAGCGATGGCCCGCCGGACACAACGCCGAGCGTTCGCGATCGCTACGAGGCTGACCGCCTTTCGGCCGCTGCAGGCACAGGCAGGCGGTCCACCAGGCGCGCGGTGCGACCCCTAGAGCTTCATCTCCGTCTGGGTCTGCGCGCCCGCGAAAGTGGCGATCGAGGCGATCGCGGCGTCGCCCGTTGCCATCACCTTGACACCCTGCGTCGCGCGGGACAGCCCGCGGATCTGGTCGAGCGGCACGCGGATGACGACGCCCGTCGTCGTGATGAGAAGGACCTCCAACGTCGCCTCGTCCACGATCTGGATCGCCGCGATGTCCGCCGTCTTCTCGCTGACGGTCGCGAGGATGACGCCCTGGCCGCCGCGGCCGTGCGTGGGGAACTCCTCCACGTCCGTACGCTTCCCGAACCCGCGCTCGGTCACGGAGAGGACCTGCGTGCGCGGCCGCACGATGCCCATGCCGACGACGCCATCGCCCTTCTTGAGACGGATGCCGGTGACGCCCTGCGTCTGGCGGCCCATCGGACGCGCGTCGGTCGCCTGGAAGACGATCCCCTTGCCCTTCCTCGTCCCGAGGAGGATCCGGTCCTTGTCGGTGCACGCCGCGACCCACGCGAGCTGATCGCCTTTCCGCAACGCGATCGCGATGAGGCCGGCGCGCCGGACATTCGCGTATTCCTCGATCGGCGTCTTCTTCACGAAGCCCTGGCGGGTCGCCATGACGAGGTGCTGCGCGGACGAGGGGTCCCGCAGGGCGACGAGCGCGGAAACGCGCTCGCCCGCCTGCATCGCCTCGAGGATGTTCTGGATCGGCGTGCCCTTCGCGGTGCGGCTGGCGTCGGGAAGCTCGTGCACCTTCAGCGCGAACACCCGGCCGCGGTCGGTGAAGACGAGGAGCCGGTGGTGGGTGCGCGCGACGAGAAGGTGTTCGACGTCGTCCTCCTCGTGCGTCTGCATCCCGATGACCCCGCGACCGCCACGGTGCTGGGCGCGGTACGTCGACAGCGGCATCCGCTTCACGTAGTTGCGGCTCGAGACCGTGATGACGACGTCCTCGTCGGCGACGAGGTCCTCGTCCGAGAGCTCCCGCACCGTGTCATCGACGACCTTCGTTCGCCGGTCGTCGCCGTACGTCTCGACGAGCTCGTCCAGGTCCTGCTTGATGAGGCCGAGGACCTTGCGCGGGCTCGCGAGGATCGACTCGAGCTCGGCGATGAGCTTGATCGTCGCCTCGTATTCCTCCTCGATCTTCGCGCGCTCGAGCCCCGTCAGGCGTCGCAGCTGCATGTCGAGGATCGCCCTCGCCTGCGCCTCGGACAGAGCGAACTTCTTCTGCAGGCTCTCGAGCGCGGTGTCCGGTGTCTTGCTCCCGCGGATCGTCTTCACGATCTCGTCGATGTGGTCGAGGGCGATCTTGAAGCCCTCGAGGATGTGCGCGCGCTCCTTGGCCTTCGCGAGGTCGTGCTCGCTTCGGCGCCTAATGACGTCGCGCCGGTAGTCGATGTGGTGCTGGAGGACGTCCTTCAGCGAAAGCGTGCGCGGCTGGTCGCCGACGAGCGCGAGCATGTTGAAGTTGAACGCCGACTGCATCGCGGTGTGCTTGAAGAGCGAGTTGAGGACGCGGTCGGGGTCGTCGTCGCGCTTCACCTCGATGTGGATCCGCATGCCCTCGCGGTCGCTCTCGTCGCGCAGGTCTGAGATGCCCGCGATCCGCTTCGCCTGCACCAGCTCGGCGATCTTCTCGATGAGCGTGGCCTTGTTCACCGCGTACGGGAGCTCGGTGACGATGATCGCCGTCCGCCCCCCGCGCAGCTCCTCCTTGTGGACGCGGGCGCGCATGAGGACGCGGCCGCGTCCCGTCGCGTAGGCGCGGCGGATCGCGTCGACGCGCTCGGCTTTTCCGGTCTCGACGTTCCGCTGCTCCTCGAACCGGTACACCGTGCTGCCTCCGGGGAAGTCGGGGCCGAGAACGCTATCGCACAGGTCGTCGTTGGTGAGCTCGGGATCGTCGATGAGACGCTTCGTCGCCGCGACGACCTCGCGCAGGTTGTGCGGCGGGATGTTCGTCGCCATCCCGACGGCGATGCCCGACGAGCCGTTGACGATGAGGTTCGGGAGACGCGCCGGCAGGACGACGGGCTGCATGTGCCGGCTGTCGTAGTTCGGCTCGAAGTCGACGGTGTTCCTCTCGATGTCGGCGAGGAGCTCCATCGCGATGGAAGCGAGGCGCGCCTCCGTGTACCGCGGCGCGGCCGGCGGGTCGTCGTCGATCGAGTTGTGGACGAAGACACCCGCGGAGAGCGCGAAGTTCTGCGTGATGTCGACGGTGAGGTCGTACACGTCGGCGCGCCCGGCGGGCTCGACCTTGTCGACGCGCACCTGGAGGCTCGCCGGGATCGGGAACGCGCCCGTCCGGTGGAGCCGCTCCGGGATCGCCGAGCGCGAGAACGGCATGAGCTGGTCCTTGGCGCGGAGCGACTGCGCCTCGCGGTACGTGCCGTCGCGCAGCATGAACCGATGGTCGGGCGTGCAGACCACCTCGTTCCCGTTCGAGAGCGTCACCTTCACCACGTCGTCGTTGCGGTGGACGAGGCGCGGCGCGCGGACCGGCTTGAGGCGGACGTTGCGGTGCTGGTCGACGGTGAAGACGTCGGCGCGAAGGCCGTGGCGGATCATGTCGATGAGCTCGATGAACGTCTTCTGGTCGCCGTTGGTGAGCTCGACCTTCGTCTCGCCGGTGAAGCACCCGAAGTTCCCCTGACCCTGCACCAGCGGGTAGCGGACGGAGAAGTCTTGCGCGAGCCGGACGAGCGCGTCGTAGATCGGCGCGTCGCCGTGGGGGTGGTACTTCGCCATGACGACACCGGTCACGTTCGCGGATTTGCGGAAGGGACGGTCGGGACGGATCCCCTCCTCGTACATCGTGTAGAGGATCCGGCGCTGGACGGGCTTGAGCCCGTCGCGAACGTCGGGCAGCGCGCGGGACACGATCACGCTCATCGCGTAGTCGAGGTAGGCCTGACGCATCTCCGACCGGAGATCCACGCCGATGATCCGCTCGTTACCGCCTCTGTCGATCACGTCCTCGTCGCCTCCTCCGCGGCTACGGCGGCCCGCACGCGCTCGAAGGCGTCCGGCGTCACCGCGTAGCGCCGTTCGAGCTCGCGCCGCCTCTCCTCTGGCATGCGCATGTACATCGCGTCCGCCGCGGCGAGGACCTCGCCGTCGGACGCCCGCCCGATCTCGCCGTGGAGCTCGATGGCGCGGCCACGGTCACGCCCGACCTCAGCTACGACGCGGAGCTCCTCTCCCACCAGGACCGGACGGCGGTACGTCACGCTCAGCTTCGCCGTCACCGCCCAGATCCCCGACTGGAAGATCGCCCACCCCATCGTCTCGTCGAGGAGCGCCGCGACGACCCCGCCGTGGAGCGTCCCCTCGTAGCCCTCGTGTCGCCTGTCTCCGCTGAATCGCGTCTCCGCGCGGCCGCGCGCGACGTCGAACTCGAGGTGCAGCCCGATCGGATTGAGCTGCCCGCACGCGAAGCACCAGTGCTGGAAGTCGACGCCCAGCTCGGACAGCCTCGCCAAGGCCTAGTCGTTCTCCGCACTAGACATCGAGGCTCGCCTTCGTCGCGTTCGCCATGATCCACTTCTTGCGCCCCTCGACCTCGGAGCCCATGAGCTCGTCGAAGACGAGGTCGACCTGCTCGGCGTCCTCGAGCGTCACCAGCTTCAAGGTCCGCGTCTCCGGGTCGAGCGTCGTCTCCCACAGCTGCTCCGCGTTCATCTCGCCGAGCCCCTTGTAGCGCTGGATCGCGGGCTCTCTCCCGCCCTTCCCGTCGTCGGTGCCTTCGTCGGTGCTGCTCGCGGGGGCGGCCTCCGCGGCATCGCCCTTCTTGCGCGCCTCGCGCTTCGTACGCGCGGCCGACTTGAGGTCCCTGATGGCCTTGTCGCGTTCGGCGTCGGAGTAGCCCCAGCGCACCTCCTTGCCCAGCTGGATCCGGTAGAGCGGGGGCTGGCCGATGTACACGCGCCCGTCCTCGATGAGCGGCTTGAAGTGCCGGTAGAGGAGGGTGAGCAGGAGCGTGCGGATGTGCGAGCCGTCGACGTCGGCGTCGGCGAGGAGGATGGTGCGGCCGTACCGCAGCTTCTTCATGTCGAAGTACTCGCCGATGCCCGTCCCGAGGGCGGTGATGATCGCCTTGATCTCCTCGTTGCCAAGCATCTTGTCGGCGCGCGACTTCTCGACGTTCAGGATCTTGCCCCGCAGGGGAAGGATCGCCTGGAACCGCCGGTCCCGGCCCTGTTTCGCCGAGCCGCCCGCGGAGTCGCCCTCGACGATGAACAGCTCCGCCCGCTCCGGGTCGCGCTCCTGGCAGTCCGCGAGCTTGCCCGGGAGCGAGAAGCCGTCGAGCGCGCCCTTGCGCAGCACGAGGTCGCGCGCCTTCCGCGCCGCCTCGCGCGCGCGGAACGCCGTGAGGCACTTCTCGATGATCCGCCGCGCGTCGGGCGGGTTCTCCTCGAGGTACTGCCCGAGCGCGTCGTTGACGGCGGCGGCGACCTGGCCTTGGACCTCGGCGTTGCCGAGCCGCGTCTTCGTCTGACCTTCGAACTGCGGCTCCTTGATCTTCACGCTGATGACGGCCGTGAGGCCTTCGCGCACGTCCTCCGACGTAAGGTTCGGATCGGACTCGCGCAGCAGCCCGATCTTCCGGGCGTGGAAGTTGAGCGTCCGCGTGAGGGCGGTGCGGAAGCCCGTGAGGTGGGCCCCGCCGTCCATCGTGTTGATGTTGTTGGCGAACGTGTAGACGCGCTCCGCGAAGCTGTCGTTGTACTGGAGCGCGACCTCGGCGATCGTGTCGTTCTCGGGGAACGAGCGCTCGACGTAGACGGGCTTGTGCAGGACCTGGTGCGCCTTGTTGAGGTGTCGGACGAACGAGACGATGCCGCCATCGAAGTAGAAGCTCTCCTCGTCGCCGGTGCGCTCGTCGGCGAGCGAGAGCCACAGCCCCTTGTTCAGGTACGCGGTCTCGCGGAGCCACTGCGACACGATCTGGGGGTCCCACTGGATGACCGGGAAGACCTGCGGATCCGGGTGGAACGTCGTGATCGTCCCGGTCAGGCGCTCGTGAGGCTTCCACGAGATCACCGGCGGGGTGTCCTCGTTGCGGCTCATCGCGCGCACCGGCGCGAGCGGCTTCCCGCGCTCGTACTCCTGCACGTACACCTTGCCGTCGCGGTGGACCTCGACGCGCAGGCGATCCGACAGCGCGTTGACGACGGACACGCCGACACCGTGGAGGCCTCCGGACACCTTGTAGCCGCGCCCGCCGAACTTGCCGCCGGCGTGCAGGATCGTGTGCACGACCTCGAGGGCCGACTTCCCCGTCTGGGCCTGGGTGTCGACGGGGATCCCGCGACCGTTGTCCTTCACGGTGATCCGGTCGTCCTTGTGGATGATCACGTCGATGCGGTCGCAGACCGCGTTCATCGCTTCGTCGATCGAGTTGTCGAGGACCTCGCGGATGAGGTGGTGCAGGCCGCGGAGGTCCGTCGTCCCGATGTACATACCGGGGCGGCGACGGACGGCCTCGAGGCCCTCGAGGACCTGGATGTCCTTGGCGCTGTACCCGCTGTCCCGTGTCTCCGCGCCGTCCTTCCGCACCGTGCTCCGTCCGTTCGTCGTTCTCGCCGTCGCCACCTACTTCGTCCCCTGCGTGAGCAGCTCGAAAAGCCGCTGGAATTCCTCGTCCGAGTAGAAGTCGATCCGGATGCTGCCGCCCTTGCGACCCTTCGCGATCTCGACCTTGGTCCCCAGCGCCGCACGGAGGTCGGCCGTGCGCGCCTTCACCTCGGGATCGACGCCGCGAGCGATGCGGCCGTCGTGCCTTCCCTGCCTGCCGTGCAGCCGACGGACGAGCGCCTCGGTCTCGTGCACCGACAGGCTCTTCGCGAGCACCTCCGCGAGCGCCGTCGAGACCGCGGACATCCGCAGCGACTGCAACGAGCGCATGTGTGCCTCCGTGATCTTCCCGTCGGAGAGCGCGTCCTGGAGGATCTGCGGCGCGTCGAGCAGCCGGAGAGTGTTGGCGACCGTCGGCTGGGCCTTCCCCACCCTCTCGCCGAGCTGCTGCTGGGTAAGGCCGTACGTGTCCATCAGCAGCCGGTAGGCGCGTCCGGTCTCGAGCCCGTTGAGGTCGGAGCGCTGCAGGTTCTCGATGAGCGCGAGCTCGAGGCGGTCGCTCACGTCCTCGCGGACGACGGCCGGGATCGACGTCCGCCCGGCGAGGCGTGCCGCGAGGACGCGCCGATGTCCGGCGATGAGCTCGTAGCCGTCGCCCCTCCGTGATACCACTATCGGTTGCAGAACGCCGTGGCGCCTGATCGACGCCGCGAGCTGCTCCATCTCGTCGGCGGGGAAGACGCGCCGCGGCTGCTGCGGATTCGGCGCGACCTTCTCGAGGGGGATCTCTCCGACGCCGGCGGCCGCCGCGCGATCCGGGGTCGCGGGCGCGGCGGCGGGCGCCGGTGCCTGGCCGAGAAGGACGTCGAGGCCGCGGCCGAGACCCGTACGCATCAGGACGCCACCTCCGCCGCGTTCACGCCCGTTCGGCGGGCGAGGCGGTCTTCGATCTCACGGGCGAAGTCAGCGTAGGCGGTCGCGGCGCGCGACGACGGATCGTACACGTCGATCGGCTGGCCGTGGCTCGGCGCCTCGGCCAGCCGCACCGACCTGGGGATCCGCGTGCGCGCGACGAGCTCCGGGAAATGCCTGGTGACCTCGTCCGCGACCTGCTGCGAAAGGCGGTTCCGCTTGTCCTCCATCGTCAGCAGGATCGCGAGGATCGAGAGCTGCGGATTGAGCCGCGTCTTCACCGCGTCGATCGTCGAGAGGAGCTGCGCCAGGCCCTCGAGCGCGAGGTACTCGCACTGCACCGGCACGATCACGTGGTCGGCGGCGACGAGCGCGTTGATCGTCAGCAGGCCGAGCGACGGCGGGCAGTCGATCAGGACGACGTCGTGATCTTGCAGGGACGCTAAAGATGCGCGTAATCTGAACTCACGGGCCATCGTCGGGACGAGCTCGATCTCGGCTGACGCCATCTCTCCCGACGACGGTATCAACGCCAGGCCATCGACCGCGGTCGGGACGACAGCTTGTGGCGCTAGCTCATCGTGCAGCAGCATGCCGTGAATGGAGCGCGCGGCGTCCCTCGAGACTCCGAGAGCACTCGTCGCGTTGCCTTGCGGGTCGAGATCGATGAGCACGACACGGCGCCCTGTCCGGGCGAGGGCCGATGCCAAGCTGATCGCCGTTGACGTCTTGGCCGTGCCGCCCTTTTGATTGCCCACCGCGATCCGGACGCTCATTCGGCCTCGTCGTCGCGAGCACGGTCCAAGAGCGGCCGGGCCGGGTCGTTCGGGTCGGGTTTCGGAGGTTCGGCTCCGCGCGAAATGCGGAGGAAACGCCGCGCCTGAGCACTTCTGCGCCTCGAGACCGGGTGGAAAAGCGTCCTTGCGATGCCGTGGCCGCGAGGACCCGTTGCGTACCAGCGGTAGATCCACCCCTGGCGGCTCACACCGTTCGCTGTGAGCCAGCGGCGGTTCGCTCGGCCGCCCATTGGCCTGCGAGCTTCGAACAGCACTTCAGCGTCCTTTTGCTCGACCGAGGGCCCCGCGGGGCTGAAGCTTCCCTCCCCTTCGAGGAAGCCGGCTAGCCAGCGGATCTCAGCGTAGGCCGGCTCGCGCTGCGGCAGGCGCAGGATGTCGAACGTGGAGGTGTCGGGTTCGTTGTCCGCGACGCCGCGCAGAGGGGTCGTCGAAGCGTCTTCGAGGATGCTCGGAAGAGTGGGAGCGAGGGTAGAAGACGTACTCGCATTGTAGCGGAGACGGTCCCCGATCGGTACATTTGTTCGCAGAGGCGGAGCGGCGCCGGCCTGAGACCGAGAATGGTCTCAGGGCCGCCGCAGCGGCCCGCTGGCGCTACCGATAACGGTATCTGCGTCTGCTTGGCCGCCGCCTCGGCGCGCGAGTGTGCGGTGCTGCGGGTCCGGCCGTGCACCCATGATCGGATGCATCGCGACTTCTGCCGTCAGCACGCCCGACCCTATGATCGAGGCCGATGGTGGTCGAACGGAGATGGGCGCCGCTGACGAAGAGGATCGTCCTCGGCGTCGTCGTCCTGGCGTTCCTGCTGCTCCTGTGGAGGGCGGGGGAGATCGTCCCGCCCTTCGTCTGGGCCTTCGTGGTGGGGTACGTCCTGCTCCCCGCCGTCAGCGTGCTCGAGAAGCGCGGCCTTCGTCGCGGGGCCGCCGCCGCGATCGTGTTCCTCGTCCTCGTCGCGGTCATCGCCGGCGCGCTCCGCCTGGTCCTCCCGGTGGCCATCGGCCAGGCGCACCAGCTTCAGCGGGCCTTCCCCGAGACGGTGCGGAACGCGCAGAGGACCAGCGCCGAGATCCTCCGGACGCTCGGGCTGGGTGACCTCACCGGGGTCATCTTCCCCGGCGGGACGCAGGAGGTGGCCACCAGGGTCGGGCAGATGGTCGTGCCGCTCGCGCAGGCGCTGGGGCGCTTCGCGCTCGAGCTGCTCGTGTTCCTCATCGCGGTGTTCTTCGTCTTGCGCGACGCGCCTCGGCTGTTCGCCGCCGTCGAGGGCCTCGTTCCACGCCAGCAGCGCGCGGAGGTGCTCCACATCGGCGGCCAGATCGGCTATCTGATCCGCCGCTACATCCGGGGGCAGCTGATCCTCGTCGTGCTCATGGCCACGGTGACGGGGATCGGGCTGTCGATCCTCGAGGTGCCCTACAGCGTGCTGCTGGGCTCGCTCACCGGCGTCCTGGAGCTGATCCCGATCGTAGGGCCGATCACCGCCGGGGCGCTCGCGTGCCTGGTGGCGCTGGGCCACTCGAGCCCCTTCGGCTGGACGCAGCTCTGGTACGTCGGCGCGGTCGCGATCATGTACACGGTCATGCGCCAGGTCGAGGACTACGTCGTCGTGCCGCTCGTCATCGGCCGCATCGTGCGGCTCCATCCGGCCGTCGTGATCTTCTCGGTGCTCGCGGGCGGCGCTCTGTTCGGGCTCCTGGGGGTGATCCTCGCCGTCCCCGTGGCGGCGACGCTGCGGCTGCTCCTCATCTACGTCATGGCGAAACTGCGCGACGAGGATCCGCTCGCGCAGCTCACCAAGGAGATCGCGGCGAGCGAGGATGGCGCGACGGAGCGGCCGGCGGCGGAGGCGCGCGCGCTGCACGGCGGAGCGCGTCCCTGATCGCGTACCCGTACCGTCGATCCCGCTCGTCCGTTCCGGGCTAGCGGGGACCGGTGCGGATCGCCCTCGCGCTGGTCGTTCCCATCGTCGCCGCCCTGCTGCAGGGTGCCGTCGCGAGCCTGATCTCGGTGGGAGGTGCCTTCCCGAGCATGCCGGTCCTCGTGGCGGCGAGCTGGTCGATCGCGGCGGGCGCGCGTGAGGGGCTGTGGTGGGCGTTCGTCGCCGGGATCGCGACCGATGTCCTCTCGGCCGGGCCGCTGGGGGCCTTCACCGTCGCGGTCCTGCCCGGGACGCTCATCGTCGGGCTAGGGGAGCGGTCGACGGCGAAGCCCGTGCCGGTGCTCGCCGGGGTGCTCGGCGTAGCGGTCGCCGCCTTGCTGACGCAGTCGATCTACCTGGGCGTGCTGGCGTTCGTCGGCCACCCACCGCCCGCGCCGAGCCTGTCCCTGGCGGAGACCGTCGGGGTCGCGATCTACACCGGCGCCCTGGCGCTGGTCGCGTACCCTCTCGCTCGAGTGGTACGGCGGGTCACCGAACAGGAGTCGCCCTTCTAGGTGCTGCAGCAGGGGCGCGTCTTCGTCCATCCGCGGCGCCTCACGGCGGTCGCCATCGCGCTCGTCGCGATCTTCGTCGTGCTCAGCGTGCGGCTGTGGGATCTGCAGGTGGTGCACGGCGGGTACTACCGCTCGCTCGCCGAGGAGAACCGCATCGTGCGCATCCCCATCCTCCCGGACCGCGGCGTGATCTACGACCGCAGCGGGAAGCTCCTCGCGCGCAACGACCCCGGCTTCGCGGTCTCGGTCATCCCCGTCGACCTGCCGCAGGACCGCGAGGCGGACGTCGCGTCGCGCCTGTCGGCCGTCATCGGCCGGAGCGTCGACGACATCACGAAGGCGATCGACGAGCAGCGGACGCGCAATCCGTACGAGCCGGTGAAGCTGACGGAGCGGCCGATCGCGCGCGACGTCGCGCTGTTGCTCATGGAGCGGAGCGAGCTCTATCCCGGCGTGAACGTCTCCGCCGACGCGCTGCGCTCGTACCCGGACCCGATGCTCTACTCGCCGATCCTCGGGTACGTCGGCGACATCAACGCCGAGGAGCTCGCGGCGCACAGGAACGACGGCTATCTCCTCCAGGACACCATCGGAAAGACCGGGCTCGAGTGGGAGTACGAGAAGTATCTCCGCGGGACGCTCGGGTGGCGCACCGTCGAGCGCGATGCGGCGCAGCGCGAGCTCGGCACGCTCTCCGTCGTGCCGCCGACGCCGGGCGACGACCTGGTGCTGACGGTCGACGACCGCCTCCAGCGGCTTCTCAGCTACGAGCTGACCAAGGGCGTCCAGGAGGGCAAGTGGACGGCCGCGGCGGGCGTGGCCGAGGACCCGCAGAACGGCGAGATCCTCGCCCTCGTCTCGGTGCCGTCGTACGACAACAACGCGTTCATCACCGGCGTGACCCAGTCGCAGATGAACGCGTGGAACTCCGATCCGCGCCATCCGCTCGTGAACCACGTGATCGGGGACATGTACCCGCCGGGATCGACGTTCAAGCTCGTCACGGGCCTCTCCGCGCTCAGCACCGGCGTCGCGACGCGGCACACGGTCATCGACGTCAACTCGATGGTGCTGACCGTCGACGGCTTCAACTTTTACGACTGGCGCGCTCACGGCCCGCTCGACTTCATCGGCGGCTTCGCCAACTCGAGCGACATCTACTTCTACACGCTCGGCGGCGGCAACCCGAACACGGGATTCAAGGGCGCCGGTCCCGAGGCGCTCGCGAAGTACGCGCGCATGCTCGGCTTCGGCGCGCCGACGGGCATCGATCTCCCGGGCGAGGCGAGCGGGATCATCCCCGACCCGGAGTGGAAGATGGCGAGGTTCGGCGAGCCGTGGACCATCGGCAACACGTACCAGGAGTCGATCGGGCAGGGCTACGTCGCCGTCACGCCCCTCCAGCTCCTGAACGCGTACTCGGCCGTCGCGAACGGCGGGACGCTCTACCGCCCGCACCTCCTCAAGGAGGTCAAGACCGCCGACGGCAAGGTCGTTTACCGGCCGGGGCCGCAGGTCATCCGGAAGCTCGACGTCAACCCGGCCGACCTCGAGCTCATCCGCGAGGGCGGGCGCCGCGCCGTCACCATCTACCACGCGTACATGCCGGACTCGAAGCTCCCGTTCGCAGGCAAGACGGGCACCGCCGAGTTCGGTCTCTCGCAAGGCACGGACGCTCTCGGCCGGCGCGAGCTCGCCTTCCACAACTGGTTCGTGAGCTGGGTGCCGCAGCAGTACAACTACGACCCGACGGCGCGGATCTCGATGGCGATCTTCCTCTACGACTCGAGCAAGTCGCTGTGCGACGTCTGCCTCAACCCGGCGGTCGGCATCACTCAGCGCGTGATCGAGACGTACGAGGGCGTCTCCAAGGCCGACGCGAACGTCCCATGAGCGTCCGTCCCATCGCGATCCCCGTCGCGGCGTCGCCGCTCCACGATCGCCCGACCGAGCGCCGCCTCCTGTCGTTCGACTGGATCCTCCTCACGTCGACGCTCCTCCTCGTCGCGTACGGCGTCGTCGTCGGCTATTCGACGGCGATGGAGGACCGCGCGTCGGGGGCGGACGTGGGGGAGCAGGTCCTGCGGGCGATCCTGTATGCCGTCATCGGGCTGTCGGTGATGACCGTCGTCGCCCTCGTCGACCACGCGTGGCTGGGGACGTTCTCACCCTTCCTCTACGTCATGACGCTCGTCCTCCTCGCGATGGTCCTCGTCATCGGACACTCGACGCTCGGCGCCACGCGCTGGGTCTCCATCGCGGGGTTCC
This sequence comes from Chloroflexota bacterium, assembly GCA_021787445.1. GTDB lineage: Bacteria > Chloroflexota > Limnocylindria > P2-11E > P2-11E > JACPOT01. The sequence goes on along the minus strand of JAJYLV010000030.1, from coordinate 5,697 downwards.
GCTTCCAGCCGAGCGAGTTCGCGAAGGTCTTCATGGTCATCGTTCTCGCGAAGTGGTTCGCGGATCACGAGGCGCGGTCCGTCCTCGGACTGGCCGGGGCGCTCGCGCTGATCGCGGTGCCCGTGGCCCTCGTCTATCGGCAGCCCGACCTCGGGACGAGCATCGTCTTCCTGGGCATGTTCTTCGGCATCGCGCTCGTGGCCGGCGCGCGCCCCTGGCACCTGACGGCGCTCCTCGCCGCGGGCGCGGCCGCCGTCCCGCTCCTCTACGGCCACCTGCAGGCGTACCAACAGTCGCGTCTGACGGCGTTCCTGAACCCCTATGCCGACCCGCGCGGCGCGGGCTGGAACATCATCCAGTCCCTCATCGCGGTCGGGTCCGGTTCGCTGACGGGGAAGGGGCTCACCGCCGGGACGCAGTCGCCGCTCGGCTACCTACCGATCTCGCAGTCCGACTTCGTCTTCGCCGGGCTCGCCGAGGACCTCGGCTTCGTCGGCGCGATGATCCTCTTCGTCCTGTACCTCGTCCTCCTCCTCTCGGTGCTGCGCGTGGCGCACCGCTCCCGTGACGCCTTCGGCGCGTACCTCGCCGGAGGCGTCGCCGCGCTGCTGGGGTTCCAGATCGTCGTGAACGTCGGGATGGCGATCTCGCTCATGCCCGTCACCGGCGTCCCGCTGCCGTTCATCTCGCAGGGCGGCAGCTCGCTCATCTCGATCTGCCTGGCGCTCGGCGCGCTGCAGTCGATCTGCACGCACCAGGAGGTCACGTCGGCGGTCTCGAGCTCCTCCGCGGCCGCGCGCGGGAGCTAGCGTCCTCTCGATCCGTCACGGGGATCACAGAGGGCGCCCACCTATACTTTTCGTCGAAAGGCGACGAACGGGAGCACTACGCGCTGCCCGTCCGATCAGAGAGCCGGCGGCGGGTGCGAGCCGGCACGGACGGACCGCGGAACTCGCCCGGGAGCCGTGGACGCGAAAGGCGCGCCGAGTAGCGTCCGCCGGAGTGACGCCCGTTATGAGCGTCGATGAGAGGAGACACCTTCTTCGGGCCTGTGGCGCAGTGGGAGCGCATCACACTGGCAGTGTGGGGGTCGCGGGTTCGAATCCCGCCAGGTCCACCGTTCCATTCCATGTCTCAACTCAGGGTGGTACCGCGGAGGTCGTGTGACCCTTCGTCCCTGTCGGACGAAGGGTCTTTTGTGTTCTCGGGAGGTCGCATATGACGGTCAAGGAAGCGCGCGAAGAGAAGATCGAGCGATACGTGCCGGCGGCCATCGAGGGCAAGTGGGCCGACACGTGGGAGCGCACGCGCCTCTACGAGACGCCGGACACTCTCCCCGGCCACGAGAACTTCTACTTCCTGACGATGTACCCATACCCTTCGGGCGTGCTGCATATCGGCCACTGGTATGCGGCCGCCCCGGCAGACGCGGCGGCGCGGTATCTACGGATGCGCGGGCGGAACGTGCTCTTCCCGATGGGCTTCGACGCGTTCGGACTGCCCGCCGAGAACGCGGCGATCAAGAACAAGATGCATCCCGCGGAGTCGACCGAGGAGAACATGGCCCGCATGCGCTCCCAATTCCGGGCGATGGGGGCGATGATCGACTGGCGCCGCGAGGTCGTCACCTGCCACCCGGAGTACTACCGCTGGAACCAGTGGATCTTCCTGCGGTTCCTCGAGAAGGGCCTGGCATACCGCGCGAAGGCGCCGGTGAACTGGTGCCCCAAGGACCTGACGGTCCTGGCGAACGAGCAGGTGATCCAGGGGCGCTGCGAGCGCTGTGAGACGCCCGTCGTCAAGCGCGAGCTCGAGCAGTGGTTCTTCCGGATCACGAAGTACGCGGACGAGCTCCTTCGCTTCGACGGCCTCGACTGGCCCGAGCGCGTCCGCGTCATGCAGACGAACTGGATCGGACGCTCGGAGGGAGCCGAGCTCACGTTCCCGGTCGAGGGGCATCCCGCTGACGCGATCCGCGTCTTCACGACGCGCGCCGACACCTTCTACGGCGGGACCTTCGTCGTCCTGGCGCCCGAGCATCCTCTGGTCGAGAAGATCACAACGCCCGACCGAAAGGCGGAGGTCGACGCGTACGTCCAGAAGGCGCGCAACACGGCGGAGATCGAGCGCATCGCCGAGGGGACCGAGAAGACCGGCGTCTTCACCGGCGCCTATGCCCGGAACGTCCTGAGCGGCGAACGGATCCCCATCTGGATCGCCGACTACGTCTTGGTGACGTACGGCACGGGCGCGATCGGCGGCGTGCCGGCGCACGACGAGCGCGACTGGGCATTCGCGAAGAAGTACGGCCTGCCGATCCGTGAGGTGATCTCTCCCGACGGGCAGACGCACGGCGAGCTGGACGTTCCGTTCGTTGGCGAAGGCGTGATGGTCAACAGCGGACCGTACGACGGCACGCCCGGCGCCGAGGGTCGGCGGAAGATCGCCGAAGACTTCGGGAAGCGCGGGATGGGCGGGCCGACGGTGACGTATCGCCTGCGCGACTGGCTGATCTCGCGCCAGAGGTACTGGGGGACCCCCATCCCGATCGTGTACTGCGAGAAGTGCGGCGTGGTGCCGGTGCCGTACGACCAGCTGCCCGTCGTGCTGCCGCGCGACACCGGATTCACGGGCCAGGGCGGGAATCCGCTGGAGAAGGTCGACTCGTTCGTGAAGACGACATGCCCCACGTGCGGCGGCCCGGCCCGGCGCGAGACCGACACGATGGACACGTTCGTCGACTCGTCCTGGTACATGTACCGCTACCTCGACAACAGGAACGACAAAGCGTTCATGGAGAAGGACAAGGGCCGCATGTGGCTGCCCGTCGACCAGTACACGGGCGGCATCGAGCACGCGATCCTGCACCTGCTGTACATGCGCTTCGTGTGCAAGGCGCTGCGCGACCTGGGCGAGCTGTGGTTCGACGAGCCCGCGCTTCGGCTGCAGAACCAGGGGATGATCGTCTTCAGCGGCCGCAAGATGTCGAAGTCACGCGGCAACGTGCAGTCGCCCGACCAGTACGTCGAGCGCTACGGCGCCGACTCACTGCGCATGTTCATGATGTTCCTGGGCCCATGGACGCAGGGTTCCGACTGGGATGCCGCTGGTATCGACGGTACCTCCCGTTTCCTGCACTCCGTGTGGCGACTGGCGCTATCCAAGCCGATGCCGGGGGCACCGGATCACGACCTGGAGCGCGAGATCCACCACACCATCCGCAAGGTCGGTGAGGACCTTGAGGCCTACCGCTTCAACACGGCCGTCGCGGCGCTGATGAAGCTGGAGAACGCGCTGTCGCGAGCGTCCGGGCCCACCCGCGATGAAGGCGTGCGCACGCTGCTCCTGCTGCTCGCGCCCTTCGCGCCGCACATCGCGGAGGAGCTGTGGGGGCGCCGCGGCGGCGCGTACTCCATCCATCAGCAGCCGTGGCCCGTGTACGACCCCGCGCTGGCGAAGGCCGAGGAGATCGTCCTCGTCGTGCAGGTCGACGGCAAGCTGCGCGATCGGCTCACGGTGGCCGCCGGCCTCACGGAGGCGGAGGCGCGCGCGGCGGCGGAGACGAGCGAGAAGGTGAAGGCGTCCATCGGCGCGCGGAAGGTGGCGAAAGTGATCGTCGTCCGCGACCGGCTGGTGAACATCGTGACGTCGTGACGCCCGAGGTCCGTGTCGCCGCGCTGTGCGATCACGCGCTCGTCGGCCAGGACGGGAAGGTCACGATGGTCGGGATCTTCCGCAACATCAGCGTGAGCCGCCTCCCGGCGCAGCACCCGCGCATGTACCTCGTGGCCGTTCTCGGGCTGGAGCCGGGCCCGCACGAGGTCGTCGTGCGGCTCGTGCGCCCCGACGGATCCGCGGCGATGCCCGAGGCGCCGCGCATCCAGGTGCGCGCGTCACCCGGGCAGGACGTGAACGTGATCGTCGAGCTCAACAACCTCAACTTCGCCGTCTACGGCGCGCACCACTTCGACGTCGAGGTGGACGGCGCGAAGGTCGAGAGCCTTCCCGTGGCCATCGGCCAGATGCCCGCCACACCGGGGCGCGCCAACTAGGAGGCGCGACCGGGAGGCGCTCCGGAGTGCGCGCTTCGCCTCGGGGGATCCGGTGAGGCCGGGCGGATCCCGCAACCGCATGCCGATCCTTGAACGATGCCGCGCTTCCTCCTGCTCCTGGTCCCCGTCCTCGCCGTCGCCGGCGCGGGCGTCGGCATCCTCGCTCGTCACGCCGACCCGCCGCCCGTCGTCGAGACGCCCGAACCCTCAGCGGTCGCGACGGCCCCCGCGTTCGTCGTCGTCGACGTGGCCGGCGCGGTCGCGCATCCCGGCGTGGTCCGCCTCCCCGCCGGCTCGCGGGTCATCGACGCTCTCCTCGCCGCGGGCGGGATGACCGGCGACGCCGACCTCTACGCGGTCAACAAGGCCGCCCTCCTGCGCGACGGCATGCGCGTGTACGTCCCGAAGCCGGGCGAGGTCGTTCCCGCCGGCAGCGTCGGCACGCAGAGCGAGACGAAGATCGACATCAACCACGCGTCGGAACCCGAGCTCAACACGCTCCCGGGGATCGGCCCCAGCACCGCGGCGAAGATCGTGCGGTCACGGCAGCAGCGCCCCTTCGCGCGGATCGAGGAGCTTCAGACCCGCGGCCTCGTCACGCCGCGCGTCTACGCCGACATCAAGGATCTCGTCTCGACGCGGTGACGCGCCTGCTCCGTGCGCCTCTCTCGGCGGCGGCCGTCGTCGCGGCGGTGTGCGCCTTCGCCGGGACGCTCGATCCCCTCGCACAGCTGACGATCGGCCTCGCCGTCGCTCTGGCCGCGTTGCCGCTCGCGCTGGTGAGCGCGGACGGGCCGCGCCGCGCGCTGTGGGGCGGCGTCGCTCTCGCGGGCCTCGCGTCGGGGCTCCGCACGCTCGCCGCGCCTCCCGGGCTCGCGCTCTCGGATGACCCGGCGGTCTCGGCCCTGCGCGCGGCACTCGCGGTCCCGCTGCGGACGCTCATCCCCGAGCCCGAAGGCGGGATCGTGCTGGGGATCGTCCTCGGCGAGCGCGCGAGCATCTCGCGCGAGCTGCGCACGGCCTTCGCCGTCACCGGGACGACGCACATCCTCGCGATCTCCGGCTTCAACATGACGCTCGTCGCCGCGGCGACGACCCTGCTCCTGCGCGGACGCGTCCCGCCGATCGTCAGCGCGGTCGTGACGGTCGTGTCCGTCGCCGCGTACAGCGTGCTGGTCGGGCCGCAGCCGAGCGTCGTGCGCGCCGCGCTCATGGCATCCGTCGGGTCCATCGGCCTCGCTCTGGGGCGACGCGGGGCCGCGGCGAACGCCCTCGCCGCGGCGGTCGCGCTCATGCTGCTCATCGACCCCCGCGCCCTCGAGGATGTCGGCTTCCTCCTCAGCGTGGGGGCGACGGGCGGCCTCATCGCCTGGGAGCGCCCCGTGCGGCAGCGTCTCGCGCGGCTGCCCGCGTGGGCCGCCGAGGGGCTCGCGGCCACCGTCGCCGCGTCGACCCCGACGATCCCGATCGTCGCGGCCGTGTTCGGGCGCGTCTCGCTCATCTCGCCGCTCGCGAACCTCTTCGCCGTACCGCTGTTCGCGCCGATCATGACCTTCGGCGCCGCGGCCGCCCTCGTCGGCGCCGCCGCTCCCGCCGCCGCGTGGCCCCTCGCGCTCGCCGCCTACGCCTGCGCTCTCGTCTTCCG
>JAJYLV010000029.1 GCA_021787445.1 Chloroflexota bacterium | reverse complement strand
ATGATCTCGACCTGGCCCTGACGCTCGAGGCGGTGGTACAGGTGCGGCGCTCCCGACGCCATGAAGCGCTGCCGGCCGATGACGTAGCGGACCTCCTCGCGCGTGTAGTTCCTGCCCTTCGCCCGCAGCGCCGCGAGCTTCTCGTCGTTCGAGACGTCGTCCGGGTCCATCCACGCGAGGTTGAACCAGAGGGCAAGATCGACGAAGTAGTCGTCGGAGAAGAGCTCGGGCCGGTCGCCGGCGACCATCGCCATCTGGAGGAGACGCCGGTACTCCTCGTGCTGGCTGATGACGTTCCCGTGGTGGATGGAGAAGAAGCGGCGCAGCATGTGCCGCTTCTCGTCGGTGTCGAGCTGTGCCTCGACGGTCCGCATCGTGACGCGCGTGTCCTCGTCGTCGGCGCCGCGCGCGTAGTCCTCGAGCTGATCGCGGAGCGACGGGACCATCGTGAAGTGCACCTTCACGCCGGGGAACTCCTGAAGGAGGCGGGCCATGTGGAGGTAGTCCTTCGACGCGTGCAGGCGCACCCAGGGGAGGACGAACTCGCTCGTCTGCGGATGCTTGTAGTAGGGCTGGTGCATGTGCCAGATGATCGCGACGGGAAGCTTGCCCCTCATCGCGCCTCGCCGATCATCGACGCCTCGCGGAAGCGCGTCCGCACGAGGTCGGACGGCAGGGTGACGATGAGCCACGCCGCCTGCGGCCCGCTCTCGCGGCCGAGGAGCGCGGCGTAGATCGCCGCGAACGCGGCGCGCGACACCCTCTCCTTGTCCACCAGACCGACCTCCCGCGCGACGGAATAGAGGGCCGCCCGCATCTGCTCAGGGTCGCTCGTCGTTCCAGGCAGGTCCGCGACGCGGGCGAGGTACGCCCGCTGCGCCGGCGTGAGCGACGAGACGATCTCCGGCAGCGCCTTCTGCACGGTGAAATGCGCCTCCTCGGGCGCCCAGCGCTCAAGCCAGATGCGTGCCAGCGCGATCCGCGCCTCGAGATCCGCGCGGTCGCGCACGGCGAGCGCCGCACCTTTGCGCTCGGCGGCCTTCGCGAATGGATCGACGCTCGGCATCTGGAGCTGGTCGGCGACGATGGAGAACCGCACGCGGAAGGGAGGAGGCTGCGGCCGCTCGTCCACCTGCGAGAGCTCCCAGATACGCGCCAGGTCCGCGCTCGGATCCGCGAGGTACGCGTCCGCGCAGCGGTCGTACTCGTCGAGGAGGCGCGGCAGGCTCATCCCCGTCGGGTCGAAGTCGATGTGCCGCTTCGGATCGGTGCGCAGCATGAGGAACCGGACGATCTCCGGCGGGTAGATCCGCACGAGCTCGTGGGCCGCCGCGCCGAGCTTCTCCCACTCTTCGGGGCGCGAGGTGGACATCTTGCGACCGCCGACGTTGAGGAACTCGTGCACGAGCCCGATCGGCGGCTCCTTCTTCCACACCGCGCGGAAGATCTCGTCCGCGCGGTCGCGCGAACCGCCGGCGGTGAGGAGGTCCTTGCCGCCCTCCTCGTACGTCACGCCGAAGTGGTCCCACATCGCGCACCACTGGAGGTTCCAGTACAGCTTGGCGTTCCCCCCCAGCGGCGAGACGCGTCCGCTGTAGCCGCAGCCCTGCGCCCACGCGACCTGATCCTCGCGGCATTCGTAGGCGACCGTCGTCCCGTCGTAGTCGAACGCGTACGTCGTTCCGAGGCGGCCGCAGCGCTCGCACACGACCGCGACGGGGAGCCAGTGCTCGTCCTTGCGGACGTTCGCGACCTCGGCGTAGATGCGGCGGATGGTGTCGGCGTTGCGCAGCACGAGGTCGATCTCGTCGTCGAGCGCACCCGAGCGGTAGAGGTCGCGCAGCCAGTGGATCTCCTCGGGCCGGATGCCGAGCGTCCGGAAGGTCTCGAGGAAGCGCTCGGCGTGGTAGCGCGCGAAGTCGGACGCCGACGGATCGGGCGACGGGATGGTGCAGAGGGGCTTTCCCATGTGCTCGGCCATCCCGGCCCGCTGCCGCATCGATTGCGAGTCCATCGGGTCGTAGTCGTCGATGGTGAACAGGTAGCGGATCCGCAGGCCGTGCCGCCTGAACGTGCGGTACAGCGCATCCGTGACGATCGGGCCCCGGAGCCCCGAGATGGGCACGGTCCCCGAGGGGGTCTTCGAGTCGCGGATCACGTGGTCACGGCCGGGTGCGAGGAGGCTCGCCTCCTCGTCGGCCCAGAAGGTCATCGGTCGGCTATGACCTTAGCTGACCTCGACGATCCTCATCTCGATCGTGCCCGCGGGCACGCTCAGCTTGACCACCTCGCCGGAACGGTGCCCCATCAGGGCCTTTCCGACCGGCGACTCGTTGCTGATGCGGCCCTCTCCGGGCGCGGCCTCGGCGGATCCGACGATCTTGTACGTGGTCCGCTCGCCCTCGCTCTCGACGAGGACGCTGCTCCCGATCTCCACGTGCTCGTGATGGCCGTTCTGGTCGATGACGACCGCCTTCTTGAGCATCTGCTCGAGGGACTGGATGCGGCCCTCGAGGAACGCCTGGTCGTTCTTCGCCTGCTCGAGCTCGGAGTTCTCGGAAAAGTCGCCGAACTCCATGGCGTTGTGGATCCGCTCCGCCACCTCGGCGCGCTTCGCCGTGCGCAGCTCCTCGAGCTCGCTCTCGAGCTTCTTCAGCCCCTCGGCGGAGACGTAGACAGGCTTATCGGCATTCATGTGGAGCCCCTTTCCGGGACAGGACCCCTCGGTCCCCTGGGATGAAAAAAGGCCCTGAGGGCTCACGCCCCCAGCACCTCTTCCAGATACCCTTGCGAAGTCCGGCCATTGTATAACGCCGCTGCCTCGAAGGGGGCCGTTCGCCCCCGGCTCCGGCTCCTGCTCCGGGCTGCGCGCGGTGTCCGCTCTACGCGTGCTGCCATGCGGCAAGGCCGGATCTCGCTCGCTGCCTCTCTATAGCGGCGGGCCCGCGATGGCCAGGGCGTAGCGGTCGGCGGGAAGGAACGTGCGCGCGGTCTCGATGACCTGCTCCTTCGTGATAGCGCGCAGCTGCGCCGGGTAGCGGGTGAAGTGGTCGGGCCCCAGCCCGAAGAGCTCGGCCTCCAGGATCATCTGCGCGATCCCGGCCGGCGACTCGAGCGCGACCTGCAGCTCGCCGACCAGCTTGTCCTGCGCGAGCTCGAGGTCGGCGTCGGGGAAGCTCCCGGCGAGGACGACGCGCAGCTCGGCAAGCGTCGTCTCGATCGCCCGTTCGACGTTCCGCGGGTTCACGCCCATGCGCACGGTCCACGGCGCCTGGCCCTTCGTCGCGCCGAGCGCGCTGAACAGGTAGTAGGCGAGGCCGAGCTCGTCGCGGACGACCTTGCCCGCGCGGCTCGCGAAGGTGTCCGCGGCGAAGACCATGTTCGTCACGCGCGCCGCGACGAAGCGCGGGTCGGTGCGCGGCAGTCCGAGCCACCCCAGGATGACGTCGGACTGCGTCTTGTCGGGCACGATCTCGGCGCGGCGGCGGGTCGCCGAGAGGGCCGCCTCGGGGACGACGCACGGCTCCGGCTCGGCGACCGACGGCCAGTCGGCGAACGCGGCTTCGGCCGCGGCGACCATCGAGCGCGCCTCGAGCCCGCCGGCGAGGACCAGGACCCCGCCGCGCCCGAGGATCTCGCGCCGGTGGAACGCGGCGATCTCCTCACCGCTCGTGGACCGTACGACGTCGACGTCGCCGAGCGGGCGGCTGCGGAAGGGGTGGAGCGGCGGGTACGCGAGCTCGCGCCACACGCGGTCGGCGACGCCGCGCGTGTTGCGCGACTCCTCGTCGAGCGCGGCGAGCGCCTCGGCGCGGACCATCTCGATCTGCGCGGGATCGAACGCCGGCCGCAGCACCGCGTCGGCGACCAGCCGGAGGTAGGCGGACAGGTCGCCGGCGAGCGCCTGTCCGGAGACGACGGCGATATGGGCGCCGACGTCGACGCGCGCGACGGCTCCGAGGTCGTCCAGCGCGGATGCCCAGCGCTCGGCACTGCGGGACGTCGTGCCGCGGACGAGCGACTGCGCGACGAGACGCGCGACGCCCGCGCGCCCTGCCGGCTCCGACCACTGGCCGGCCTCGAGCGCCAGGAGCACGACGACCGAACGCAGCCCCGCGATGGGCGCGACGGCGACGCGGAGCCGCCCGGCGCGCCCGCGCTCGACCGCGAAGGGGGCGGCGGCGACGGCGCTCATGCCGCTGGCTCGCTCGGCACGGGGACGAACCACCCCACGGTCCGCGAGAGCTCCTCGAACGTCGCGGCGGCGGCGCGTCGGACCTCGGCGGAGGTCACGTCGGAGAGCCGCGCGTACCAGTCGCCGATGGACGGGGCGGCGCCCGTCGAAAGGAGCTGTCCGAGCCGGAAGGCGCGCCCGGTGACGGTGTCGCTCGGGAACGCGTTCGCCGCGAGGAGCTGCTTGCGGACGCGAGCGAACTCCTCCTCGCTCATCTCCTCCCCGGCGAGCCGGTCCAGCTCCTCGAGGATGCGCGCCTCGACCGCGCGGTGATCGCCGCCCGGACGGAGCGTCGCCTCCACCTGGAAGAGATAGGGGTCCTTGTTCAGTCCCGCGCTCGCCTCGACCTCCGTCGCGAGGCCCGCGCCGACGAGCGCGCGGTACAGGCGGGACGAGCGTCCGGACGCCGCCTCGCGCGAACCGCCGGACGATCCCCCGAGCGCCACGGCGACGCCTTGCAGCGCGGGCGTCAGCGGATCGGACGCGCTCACCGACTTGAACGCGACCTGCACGAGCGGAACGGCGCCCCCCGCGCGGCGAACGACGACGCGGCGCTCACCGTGCTGCGCGGGCTCGGGCGCTCGCAGGGGCGACGCGGGCGCCCCCGCCTCGAGCCGAGCGAACGCCGCCTCGGCGTGGTCGAGCATCGAGCGAGCGTCATCGTCGCCGACGAGGACGACGTACGCGTTGCTCGGCGCGTAAAAGCGGCGGTAGTGCTCGTAGAGGGCGTCGCGCGGCATGAGGAGGATCTCCTCCTTGCTTCCGATGACACCCTGCCCGTAGGGATGGCGGCTGAACGCGACCGCCTGCAGCTCCTCGCCGAGCAGGAACGAGGGGTCGTTCTCGTAGCCCTCGCGCTCGCTCACGATCACGGTGCGCTCCGCCTCCGTCTCCTCGGGCGAGATGAGCGCGTGGTGCATGCGGTCGGCCTCGAGCTCGAGCGCGGTCGGATAGCGCTCTCGCGGGACCGTCTCGAAGTAGCAGGTGACGTCCTCGCTCGTGAACGCGTTCCACACCGCCCCATAGCGCGCGAGGAGACGGTCGAGATCGCCCTTGGGATGCGCCGGGGTGCCCTTGAAGAGCATGTGCTCGAGGAAGTGGCTCATCCCGGTCGTCCCGGGGACCTCGTTCCGCCCGCCGACCTGGTACCAGACCCACACGGAGACGACGGGCGCGTGCCGCGCCTCGACGGCGTGGAGAACGAGCCCATTGCCGAGCGTGCGCGTCACGGGCGCGTCGGACAGGCGCGGCGGCGCGATCTCGGCGGTCATGGGGTCAAGAAAGTGTAGGAGTACGTCGCTCCTACGGCGTCCCTCCGAGCTTGGCGGCGAGCACCTTGCGGGTCGCCGTCGCCGAGTCCTGCGAGCCGTAGTGGCCGGGATACTCGTGGTAGTCCTCGAGCACGGTGGCGACCGCGAGGCGCGGGCCGTCGTAGGGCGCGAAGCCGACGAACCACGCGTCCACCGCGCCCGCGACCGAGGTCTCCGCGGTGCCGCTCTTCCCGGCGACCGGGACCTGGTACGTGCGGAACGGGTAGTACACCGTGCCGTCGGGGTCGGCGACCACCCCGCGCATCCCGTCGCGGATGGCCGACAGGTCCGTGGGCTTCGTGTTGGCGTGGCCGAGCACTTCGGCCGGGAACGTCTTCACGACCTTCCCGGTGCGGTCGCGCAGCTCCGTGACGAGGCGCGGCTTCCAGAGGATGCCGTCGTTCGAGACCGCGCTCACGTAGTTCGCCATCTGGAGGGGCGTGGCGAGAAGGTAGCCCTGGCCGATGGCGAGGTTGGTGGCATCGCCGGGGTTCCACGTCGGGTCGCTCGCCACGTGGGCCTTCTTCCACGCCGGGCTCGGGACCGCGCCGGCGGCCTCGTACACGAAGTCGATGTTCGTGGCGCTCCCAAGGCCGAAGCTCTTCGCCTCGTCGGGGAGGATGTTCGGGTCCATGTCGTTGAGCCGCTTCCCGAGCTCGTAGAAGAAGGTGTTGCACGAGCGCGCGAGCGCGGTGTGGAGGTCGATGAGACCGAGGTCCACCGTCTCGTGGTTGAGCTGCACCCACTGCGGCCCGTACCCCGTCCAGCGGTACGGGCAGTTCACCTTCTCGCCCGGCTTGAGCGCGCCGGTCCGGAGCGCCGCGGCAGAGGTCACGAGCTTGAACGCCGACCCCGTCGGGTACTGCCCGAAGGTCGCGCGGTCGAACTGGTCTGCGTTGGGCGAGCTCGCGAGGACGAGGATCTCTCCGCTCCACGGGTCCTCCACGACCATGGCGCCTTTCTGCGCCCCCAGCGCCGCGTCGGCCGCGCGCTGCATGGCGGGGTCTATCGATAGCACCGCGTCGAGGCCCGGCGTCGCGGGGGTCTCCGCCAGCGTCTCGATCGGTCGCTCGCTGGAGTCGACGATCTGCAGCCGCCAGCCGTAGGAGCCGACGAGGTACTTGTTGAGCGCGCCCTCGAGCCCGGTCTTCCCGATGACGTCGCCGGCTTCGACGCCGTGCGAGGCGAGCTTCGCCGCCTCGGCGTCGGTCGCTTCGCCGACCGTGCCGAGGACCTGCGGCAGCAGGCCGGTCGGGTAGGCCCGGAGGCGGATCGGCCGCAGCTGCACGCCCTCGATGACCGAGAGCCTGGCCCGGGCGTCGGGCGCGAGGTCGCGGATCGAGCGGATGGCGACATAGGTGTCCGGCTTGACCCACGACTGCGTGTACATCGCCTTGATCGCGTCGGGCTTCATCCCGAGCGCGCTCGAGAGGCTCGCGAGCATCGCCGCCTCGTCCTGGATCTGTCCGGGGACGACGCCGATCTCGGTGCCGTCGGCGAACGTCGCGAGCTCCGTCCCGTCGCGCGCGACGATCCGCCCGCGCGTCGTCGGCAGCCGGGTCATGCGCACGAGCCGTCCGGGCGCGAGGTCCGGGAAGAGAGTGCGCGGCGACCAGTCGATGAGCCACTTCGCGTCCTGCTGCTGGCCCGTCAGGACCAGATCGAGCTTCGTCTGCGCCTTGACGTCCCCGACGCGCTCGGTGTGGTACGTGATCGAGAGCGATACCGTCGCGCTCCGCGGATCGGGCGAGCCGTCCGGGAGGCGCGGAGAGAGCGCCTGGCCGACCGTGACGTCGAGCGAGCGCAGCGTCATCTCCTTCGCGATGAGCGGGAGCCGGTCGATGAAGCCGGACATGCCGACCCGCTGCTGCGACGCGGGCGTGAGCAGCGCCCACATCGCCTTCACGTCGCCTTTCATCCACGCGTTCGCGTAGGCGATGGCGACCGGCTCGGGCGGAGGCGGGCCCGGCGCGCACGCTTGGACGAAGACGCTGACGACGAAAAGCAGCAGGAGCGCCCGAACGCTCGAGGCCCTAGTAGCCAGCAGCCATCCCCTCGCGACGCGGGTCCGCGCCCGCGGCGAAGACGCCGTTCTCGTCGATGGCGATGACCTGCGCGCCTCCGGTGATCGGATCCCAGTCGCGCAGGACCGTGACCTCGTGACCCTTGGCCGAAAGCGCGCGCCGAACATCGTCTGTGAAACGCGCCTCGATCTCGAGTGTTCTCCCGGTCGTGTGGTACCAGCGCGGCGCCTCGATGGCCTCCTGGACGTCCATCCCCATGTCGATGAGCGCGACGGCGAGCTGGAAGTTCGTCTGCACCTGTGCCTGAGCCCCGGGCGTCCCGAACACGAAGCGCGGCGTCGACCCGTCAAGGGCGACGACGGCGTTGAGCGTGTGCACGGGGCGCTTCCCCGGCGCGATCGCGTTCGGGGACCGCCGGTCGAGGGAGAAGCCGCGCAGCCGGTCGTTGAGGAGGATCCCCGTACCCGGAACGACGGCGCGCGAGCCGAACGAGCTGAAGACGCTCTCGATGAGCGAGACGCAGTTGCCGTCGCGGTCGGCGACGGCCAGGTACGTCGTGTGCGCGGGGAGCGCGAGCTCCCCCGGCTCGGCACGCTCCGCTGCGCGACCGCCCAGGGCCTTGCGGCGCGACGCGACGAAGGCGGGGTCGAGGAGCCGGCGCACGTCGAAGTCGACGCTCCGCGGATCCCCCGCGAACGCGTCGCGGTCGGCGAACGCGAGCTTCTTGATCTCGACCATCGTGTGGATCAGCTCGGCGCTGCCCGGACCCAGCCGGCGAAGATCGATACCGTCGGCTATCGCGAGCTCCTCGAGGAGGATGTGGCCCTGCGACACGGGCGGCTGCCCGTAGACCTGGCAGCCCTGGTGCCGCACTGAGATCGGCTCGGGCAGGTCCGTCCGATGCGCCTCGAGGTCCGCCGCCCCGAGCGCGCCGCCGATGCCTCTGGTCGCCTCCGCGATGCGCGCCGCGAGCGGACCGCGATAGAAGGTGTCGGCGCCCTGCGAGGCGATCTCGCGCAGCGTCTGCGCCAGGTCGGGCTGCTGGAGCATCTCGCCCGGACGCGGCACGCGTCCGCGCGGCATGTACGTCCGCGCGGTCTCGGGGTGAGCGGCCAGGACGTCCGCCTGCTCCGCGATGGCCCCGGCGAGAAGGGCGCTCACCGGCGCACCCTCCGCGGCGTAGCCGATCGCGGGAGCGAGGGCGCGCTCGAGGCCGAGCTTCCCGTGCGCTTCCATCATGTCGCTCCACGCGGCGACGCAGCCGGGGACCGTCGCCATGATCGCGCCGGACGCCGGGTAGCCCGACGCGCGCAGCGCCTCGACGTCGAGGGCGGCCGGCGCGGCGCCCGATCCGTTGTAGGCGATCACCTCGCGACGTCTCGCGTCGTACACGAGCGCGAAGACGTCGCCCCCGATCGCGGTCGCCGACGGCTTCACCACCGCGCACACCGCGGCCGCAGCGATCGCGCCGTCGACGGCGGTGCCGCCGTCGCGCAGCGCGGCGAGCCCCGCCGCGGTCGCCAAGTGATGTCCGCTCGCGACCGCCCCGTTGGCCGCGCGGACGGTCGGCCGGTGCGCCTGCACTCTGGTCTAGATCCTAGCGGGTGTCCCCACCGTCAGAGAGCCCGCACCGCGATCGCGGCCACGACGGCGGTCAGCGCCGACAGGCCGAGGCCGCGCACGAGCGACGTGTGCGGTCGCCGGAGGATGGGCACGTACGCCACGGCGAGGAGCACGAGCAGAGGTACGGGGCGCACCGCCGCGAGGAACGCCGCGAAGAGGACGTAGCCGACCGCGACCCATCCGAGCTCCGCCGGTACGGCGGTCAGGACCGTGATCGCGGCGACGACGGCCGCGGCCGCCGAGCCCCACAGGACGACGTCGGCGTGCGGGTCGGCGAACGATCCGCCCGTGATCGTGTACGCGAGGGCGATCATCACGATCGCGTCGAACGCCGCCGCGACGCCGCGCGTCCCCGACCTCACGCCGTCCTCGGGCGCCCGGGGGCCACGCTCAGGAGCGCGCCGTCGCGAATGCGGCCCTCGCCTCGGCGAGGGCCTCGCGGACGCGCGCGGGCGCCGTTCCGCCGGGCGACGTTCGCGCGGCCATCGACCGCTGGGGCCGGATCTCGTCCGGAGCCTCCGGACCGAAGCGCGCGTCATAGGCGCGCAGCTCGTCGAGGGTCAGTCCGATCAGGTCTCGACCGGCCGCCGCGCGCTCCCGCACGATGCGCCCGACGATCTGGTGCGCCTCGCGGAAGGGGACGCCGGCACGCGCGAGGTGGTCGGCGAGATCGGTCGCGGTGAGCATCCCGCGCTCGGTCGCGGTGCGCATGCGGTCACGGTCTACTCGCATTCCGCGGACCACGAGGGCGAGAGCCCCGAGAGCGGGCGCCACGGCCGCGGCGTCGTAGAGGGGCATGCGGTGCTCCTGCAGGTCGCTGCCGTACGCGAGCGGCAGCCCCTTGAGCGTCGTCAGCACGGCGACGAGGTCGCCGATCGCGCGTCCCGTCCGGCCGCGCGCCAGCTCGGCGACGTCCGGATTCTTCTTCTGCGGCATGATGCTCGACCCCGTCGCGTGCTCGTCCGAGACCTCGATGAAGCCGAACTCGGCCGAGCTCCACAGTACGAGCTCGTCCGCGAGGCGCGACGCGTGCACCGACGCGAGCGCCGCGACGAACGTGAGCTCGGCGATGAAGTCGCGGTCGGACACCGCGTCGATGCTGTTGCGGAACGTCGCCGGCAGCCCGAGCTCGCGCGCGGCGGCAGCGGGGTCGATCGGATAGGGCGACCCCGCGAGCGCTGCCGCGCCGAGCGGCGACACCGCCGTCCGTCGGCGGACGTCGGAGATGCGCTCACGATCGCGGCGCAGCGCCTCGACGTGTGCGAGGAAGTGGTGAGCGAGGGAGATGGGCTGGGCACGCTGGAGGTGCGTGTAGCCCGGGAGGACGGTCTCGATCTCGTCGCCGGCGCGGTCGAGCAGCGCGGTGGCGAGCGCGACGACGTCAGCATCGAGCGCGTCGAGAAGCTCGAGCGCCAGCAGGCGGAGGTCGAGGGCGATCTGGTCGTTGCGGCTCCGCGCCGTGTGCAGCTTTCCGCCGACATCCCCGACGCGCTCGCGGAGCGCGCGCTCGACGGCGGAATGCACGTCCTCGGCGTCGGACGGCCACGGGAACGTCCCGGCCCCGATCTCGGCGGCGATCCGCTCGAGCGCCGCGACGATCGTCGCGGCGTCGCGCTCGCTGAGGATGCCGCGGCTCCCGAGCATGTGCGCGTGCGCGATGCTCCCGCGCACGTCGAGCGCGGCGATGCGGCGGTCGAGGTCGAGCGACGACGTGAACGCGCGGATGCGAGGGTCGAGCGGCCGGTCGAACCGGCCGCTCCACAGGTCAGGCACGTTTTGGAGCACCAGGACGCTTCGGATGTCCGCCACGCGTCGCCCCTCTGCGAGGCGAGGACTTCGATCCGCTCCCGGGTGACTCCGTTCCTTTCGCACCGGATCCGGACTTCGCCGGCAGCGTCAGCGGCATGGACGTCTCACCCGACGACAGCCCTTGCAGGCGCGCTTGGTTGCGGAGCGACAGGCCGTAGATCTGGATGAAGCCCTCCGCGGCCTTCTGGTCGAAGGCGTCGCCCTTGCCGTAGGTCGCGAGAGCGTGCGAGTAGAGGGCGTTGTCCGAGCGGCGGCCGACGACGGTCACGTTGCCCCGGTGCAGGCGCACACGGATCTCGCCGGTGACGTAGCGCTGCGTGCTGCGGATGTAGGCGGAGAGGTCCTGGTGGTGGCTGCTGAACCACAGGCCGTTGTAGACGAGCTCGGCGTACTCGGCGGCGATGCGCTCCTTGAAGCGGAGCGACTCACGCGGCAGCACCATGTCCTCGAGCGCGCGGTGGGCCGTGTGCAGGACGATCGCGGCCGGTGCCTCGTAGATCTCGCGCGACTTGATCCCGACGAGGCGGTCCTCGACCTGGTCGATCCGGCCCACGCCGTGCTTGCCCGCGATCGCGTTCAGCTTCTCGACGAGGGTGACGCCGTCCGACGCCTCGCCGTCGAGGGTCTCGGGCGTCCCCTCGCGGAACCCGACGACGATCTCCCGCGGCTTCGCCGGAGCCTCGTCCGGGTCTACCGTCCACTGGTAGACGTCGGGCGGCGGCGCCTCCCACGGATCCTCGAGCACCCCCGCCTCGATCGAGCGGCCCCACAGGTTCTCGTCGACGCTGTACGGGCTCTTCTTCGTCGCGGGGACGGGGATCCCCCGCTTCCGGGCGTAGTCGATCTCCTCATCGCGGGTCATGTTCATGCCGCTGCGGAGCGGCGCGATGACCGTGAGGTCGGGAGCGAGAGCCGCGACGCTCAGGTCGAAGCGCACCTGGTCGTTCCCCTTCCCGGTCGATCCGTGCGCCACGTACGTCGCGCCCTCCTCCCGCGCGACGTCGACGAGGAGCTTGGCGAGCAGCGGGCGCCCGAGGGCCGTCGCGAGCGGGTAGCGCCCCTGATAGAGGGCGTCGGCATGGAGCGCGGGCCACACGAAGTAGCGGACGAAGGGCTCGCGCGCGTCCACGACGACGGCGCGCCGCGCTCCGCTGCGGACGGCCTTGTCGCGGACCTGGTCGAGGTCGCCGACGGATCCGAGGTCGCCGGTGACGGTGACCACCTCGAGGCCGTGCGTCTCGCGCAGCCACGCCACCGCCACCGACGTGTCCAGCCCTCCCGAGTACGCGAGCACGCAGGTCCGGCCGCTGAGATCCGTCATGTCTGTGCTCCTCTCCGCTGCATCACTCCGAATAGCGCGAGGCGGTCGATGACGGTACGCGTCTCGCGCTCGTGCGCCACGGCCACAAAGACCGTGTCGTCGCCGGCGATCGTCCCGACGACCTCGGGGAGGCGAGACGCGTCGAGCGCCGCGGCGAGCGCGTTCGCCGTCCCCGGCAGGGACCGCAGGACGACGATGGTGCCCGCGACCGCCACCTCGACGGGATAGTCCTCACAGAAGCGGCGCAGCCGGTCGATCCCGCCGGCGGCGGTGGCGGCCGGGGGCGCGTACACGTGGGCGCCGTCGCGTGCGACCTTGACGAGCCCGAGCTCGACGATGTCGCGCGACACCGTCGCCTGCGTCGCGTGGAAGCCCGCCGCGCGCAGAGCGCGGACCAGCTCCTCCTGCGTGTGCAGCGGCCGCTCGCCGACGACCCGCAGCAGCGCCTGCTGTCGCTGCCGCTTCCGAGCACGGTCGGTCCGCGGCCCCGCGACGCTGACGGAGGTCACGCGACCCCTTCGGTCGCGGCGAACACCGTCCCCGTGCGCTCCCCGGCGATGACGCGTTCGACCGCGTCGGCGTCACGCGCCGAGACGATCGCCGCCTCGCAGCCGGACGCCGCGGCGATGAGGCACGCCTCGACCTTGGGGATCATGCCGCCTTCGATCGTCCCGTCGTCCACCAGCTCCTTGGCCCGCTCGCGGTCGAGGGCGGGAACGACGCGCCCGTCCTTGCCGCGGACGCCGGGAACGTCGGTGACGAACGCGAGCAGCCGCGCTCCCAGGCTCGCGGCGAGCGCGCCTGCGGCCGTGTCGCCGTTCACGTTGAGGACCTCGCCCTGCGGACCGATGGCCGCGGGCGCGACGACCGGGACGCGAGCGGAGCCGAGCAGCTCCTCGAGGAGCGAGCTGTCGACGAGGGTCACACGCCCGACGAGCCCGAGCTCCGGGTCCTCGCGCTCCGCACGCAGCATCCCGCCGTCGACCCCGCTCAGACCGACCGCGCCGACGCCGCGACGCAGGAGCTCCGCCACGAGCGACTTGTTGACGAGCCCGCCGAGGACGGCGAGCGCCACGTCGCGCGTCGGCTCGTCCGTCACGCGCAGCCCGCGCACGAACCGCGTCTCGAGACCGGCGCGCCGGCTCCATTCGCCGATGAGCGGGCCGCCGCCGTGGACGACCACCACGGGACGTCCCGCCTCGGCGAGCGCGATGACCTGCGCGAGCGCGCTGTCCGCCCCGTCGCGCACCGACCCGCCGATCTTCAACACCACCGTCTCGCGGGAGGCCCGCTGGTCGGCGCGCTCCCTCGGTGTCACGTCGTGTAGTCCGCGTTGATGTGGACGTATTCGGCGGAGAGGTCGCAGCCCCAGGCCTTCGCCGTCGCGTCGCCGACGCCCAGGTCGACGTCGATCTCGATCGTCGCGCGCTCGAAGACCGCCCGCACCTCGTTCGCGTCCCATGTGGAGGGCGATCCGCGCGAGAACACGTCCACTCCGCCGATCCGGACGGAGGCCCGCCGCTGGTCCAGCCGGGCGCCGGAGCGTCCGGCGGCCGCGAGGATCCGGCCCCAGTTGGGGTCCGCGCCGTGGATCGCCGTCTTGACCAGGTTCGACGTCGTGATCGTCCGCGCCGCCGCGAGCGCGTCGGCGGCCGTCGCGGCGCCCTGGACGCGGACCTCGAACACCTTCGTCGCTCCCTCGCCGTCGGCGACGATCGCGCGGGCGAGCTCGCCGCACACGTCGGTGAGCGCGTCGACGAACGGCTCCCAGGCATCGCCGTCGACCGCGATCCCGGACGCGCCGCTCGCGAGGAGGAGCGCGGTGTCGTTCGTGCTCGTGTCGCCGTCGACCGAGATCGCGTTGAAGGACGCGTCGACCGCCGAGCGCAGCGCGCGCTGCGCGCCCGCGGTATCGAGGCGCGCGTCGGTGGTGACGAACGCGAGAAGCGTCGCCATGTCCGGATGGATCATGCCGGCGCCCTTGGCGATACCTCCGATGCGGACCGGAGCGCCGCGCAGCCACACCTCGCGCTCCGCGACCTTCGGCCGCGTGTCGGTCGTCATGATCGCGCGCGAGAACGGATCCCACCCCTCGACCGTCGGCCGGATGCGCGGGAGCGACCGGACGATCCTGTCGAGAGGCAGCGGGATGCCGATGACGCCGGTGCTCGCGACCGCTACCTCCTCCGTGCGCGCGCCGACCGCCTGCGCCGCCGCCGCCGCCATCGCGAGCGCGTCGTGCTCACCCTGCTCCCCGGTGCACGCGTTCGCGTTCCCGGAGTTGACGACGACCGCGCGCAGCGGCCCGCGGGCGACGTGGCGTCTCGTGACGACGCACGGCGCGGCGATCACCTGGTTGCGGGTGAACGCCGCCGCGGCGACACACGGACGCTCGGCCACGAGCAGCGCGACGTCGAGACGGCCCGCGTCGCCGTGCTTCACCCCCGCGGCGGTCGCACCCGCGGTGAAGCCGCGAGCGAAGGTGACCCCGCGGCCCGCGCTCATGGCCAGAGGGGCAGAGCGCGCAGGCCGAGATCCTCGGGAAGCCCGAGGACGGCGTTCATGTTCTGCACCGCCGACCCGGCTGCGCCCTTCACGAGGTTGTCGAGCACGCCGACGGCGACGAGGCGCCGGTTGTCCTCGTCGACGACGGCGTGGACGAGACACCAGTTGCTCCCGAATGCGCTCTTCGTGGCGGGGAACGACGGCATGACGCGGACGAACGGCTCCTCGGCGTACGTCGTCGCGTACGCATCCGCCACCTGCCGACCCACCACGCCCTCGCGCAGAGGCGCGTAGCACGTCGCGACGAGGCCGCGCGTCATCGGCACGAGGTGCGGCGCGAATGTGAGGCGGGGAGCGCGGCCGCCGATGTCGGCGATCCCCTGAGCGATCTCGGGGGAGTGCCGGTGGCGCGGGACGGCGTACGTGCGCACGCTGGAGTCGAGCGTCCCGAAGAGATAGGCCTCGTCGACGTTGTGGCCCGCCCCCGAGACGCCGGACTTCGCGTCGACGATGACGTCGTCGGTGATGAGACCGTGCTTGACCGCCGGTCCCAGCGCGAGGAGCGTCGCGGTGGGATAGCAGCCGGGGTTCGCGACGAGCCGCGCTCCGCGGAGGCGCGGGCGCACGAACTCCGTCAGCCCGTACACGGCCTCGCGCAGCAGATCGGGCGCGGGGTGCCTGTAGCGGTACCACTTCTCGTAGAGCGCCGGGTCGCGCAGCCGGAAGTCGCTCCCGACGTCGATGACGCGGCGGCCCTCGCTCACCCACGCGGACGCCATCTTCGCGGCCTCGCCGGCGGGGAGCGTCGTGAAGATGACCTCGGCGTCGCCGACCTCGCCGCTCACGACGAGCGACGCCGGCGCGTCGAGCAGGTGCGGCTGCACCTCGCGCAGGGGCGTCCCCTGCTTGCTCCGAGCGACGGCGGCGATGAGACGCACCTCGGGGTGGCGCAGGAGGATGCGCGCGAGCTCCCCGCCCGCGTACCCCGTGGCGCCGACGATGGCCACCCTGGTCGTCATGAGCGCATGAGTATACAGCTCACTGCATTAATATTCACGTCGGAGGGCGCCGATCGGGGTCACCTCGGCCGGCGCCGGAAGCCGGCCGCTCGCGGCCTACGAGCGAGCCGAGCGCTGAGCACGTCTTAGCATCCGCCGCGCTTGGACGACGACGAGCGATACATGAAGCGCGCGCTGCGGCTCGCCGCGCGCGCCGCGGGGCGCACCAGCCCGAACCCCATGGTCGGCGCGGTCGTCGTGAAGGACGGCGCCGTCGTCGGCGAAGGCTTCCATCACCGCGCCGGCGAGGCGCACGGCGAGGTCCTCGCCCTCGAGAAAGCCGGCGACGCCGCGCGCGGGGCGACGCTCTACCTCAACCTCGAGCCGTGCGCGCACCAGGGGCGGACGCCGCCGTGCGTCGACCGCGTGGTCGCCGCCGGCGTCACGCGCGTCGTCGCCGCGATGCGCGATCCCGATCCACGCGTCGACGGGCGTGGCGTCCGCGCGCTCACGTCGGCGGGGATCGACGTGGAGGTCGGCGTCCTCGAGGCCGAGGCGCGCCGCCTGAACGAGGGGTTCGTCACGCGCGTCGAGAAGGGCCGGCCGTTCGTCGTTCTCAAGCTCGCGACGACGATCGACGGACGCGTCGCCGCCCCCGGCCGGCGCTACCTGAGCGGCAAGGCCGCCCTCAAGGAGGTGCACCGGATGCGTGACCGCGCGGACGCCGTCATGGTCGGGATCGGCACGGTGCTCGCCGACGACCCCGAGCTGACGGTGCGCGGCGTCAAAGGGCGCGATCCGCTTCGCGTGGTGCTCGACGCCGACGCGCGCACGCCGCCGACCTCGAGGATCCTGAGGTCGGGCGACCCTCAGCGGACGATCGTCTTCGTGGCGCGGGACGCCGATCAACGTCGCACGAAGCGCCTGCGGGACGGCGGCGTCCTCGTCGCGACGCTCCCCCGCTCCGGACGGGAGGGCCTCGACGCGGCGGCCGGCCTGCGGTGGCTGGCCGAACACGGCCTCAACAACGTCCTGTCGGAGGGCGGGCCGCACGTCGCGACGTCGCTTCTCCGCGCGAAGCTCGTCGACCGCCTCGTCTTCCTCATCGCGCCGGTCGCCGGTGGGAACGGCCCGGCGGCGCTCGACGGTCTCGAGGCGCCGGTCGAGCTGCGGAGCCTTCGAGTGCGCCGCCTCGGACCCGACACGATGATCGAGGCGGATGTGGCGTAGATGTTCACCGGGATCGTCGCGGAGGTCGGGGTCGTCCGGCACGTCGAGGAGACGGCGTCGGGGCGGCGGATCGAGATCGGTGCCGAGCGCGTCCTCGAGCGCCTCGACGTCGACGACTCCATCGCCGTCGCCGGCGTGTGCCTGACCGTCGTCGCGCGCGACGACCGGTCCTTCGCGGTCGACACGGTGCCCGAGACGCTCTCGCGCACGACGCTCGGATCCGTCGCGCGCGGCACGCGACTCGACCTCGAGCCCGCGGCGACGCCCACGACCGCGCTCGGGGGCCACATCGTGCAGGGACACGTAGACGGGACCGTCGCGCTCGTCGAGCGCCATGCCGAAGGCGAGGGCGCGCGGCTCCGCTTCGCGCTCCCTCCCGACCTCGACCGGTACGTCGTGATGAAGGGCTTCATCGCGATCGACGGGGTCAGCCTCACGGTCGCGGCGGTGACGAAGGGTGTCTTCGACATCGCGCTCATCCCGCACACGTCGCGGCAGACGACCCTCGGATCGCTGCGCGTCGGCGACCTCGTGAATGTCGAGGTCGATATCATTGGTAAGTACGTCGAGCACCTGCTCGACGCCAGGGAGCGTGAGCGACATCGTCAGTGAGACCAAGCGCGTGCGGACGCTGGGTCCGAGGCTGGTCTCCCCCAAGGCGCCCTTTACGACGGTCGAGGACGCGGTGGAGGAGATCCGCCGCGGCCGCATGATCATCGTCCTCGACGACGAGGATCGCGAGAACGAGGGCGACCTCGTCATGGCGGCGCAGCTGTGCCGCCCCGAGGACGTCGCGTTCATCCGCCAGCACGCGAGCGGCGTGGTATGCGTCCCGATGTCCCCCGAGCGCGTCGAGCAGCTCGACCTGCCGCAGATGGTCGAACGGAACGAGGCGCGGCTCGGGACCGCGTTCACCGTCAGCGTCGATGCTCGCGATGGCGTCACGACGGGTATCAGCGCGGGCGACCGTGCCCGGACCATCCGTGTGATCGCCGACCCGCACGCGAAGCCCACGGATCTCGTCAAGCCCGGCCATGTGTTCCCGCTCCGTGCGCGCGAGGGCGGAGTGCTCGTCCGCGCCGGGCAGACCGAGGCGGCCGTGGACCTCTGCCACCTCGCGGGGCTCGAGCCCGTCGGCGTCATCTGCGAGCTCACCAATCCGGACGGCTCCATGGCGCGTCTTCCCGAGCTCACGCGCTTCGCGAAGAAGCACCGTCTCAAGATGATCACCGTCCGGGACCTCATCGCCTACCGCATGGCGCGCGAGAAGCTCGTCGAGCGCGTCGCGAGCGCGCGCCTCCCGACGCGATACGGGGAGTTCACGATCCACGGCTACCGCGCCCGCTACGCCGACCAGATGGCGGAGCACGTCGCGCTCACGATGGGCGACGTCGCCGACGGCAAGCCCGTTCTCGTCCGGGTCCACTCCGAGTGCCTCACCGGCGACGTCCTGGGCTCGCTGCGCTGCGACTGCGGCGACCAGATCGACGCCGCCCTCAAGAGGATCGGCGAAGAGGGCCGGGGCGTCCTCCTCTACCTTCGCCAGGAGGGTCGCGGTATCGGTCTCATGAACAAGCTGCGCGCCTACGAGCTCCAGGATCAGGGCCTCGACACGGTCGAGGCGAACGAGCGGCTCGGCTTCAAGGCCGACCATCGCGAGTACGGCATCGGCGTGCAGATCCTGATGGATCTCGGCGTGCGACGCGCGAAGATCCTCACCAACAACCCGCAGAAGGCCTCGCTTTCGCTCTACGGGTTCGAGGTCGCCGAGCGTATCCCGCTCGAGGTCGAGCCGCGCGAGACCAATCGAGCCTACCTGCGGGTCAAGCGCACCAAGCTCGGGCACCTCCTCTCGGTCGTGCCCGAGGACAAGAAGTAGCGCTGCCCAAGCAGAGCGCCGGCCGCGGCGCCCGTCCCCGCGGAACGGTACGCGTGGCCGTCGTCGCCGCGCGCTGGAACGCGGAGATCACGGACCGTCTCGCCGCCGGCGCGCTCGCCACGGCGCGCGACGCGGGCGCGGCCGTCGACTCGTTCACCGTCGCGGGATCCTTCGAGCTGCCCGCCGCCGTCGCCGCCCTCGCCGACACGGGCGACTACGACGCGATCGTCCCGATCGGCTGCCTCATCAAGGGGGATACGCCGCACTTCGAGTACATCGCCGGCGCCGTCTCGCGGGGTCTGATGGACCTCTCGCTCACCTACCCCGCCGCCATCCCCTTCGGCGTGCTCACGTGCAACACGGCCGCGCAGGCGAGGGCGCGCGCGGGCGGACGCATGGGCAACAAGGGCGCCGAATCCATGGAGGCTGCGCTCGAGATGGTGGCGCTTCAGAGGGCGATCGCGTCGAGCCGCCGGCGCTCCTCGCGCAGCGCGCGGACGGCATCCTCCACGCGCACCTCGTAGAAGGACAGCGCCTCCCCCGGCGACGCCTGCGCGACGAGGCCGAGATCCGCGGCGACGACGACGGCGACGATCGGATATCCGCCCGTCGTCTGGTGGTCCGCGAGGAGCACGATCGGGTCGCCACCCTGCGGGACCTGGACGGCGCCGGCGAGCACTCCGACGGAGAGGATCTCGCCCCCCGCGGCCCCGAGGCGCGGACCTTCGAGACGCGTGCCCATACGGTCGCTCCGCTCGCTCACGCGATACGTCCCCGAGAGGAAGGCCGCGGCGTCCCGGAACCGGCCGGCGTGCGGTCCGCTCGTGACGCGGATGCGTCCGTCCGGAACGCGCAGCGTGATGGTGCTGCCGGCGCGGTCGGCGCCGCATCGAGCCGGACCGATGGGCAGCTCGTCGCCGGCGGCGAGCGGCCGCGGGATCGGCCCGATCCGCGCGGGCAGGTACGTCGACCGCGAGCCGAGCCGCTCCGGGGCCGCGATCCCCCCCGAGACGGCGAGGTACGCGAAGCGCGCGCTCCCCTCGACGGCGATCTCCTCGCCGCCCCGGGCGAACACGCTCGTCGCTCCGGCGACGGTGCCGCGCGTGCGGACACGCACGCCGGGCCCCGTCGCGGCGATGAGGCGGGGTGCGTCGAGCGCACAGCGGAACGGGAGCCCGACGATCTCGATCGCCGCCTCGGATGCGTCGTTCCCGACGAGACGCTGCGCCGCCTCGAACGCGAGAGCGTCGGCCGGCCCCGACGGGGGCACCCCGTGCCGCAGGTGGCCGAGCCGTCCCCGATCCTGGATCGTCGAGCGCAGTCCCGGCGCGAGGATGCGCAGCGTCGTCACAGAGCGACGAACCGCAGTCGGTCGCCGGGACGGATGAGCGCGGGCTCGTCGCGCACGGCGTCGAACACGACGAGCTCCGTGTGCCCGAGGATGCGCCACCCGCCGGGAGAGTCCGCGGGGTAGACGGCGGTCTGCCCGTCCGCGACGGCGACCGATCCCGCCGGAACGCGCGAACGGGGCGAGGCGAGCCGCGGCGCGACGATCCTCTCGTCGATCCCCGCGCAGTAGGCGAAGCCCGGCATGAATCCGATGAAGTAAGCGAGGTGATCGCGCGACGTGTGCGCGCGGACGAGCTCCTCGACGCTCAAGCCGCTCGCGTGCGCGACGTCTTCCCGGTCGGGGCCGTCGTAGCGGGTCGGGACCTCGATGACGCGCCCGCCTCGGAAAGGGATGGCGCCCCTCGAAGAGGCGAGGATCCCGCGGGCGGCGCGCTCCGCCTCGGCCGCGCCGAGCGCGAGCGGATCCCAGCGCAGCAGGACGGACGCGTACGTCGGGACCGCCATGCCGAGACCGAGGCTCTCCCAGCGGTCGGCCATCTCGGCGGCGCGAGCGGCGACCAGCGGGTCGATGCGCTGCTCCAGCTCGACGAGGAGGGCGGCCTCGCCGAACCGGACGAGGCGCGGCGGCACCGAGGCCGCGGTCAGCGCGCTGCCGCGGCGCGCACGTCGATCCCCGCAAAGGCGAGCGCGGCCCGGACCGCGCGGGCGATCGCCGCCGCGCCGGGGGTGTCGCCGTGGATGCACAGCGTGTCCACCTCGAGCGCGAGCGTGCTCCCGTCGGAGGCCGTCACGCGGCGGTCGCGCGCGATCGACACCGCCTGTCTCGCCGCGACGGCGGGGTCGGCGTGCACCGACGCCGGGAGCGTGCGCGAACGCAGCGTCCCGTCCGGCTCGTACGCGCGGTCGGCGAAGCCCTCGCGCGCGACGCGGAGCCCGATCGTCCGTGCCGCGCGCTCCATCGCGGAGCCGGGCGGCGCGTAGAGGACGAGATCCTCGTCGAACGCGCGCACCGCCTCCGCGACGACCGCGGCGATCGCGTCGTCGCGCTCACCGCGGTTGTACAGCGCGCCGTGCGCCTTCACGTGCACGAGCCTCACGCCCGCCACGTCCGCGACCGCTTGGATCGCCTCGAGCTGGGTGCGCAGGTCGGAGAGCAGCTCCTCGCGCGTCAGCTCGAGCGCGACGCGTCCGAAGTTGGCCGCGTCGCGGTAGCCGGGATGCGCCCCGATCGCGACCCCGTGCTCCTTCGCGAGCGCGATCGTGCGCCGCATCGTCGCCTCGTCCCCCGCATGCGCGCCGCACGCGACGTTGGCCGACGTGATGGAGGGCATGACCTCCTCGTCGGTGCCCGCGCCCTCGCCGAGGTCGCTGTTGAGGTCGATCCGCACGGCACGAACGCTAAACCCACGCCCGTAGCGGCCGGCTCCGGGCCGCTGTCCGCTGCTGTGGCGCGAGCCGATCAGCCCGAGGCCGGGTGGTGTCGTGCGGGCGGCGACGCGGTCTCGCGAGCGGGAAAAGCGACGACGCCGGTGCGGAACGGGTACGCCCTTAGAGGAGACGGCAGGAGCGGCCGCGAGCGATATGCGGCGCCGCCCAGCCGGGTGCGCCACCCGGCCGAG
>JAJYLV010000139.1 GCA_021787445.1 Chloroflexota bacterium | reverse complement strand
CGT
Organism: Chloroflexota bacterium; assembly: GCA_021787445.1. GTDB lineage: Bacteria > Chloroflexota > Limnocylindria > P2-11E > P2-11E > JACPOT01. The sequence continues at coordinate 4,497 of JAJYLV010000139.1, read as the reverse complement.
CGATGAGGTCCTCGCGCTTGAGGCCCATCATGTCCATCGTCATCTGGCAGGGGATGAGGCGCACGCCCGCGTCCTGAGCGAGCTCGAGCAGCTCCTGCGGCGACGCGACGTTGTACTTCTTCGCGAGGGACATCATCATCGCCTTCCCCATCCCGCCGAAGTTCATCTTCGAGAGCTTCACGTTCGCGATCCCGCCCCTGTTCATGAAGGACAGCATCCGCTGCATCCAGCCCGTGCCGGTGATGCCGCGGTCGTTGCGGACGAGCGCGAACAACCCCCAGAAGGTGAAGAAGATCGACGTCGGGCGGCCCGACGCGGCCGCGGTGGTGGCGAGGATGAGCGTCGGCCAGATCTTGTCGAGCTCGCCGCTCCAGGCGATGATCGTGAAGTTCCCGGTCTTCGCCGGCTGCGGCGGGGCCTCGGTGCGCGGAAGGTCGACCGTCGTCGTCATGTCGCTCACTTCTTCCTGATGACGAAGCGGTAGACCGCCCCGTCCTGCGTCGACTCGAGCAGCTCGTTGCCCGTGGTGTGGGCCCACGCCGCGAAGTCCTTCACCGATCCGGGATCGGTCGCGAGGACCTCCACGACGTCGCCCGCGGCGAGCTCCCGCAGCGCCTTCGCCGTCTTGACGATGGGGAGCGGGCACGAGAGGCCCTTGAGATCGAGCGTCCGTGTGATCGCTATCGACATGTCCGCCTCCCTATGCGATCCGTCCCTGCGGGACGGTCACCCAATACACGCGGTTGAATGCCCACTTCGCCCAGTGCCACATCCGCGACGGCGTGGGAGGTGTGGGCGGGTGCGCGTAGTCGAACCGGAGCGTCGTCGCGCGGCCGTTCCCCGTCTCGAGGAAGCACATGACGCGGCCGGCGTACGCCTCGCGCGGAGCGGTGCCTTGGACGATCGCGGCGATGCGGCTGGCGACGACGGGCGCCTCGAAGTGAGCGGTCGATCCGCTCTTCGAGATCGGGAGGTCCGTCGCGTCGCCGAGGGCGAAGATCCGCTCGTGCGCGGCGTGCTGCAGGGTCGCCCGGTCCGTCGGGATCCACCCGGCCTGATCCCCCAGCTTCGACTCCTCGACGACCCTCGCCCCCCGGTGCGGCGGCACGATGATCGCTAGGTCGTACTCGACGGTCTCGCCTTCGAGCGAGGTCACCGTCCGCTTCTGCGGATCGACCGTCTCGACGTTGAAGAACGTGCGGAGCTCGATGCCGCGCTTCTCCATGATCGGCTGGACGAGCTTCGAGGCCGACTCGACGGTGAAGGCGCGATTGAGCGGCGAGAGGAGCATGACCTGCGAGCGGTCGCGCAGACCGCGGTGCCGCAGGAGCTCCTCGACGAGCAGCGTGAACTCGACCGGCGCGGGCGGGCACTTGTACGGGATGCCGGCGACGCCGACGACGACGCGTCCGCCCTTGAAGGTGCGGATGGCCTCGCGCAGCCGGAGGGCGCCGTCGAGCGAGTAGAAGTCGTGCGCCCCGGCGACCATGCCGGGGACGTCCTCGCGCACGATCCGCGATCCGGTGGCCACGACGAGGAAGTCGTAGGGGATAGTCCCGCCGCGGACGAGGTGGACGACCTGCGCGGCGGGGTCGACGCTGGCGGCGTTCTCGACGACGAGCTCCACGTCCTTGCGCAGCAAGGTCCGCTCGTCGCGCGCGAGCCACAGCGCGTCGGCCTGCCCGAGGGCGACGTACAGGAAGCCGGGCTGGTACACGTGCATGCCCGAGCCGTCCACGACGGTGACGCTCGCGTCCCGGCGCAGCCGCTTCGAAAGGAGGTTGGCGACGAGCGTCCCGCCGACGCCGCCGCCGAGGACGACGACCCGGGCGGGCATCTAGTGCGCCTTCCGCACGACGAACCGCGCGTAGCCCTGCTCGTCGACGACGGCGACCATCTCGTGCTTCGCCTTGGCGACCCACGCCGGGATGTCCGTGCGCGAGCCCGCGTCGCTCGACAGGACCTCGAAGACCGCGCCGACGGCGCCGGCGCGGATGGCGCCGATCAGTGACATGAGCGGTCCGGGGCAGGCCATGCCCCGCGCGTCGATGCTCTTCGCGATGGCGGGCAGCTCGGTCGTCATCTCGCCCCTCCCTTAGATGAAGGTGATCGGCCCGGTCGCCTCGGCCATGAACGCCGCGACGCCGCCGACCTCGTCGACGATCGGATCCAGGTCGTCCTTCGTGATGTCGAGCAGCTCCATGGACTTGGCGCAGGCGGTGATCCTCAGCTCGCCGACGTCCTTCGCCTGCAGGAGGACGTCCGACCAGCTCTGCTTCTTCTCCGACCGCTCCACGAGGCGGGCGCCCTCGGCGCCGGCCTCGGGGACCGCACCGTGGTCGCGATGGATGCGATCCTTCCGGAAGGAGTCCAGCGCCCAGTACTGGAGGAAGACGTTGACCCGACGGCCCATCATCGCGGCGCCCGCCGCGAGGATCGCCGCGGCGGCGAGCTTGTCGTCCGTCCCGGAGAAGAGGACCAGCGAGAGGCTGTCGCTACCTTCCATCGGCGGCTCCATTCGGATGTGTCCGCAGCGATCATCCCGGCACGATCGGTCGCGGTCGTCTGGCGATGGTCACGACGCTCCCTTGCCGGACGTCGCCTCGCGGATGGGCTGACCGGCCCACGACGGCCTCACGTCGCGAACGTAGGTTCATCGTCAGATACGGATATGCGGATAGACGCATATCTCGCCAGAGGAGGGACCGATGGAGAAGGTCACTCGAGCGGAGGTCTTTCGCCTCCACGCCCAGATCTGCAAGGCGCTCGCCGATCCCAGCCGGCTGCTGATCGTCGTCGAGCTGCGGCACGGGTCGAGGACCGTGGGCGAGCTGTCACGCGCGATCGGTGCCGCGCAGCCGCTGACCTCCCGTCATCTGGCTGTCCTGCGTGAGAAGGGCATCGTCAGGGCAGAACGGGACGGGACGTTCGTCCGCTACAGCCTGCCCGACCGGCGGATCCTCGCCGCCATCGATCTGCTGTTGGATGTGCTGGCCACGCAGCTGGCGCGGCAGGGGCTGCGTTCGAGCGCCGCGCGCCGGCTCCGCCCGGCCCTGCGCTCGGCCTAGCTCATCGGAGGTGTGACATGGAGACACGGAAGCTGGACATCCGGTCCTGCACCTGCAAGGGCGGCGGCGCGCTCTGGGCCTTCCTCAGCCACGTCTGCGAGCTACCGCGCGGGGGACAGCTCGAGCTGCTCACCGACGACCCGCAGGCGCGCACCGACATCCCCGAGTGGGTCCGTCACATGGGTTGGCGGATCGTCGATCAGAGCACCGAACGCGACGAGATGCGCTTCCTCCTGCAGCGTCCGTGGAACGCCCGCCGCGCCGTGGTGCGCCGCCGCGCTCACGCCGCCTCGTGAGGATCGTCGTCCGGCACGAGACCAAGGACCGCTTCCGCATCGACGTCCGCGGACACGTCCTGTACGTCGACCAGCCGACGCCGGCGAGCGACGATACGGCTCCGACGCCGACCGAGCTCTTCGTCGCGAGCCTCGCCGGGTGCGCCGCCTTCTTCGCTCGGCGCTTCCTCGTCCGCCACGGCCTCGGCGACGCCGAGCTGGCGGTCTCGTGCGACTGGGACTGGGCGCCCGACCACTCGCGCGTCGACCGCGTCGTGCTGCGCATCGAGCTCCCCGCCCCGCTCGCACCCGAGCTCGAGGCGGGGATGCTGCGCGCCGTCGACCGCTGCACCGTCGAAGCGTCGATCCGCGCGCAGCCGGAGATCGTCCGCGAGGTGGTCGTTCCGCAGCGCGCGTAGCGAGATCGGCGCTCGGCGGGCGGGTGCGTCGCCCGCCCGAGCGGGGATCACTGCGGAGCGCTCACCCACCCCGGACCGGGGCGCGAGAGCCGTCCGGTCGCCACGAGCCGATCGATCCCGCTCGTGATGACGGGCCACGAGAACCACGACTTGATCTCGTCCTGATGCGTCACGACGGCGGCGCGCACGCCCAACACCACCAGGTCGTCGAGCGCCGCCGACGCCGAAGCCTTCCGCCGCTGCGTGAACATCTGGTCCCAGCGCGCGAGGACGCTCGGGTGCCTGTGCGCCGGCTCGATGCCGACCGGCACCAGCGCCTCCTTCGCGACGACCGCGCCCGAGGACTCGAGCTTCTCGCGAGCGGCGCGGAGCGCCTTCGGCTCCAGCGACACCGCCGCCTTCAGCTCGTCGACGCTCGTGGGCCCCGCCGCCGCGAGGTGCTGGACGATCGCCGCCGCCTCCTCGCCCATCTGGCCGTCCGCGGCGAGCTCGAGCGACTCGCGACACAGCGGATCGACGATCGCGGCGGCCTCGTGCGAGAGGAAGAGGACCTTCCCGCGGTGGATCTTCGGCGTCACGACGCCCGCTCGGCCGGCGAGCTCCCCGCCCCACCGCCACTTCGTCTTCGGCCAGGACCCGAACCCCGCCTTCCCCGGCGCGTAGGGCTCCTCGTGCGTCGCGGCGAACAGGCTCGGCAGCGACGAGTCGGGAACGAGCGTCAGCAGCCGGCGGTCG
>JAJYLV010000138.1 GCA_021787445.1 Chloroflexota bacterium | reverse complement strand
GCCACGCCGTCGACAGCGTGAGCCTGAAGCTGCCGAAGCTCGGTGGCCTCGCCAAGGCGAAGGCGGCCGCGGAGCTGTGCGCCTCGTCCGGCGTGCGCTGCCGCGTCGGAGCGACGGTCGGGAGCCGCCTCGTGGCGGCGGCCGGCCTTCACTTCGCCGCCGTGACACCGAACATCGCTTACGCATGTGAGCTCGCGGAGTTCGCGCGCCTCCGCGACGACCCGGCGGAGGGCCTCGAGCCCGAGCGCGGTGTTCTCCGCGTGCCGCAGGGGGTGGGACTGGGCGTCACGCTGAAGAATGGGGCGAGCGAGGATCCGGCTTTGCCGGTCCGAGCGAGCTCGTAATGAGCGGAGCGAGCGCCGCGAAGCGAGGCCGAAGGCCGAGCCGACGGCGATGGGGAGGAGATCGACATGATCGTACGGACGAACGACGGTAGGGTGGGCGGCACATGGTGAAGCCGAAGTACGCGATCGTCGGCCTCGGGATGGTCTACGGCCCGTATGCCGAAGGCGTCACGGCGCGCGGCGCCGAGGCCGAGGCGGGTCGTCTCGCCATCGCGGACGCCGGCCTCAAGCGCGAGGACGTCGACGGCGCCCTTCAGCTGCGGCGCACCGCCGGCGGCGGCGAGCGGCCGGCGTGGGCGGATGCCTTCCCGCGCATGCTCGGCCTGCCCTTCAAGTTCTTCTTCACGGTCGGACGCGGCGGTGCGCTCGCGGGGCTCGGCATCGCGACCGCGATGGGCTTCCTCGACCTCGGGATCGCGAAGTACGTGCTCATCGTCGGCGGCGTCGAGGACTTCAAGAACTCTCGCCGCACCAAGGCGCAGGGCCAGCGCGGGATGGTGCACTCGGAGAAGGCCGGGTACTGGGGGAAGCCCTTCGGCGACCTGCGCGCGCCGAGCCACCACTCGTTCCTCGCGGCGCGCCACATGTACGAGTACGGCACGACGAGCCGCCAGCTCGGCGCGATCGCGGTCCAGGAGCGCGCGTGGGCCTGCAAGAACCCGAAGGCGAAGATGTACGGCCGGCCGATGACCATCGAGGACCACCAGAATTCGCCGTTCGTCGTCGAGCCCTATCACCTGTTCGACATCTGCCTCGTCTCCGACGGCGCCGTCGCGTTCGTCCTCACGACAGCCGACCGCGCGAAGGACTCCCCGAAGAAGCCGGTGTGGGTCCGTGGCCTCGGCAGCGGCGAGGTCGCCGATGAGCTGTGGTGGGAGAAGAAGAACTACACGCACATGGCGGTGAAGACCGCCAAGGAGCAGGCGTTCGGGCAGGCCGGGATCGAGCTCAAGGATGTCGACGTGGCCGAGCTATATGACTGCTTCACGGCGGAGGTCCTCTTCCAGCTCGAGGACTACGGCTGGTGCAAGAAGGGGGAGGGGGGGCCGTTCGTCGCCGAGGGCCACATCGGCCCCGGCGGCGACGTGCCCGTGAACACCTCCGGCGGTCTCCTCTCGGCGTACCACTACGGCGACCTCACCTGCCTGAGCGAGGCGGTGATGCAGCTGCGCGGAGAGGCGGGGGAGCGTCAGGTGAAGGGCGCGGAGATAGCGCTCGTCACCGGGCACGGAGGCGAGCTCATCTCGCCCGGCATGTGCTCGATCCACACCTCGCTGGTGCTGGGCGCATGAGCGCCACGGAGGTCGCGAAGGGGAACGTGATGACGACCTATGCCAAGCCGCTGCCGAACGTCGACGACGACAGCCGTCCGCAGTGGGAGGGCTTCAAACAGCACAAGTTCCTGCTCTTCCGCTGCACGAAGTGCGGCGCCTGGTACTGGCCGAAGGCGTTCTGCCGGAACCACGAGAACGCGCCGATGTTCGCCGACCTCGAGTGGACGGAGGCGAGCGGCAAAGGGAAGATCTTCGCCTTCAACATCCACCATATGGCGTTCCACCCCGGCTTCCAGCCGGACATCCCGTACGTGTACGCGCTCGTCGAGCTCGACGAGGGCCCGCTCTTCGGGACGAACATCGTGGGGATCGACCCGCACCAGATCACGGTGGGGATGCCGGTCGAGGTCGCCTACGACGACATCACGCCCGAGTGGACGCTGCCGAAGTTCAAGCCCGTCGCGAAGTAGAGCGCTGCGCCGCGCGCCGCGTGGAGCTCGACCTGGCGACCTCGTCGCTGTGCGGCGCTCTTTGCGCCACGGCTCACGAAGGGCTACGGCAGCTCCCGGATGCCTCCGTTGACGGCGATCGTCTGGCCGGTGATGTAGCCGGCCTCGTCGCTGGCGAGAAAGGCCATCGCGCTCGCGAGATCCTCGGGCGTGCCGATGCGGCCCATCGGGTTCTGCTCGGCGAGGATCGGCAGGCGTGAGCCTGACGGATCGTTCTCGCGCGGCATCGGGGTGTCGGTGACGCCGGGCATGATGCAGTTGACCGTCACGTTGCTCCGCCCGACCTCGAGCGCGAGGGCCTTGGTGAAGCCGATGACGGCCGTCTTGGACGAGGCGTAGGGCGCGAAGGTCGCGCGGCCGGAGAGGGCGTGGCCGGAGGCGGTGTTGATGACCCGCCCCCAGCGGCGGTCGATCATGCCGCGCAGCGCGCGCTTCGCGCAGAGGAACGTCCCCGTGATGTTCACGTCGAGGACGCGCTTCCATTCCTCGAGGGAGAGCTGCGTGATGGGCATGTGCTTGCCGTAGATGCCGGCGATGTTCGTGACGATGTCGATGGGACCGAGCTCGCGCTCGACGAGCGACATCGCCTCGTCGACCTGGGCGGCGACGGCGACGCTGTAGGGGAGCGCGATCGCGCGCCCGCCGGCGGCGCGGATGTCGGCGACCGTCCGCTCGCAGTTCTCCTTCACGATCTCGAGCACGCCCACGCCGGCGCCCTCGCGCGCGAAGCGCAGCGCGACCCCGCGGCCGATGCCCTGTCCCGCGCCGGTGACGACGGCGACCTTGCCCTCCAGCTTCCCGCTCATGGATAGAACTCCCCACCGTTGACGTGCAGCACCTGTCCGGTGATCCAGCGCGCGTGCGGCCCGAGGAGGAAGAGCGCGGCGTCGGCGATGTCCTCCGGCCGCCCGAGGCGCCTCATCGGCACGTCCTTCACACGCTTCGTCCTCTTGGCCGCGAGCTGCTCGGGGTCGAGTCCCGTACGCCAGCGCGGCGTGTCGATGGGCCCGGGGGCGAGAGCGTTGGCCGTCGCCTGCGGCGCGAGCTCGCTCGCGACGATGCGCGTGAAGCCGAAGATCCCGGCCTTCGCCGCCGAGTAGTCGGCGCCGTTCGGCCGCCCCTTGAAGGCGTAGGACGACGACAGGTTCACGATCGACCCGCCGGCCTCGGCGATGCGCTCCATGGAGGCGCGGCAGCACAGGAACGTGCCGGTGAAGTGGACGTCGAGAAGGGAGCGCCACTCCGCCTCGGCGAGGTCGACGACAGGCTTGCCCGCGGGGAGGTTGCCCGCGCAGTTGACGAGGAGGTCGAGCCGCCCGAAGCGGTCGACGGCGGTCTTCACCATGCGGGCCACCTCGTCCTCCTTCGAGACGTCGACGACGACGTCGACGGCACGGCCGCCGGTGCGCGCGACGTCGGCCGCGGTCTGGGCGGCGGAGGCGGGGACCACGTCGGCGACGACGACCGCGCTGCCCTCGCGCGCGAGACCCTGAACGATCGCCTGGCCGATCCCGCTGCCGCCGCCGGTCACGATGGCGACGCGGTCCGCGAACCACTCTCGGTCGCTCGTCATCGGGTCGCCACCTCCGGTCGTGGTGGGGGCAGCTCGGCGAGCAGCCGGCCGTACCCGCTTCGCGGCTCGAGAGCGTGGAAGCGGTGCTGCACGGCCCACGCGCGAGCGGGGATCGCATGCACGATGGGGACTCCGAGCTCGCGCTCGAGCGGCTCGATCACGTCGAGCACGCGCCAGCCTGACCCGAGCATGTAGACGCCGTCAGCGGTCGGGTGCTCGCGGAATGTCCGTCGCGCGTGCTCGATCACGTCCGCGGACGGGATGTTCCCGACGCGGTCGAAGGCCGAGCTCATCCCGGCCATCGCGAGCACCTCGAAGCCAGCCTCGACGAAGTAGCGCGAGAAGACGTCGTTCAGGGGCCCGATGAAGTACGTGAGGCCCACGATCCTCTTCATCCCGAGCGCGCGCATCGCCTGCACCTGCGTCTGCGGCGCGGTGAGAACGGGGATCCCGTACTGGCGCTCCCAGCGCCGGACGAGCTCGCTCTCGCCCGCGAGGCCCAGCTGCATGAACGGCGGCGCGCCCTCGGTGTGGATGAGGTCGACCCGGAGCTCCGCGAGCTTCTGGACGAGCGGCTCGACCGTGTCCCACACGCTCGAGAACTCATCCGGCGTGCCGCGGTGCACGCCCACGAAGAGCGGGATGACGCCGATGCCGTCGGGGAGGAGGCGGATGAACTCCTCGAGGCCGCCCGGCCGGAATGTCGGCTTCACCACCCCGACGGTGCCGTACTTCATCTCGTAGGTCACGCCGTCACCTCCTCGGCCGCGAGTCGCTCGAGGAGCGAGCCGAAGCCACGGATCTCGTCGCGGATGCCGAGGCGGCGCAGG
>JAJYLV010000028.1 GCA_021787445.1 Chloroflexota bacterium | reverse complement strand
CGGGAGGCGCGGTCGCTCGACCGTCGGCGCCCCCAGGGGCACGGGGAGCACGCCGCGGCCGAGACCGCGGCGCGCGGCGCGGCAGGCGTTCTCGCGGGCGCAGCGCGCGAGCTGGCGCGCGAGCGCGTTCGCCGCGTGCGCGCGCAGGGGCGCGTGGCCATCGTCGCCCTCGGCGTCGCGCTCCGTCGCGCTCGCATTCAGAGGCGCCGCGGCGACGACGAGATCGCCGCGCTCGTCAGCCGCGACGGCCGCGTACGGGAGAGCCGCGAGCGGCGCGGCGGTGGGGTCGTCGCGGTAGGCGGGGAACAGGTACCGCACGTACGACGGCGGGAGGACCGCGCCGAGGGCGAGGCGACCGCGCGCGAGCCTGCGCTCGTGCGCTCCGCGGTCGTACGCGACGGCGTCGCGCGCGAGGGGCACGAGGCGCGAGCCCGCGGGCAGCGGGATACCTCCGGGGAACGGGATCGGATCGCTGCCGTCCATCGCGGCGGCGCCGTGGTCGTCGGAGACGAACACGCGCCCCGAGCGGTCCGTGTGCGCCGACGCGTACATCCCGCCCAGTATGAAAAGGGGGCGGCGCCGCGCTACCGCTGCAAGTACGCCAGCGGGTTCTGGAACACCCCGTTCTTCTTGACCTCGAAGTGGACGTGCGGCCCCGTCGTCACTCCGGTCAGCCCCACGCGCGCGATGATCTGGCCCCTCTGCACCTTCTGACCGGCCGTCACGAAGACGACGCTCGTGTGGTAGTAGCCGGTCTCGATCCCGTCGGCGTGGCGGATCCGAACGCAGAGGCCGCCGACCGCGACCCATCCCGCGTACTCGACGACGCCGTCCGCGGCCGCGTGGATGGGAGTGCCGTACGGCACCGCGAGGTCGACGCCGCTGTGCAGGGCCCAGAAGTACTGCGTGATGACGGGGTTCTCGACCGGCCAGCTGAGGAGCCCGTTCGACGGCGGGAGCGCGGGAGCCGGACGGGCGAGGACGCTCGGCGGGCTCGCCGCTTCACCGGGGTCGGCGGCGACCCACGCGATGGCGGGTACGGTGGCGCCGGGCACGTAGATGAGCTGTCCGGGCGCGAAGTGCTCCGGCTCGAAGTACAGCCGGTTGTAGTCCATGATCACCTTCGGCTCGACCTTGAACCGCGCGGCGACCGACTGGACCGTATCTCCCTTCTGCACCGTGTAGAGGGCGCCCTGCCCGGGCGGGATGAGGATCACGCGCCCCTGCTGGTTCGCCAGCGTCGGGTCGGTGATCCCGTTCGAGAAGGCGATGACCTCGGGCGTGATCTTGAAGTAGTTGGCGATGCTCTCGAGCGTGTCGTCGGGGCCGAGACGGTAGTGGACGATCGGACGGACGTCGGCGGCGACGCTCGTGAGGGGGTCGGCGGCGGCGCTGATGGTCGCGCTCCGGCTGACCGTCGAGGCGCGTGGGGCGACGGGGGCCGAGGGGGCGGCGCTCGGGCGTTCGACGGCGTTCGCGGTCGGCGCGGCCTGAAGGCTCAGCGGCAAGGAGAGGACGAGGGAGACGACAGCGACGTCGACGAGGATGTGCGCCCGGAGGCGGAGGACCTCCGACCCGATCGTCCGCAGGCGCCTCGACGCGCTGCGGCTGAACGAAGGCGTGGCGTGCGAACGTCGCGACGGGTCCAACCCTTTTCCTTCCGCCTCCCCGACTTGTACGGCGCGCGCGCGGGCCTCCCCGCGCCCGCTCCCAGGCCGATCGGCCCGGCCGTCGGACCGTACGGAGTGCGTACGGGGCCCGAGCGGCTCCCGGACCGTACCGGCGGACCAGCGCCGCTGTCAACCCGACGAAGGAGGAGCGACCGTATGTCGCGAAAGCGCTCGGTCGGCGTCGGGGGAATGGCCTCGTTTGCCGACCTAGAACGGGCTCCGTAGGCTACGTCGTCGGTGCCGGATTACAGCCTTTCCTACTTCTACGTCTTCGTCTTCTTCGGCACCGGAGCGGTCTTCGTGGCCGCCCTGCTGACGGCGTCGGGCCTGGTGCAGCCGAAGAAGAAGACCGCTGAGAAGCTGCGGACCTACGAGTCGGGAGAGGAGCCCGTCGGCAGCGCATGGGGGCGCTACCCGACGCACTTCTACATCTTCGCTCTGCTGTTCGTCGTGTTCGACGTCGAGGTGATCTTCCTCTTCCCGTGGGCCGTGCTCTTCCGCACCTTCGGCTGGTACGGACTCGTGGAGATGGGGATCTTCATCTTCATCCTCGTCGCGGGCCTCTTCTACGCCTGGCGGAAGGGCGCGCTGACGTGGTACTGAGCTCGCCGCAGCCGACGATCGATCTCGCCGCCGTGACCGCCCACGTGGCCCAGCGGCTGGCGGGGCGCGCGCGCGTCTCGTCGCTGCACGACATGGTCGTTGTCGACGTCGACCGCGACAACCTCGTCGACGCGGCGCGCGTCGTCCACGACGACCCGATCACGAGGTGCGACCTGTACTCCATCAACGCCGGCGTCGATATGGGCAACGGCGAGCTCCGCTCCGTCACGTTCGTCCGCGGGACGACGACCCACGTCTTCGTCATGCTCCGCACGCCGTGCAGCGAGCTCGACGCGCACGTGCCCTCGCTCGTCCCGGTCTGGGTCGGAGCCAACTGGGCCGAGCGCGAGACCTACGACATGTACGGGATCGTCTTCGACGGTCATCCCGACCTGCGCCGCGTCTTCCTCGAGGAGACCTTCCCGGGGCACCCGCTGCGCAAGTCGTTCATGCCGCCCCGAAGCGACGCCCGCGGAGGCTAGGCCATGCCTGTCGGTCCGTTCGGCCTCGACCCGCTCGTCTGGGCGATCATCCGGCTGATCGTCGCGGTCGTCCTCGTCGTCGCGCTCATCCTCAACAGCAGCCTGTTGCTCATCTACCTCGAGCGGAAGACCCAGGCGATCATGCAGGACCGCATCGGGCCGTATCACACCGGCCCCTTCGGCCTCCTGCAGACGTTCGCCGACGCGCTGAAGCTCATCGCCAAGGAGGACGTGCGCGCGGGGCAGACCGACGTCGCCTTCTTCATCGCCGCGCCCGCGCTCGTCTTCACGCCGATGCTCGCGTCGTACGTCGTTCTGCCGTTCGCTCCGCCGCTCGTCGGCGCCGACATCAACATCGGCTTGCTCTACCTCGCGACGCTCGGCTCGATGGGCGTGCTCGGCATCGTCATCGCCGGCTGGGCATCGAACAACAAGTACTCCCTCGTCGGCGGTCTCCGCTCGGCCGGTCAGCTCATCTCGTACGAGGTCCCCGGGATCCTCTCGCTCGTGACCGCGGTGCTCGTCGTCGGCAGCCTGTCGATGGTCAAGATCACCGAGTCGCAGACGGGCCCGATCACGAACATCTTCATCATCCCGCTCGCGTTCGCGACGTACCTCGTGTCGGCGCTGGCGGAGACCAACCGCACGCCGTTCGACCTGCCCGAGGCCGAGTCCGAGCTCGTCGCCGGCTACCTCACCGAGTACTCCGGCATGCGCTGGGGCACGATGCTCGCGCTCACGGAGTACGGGAACGTCGTCGTCGTCTGCTCCATCATGACGACGCTCTGGCTCGGCGGATGGAACGGCCCCGGCGTCGCCGCGGTGCCCATCCTCGGCGTCGTGTGGTTCACGCTCAAGGTGTACGCCCTCATCCTCGTGTTCATGTGGGTCCGCGCGACGCTCCCGCGCCTGCGCATCGACCAGCTCATGAGCTTCTGCTGGAAGATCCTCATCCCGGTGACGCTGCTCAACCTCGCCGTCACCGCGGTCCTGCTCATCGCGTTCCCGACGACGCTCCTGCCGGTCGCGATCGCGAACTGGATCCTGCTCGTCGCGTTCGTCGTCCTCCTGCCGGTCCTGCAGCAGCGCCGCCTGCGCCACCTCCGCGCGAGGCTGCGCGAGCGCACCGCGACGGCGAGCCTGGCGAGCTAGCGCGTGGACGTCCTCGGTCCCATCCTCTTCGCGTTCCTCACGCTCATGATCGTCGGGGGCGGCCTCGGCGTCGTCCTCGCCGGGCGGATCACGACGTCGGCGCTGCTGATGGCATTCACCTTCCTCAACATGGCGGGGATGTTCGTGCTCCTCGGCTCCGAGACCATCGCCGCCTTCCAGGTGCTCATCTACGTCGGCGCCATCACCGTCCTGATCCTCTACGGCGTCATGTTCACGCCGCAGACCCCGCGCGCGTACGGTCTCTTCTTCCAGAAGCAGACGCCGTGGGGGGCGCTCGTCGCCGCGCTCGCGGCGCTCCCGGTGATCGTCGTCGCCTTCTCCTTCCACGACGCCGCGAGCCTGCCGGCACCCGGAGGCGACCTGAACGCGCTCGCGACCGCGGTCTTCACGAGCTTCGCGTTCCCCTTCGAGGTCGCCTCGGTCCTCCTGCTCTCGGCCATGGTGGGTGCGATCGTCCTCGTGAAGCGGGAGCCGGCGTCACGGCCGCCGGCCGCGCCGCCGGATCCGGAGCGCCCGGTATGACCCTCGTCCCGCTGCCGGCGTTCATCGCCGTCTCGGCGACGCTGTTCTTCATCGGCGTGGCCGGCGTCCTCGTCCGCCGCAACGCCGTCGTGATCCTCATGTCCGTCGAGCTCATGCTCAACGCGACGAACCTCGCGTTCGTCGCCTTCTCGCGCCGCCTCGCCGTCGCCGGAGAGCGCGGGAGCGTGTTCGTCGTGTTCGTCTTCGTCGTCGCCGCGGCGGAGGTCGCGGTGGGCCTCGCGATCATCCTCGCGGCCTACCGCAACCGGCCGACCGTCGACGTCGACCAGCTCGATGAGATGAAGGGCTAGAAGGGTCGCTCGATGAACATCGACGTCGTCGGCCTCGTCTGGCTGGTGCCGGGGATCCCGCTCGCGGCGGCGATCGTGAACGGCCTCTTCGGCCGGCGTTGGCTGCACCGCGCGACGGGCGTCATCGCCTCCGTCGCGCTCGGCCTGTCGGCGGTGCTCGGGGTGGCGATCTTCTTCGCCGTCGTCGCCGCCGGCCACGTGGCCCGGACGGTGACCCTCTACGAGTGGATCGGCGCCGGCGACTTCCATGTCAACGTCGCGGCGCTCGTCGATCCGCTCTCCGCGACGATGGTCGCGGTCGTCACCGTCGTCTCGTTCCTCATCCACGTGTTCTCGAACGGGTACATGGAGCACGATCCCGGCATCCACCGCTTCTTCACGTGGCTTCCGCTCTTCGTGTTCCTCATGCTCACGCTCGTCCTCGCCGACAACTACCTCCTCATGTTCGTCGGGTGGGAAGGCGTGGGCCTCTGCTCGTACCTGCTCATCGGGTTCTGGTTCGAGCGTCCCGCGCCGTACACCGCCGCCAACAAGGCGTTCTGGATGAACCGGATCGGCGACTGGGGCTTCACGATCGGGACGATCCTCACGTTCCTCACGTTCGGATCGCTCACCTTCCACGACGTCTTCCCGAAGGTGGCCGGCGTCGCGCAGACGCAGCCGCTCACGATCACGTTCATCGCCCTCGCGTTCTTCCTCGGCGCGACCGGCAAATCCGCTCAGCTGCCTCTCTACTCGTGGCTGCCGGACGCGATGGAGGGCCCGACGCCGGTCTCCGCCCTCATCCACGCTGCGACCATGGTCACCGCCGGGGTGTATCTCGTCGCCCGATCGACCCCGCTGTTCGCCGTCGCGGGGCCCGCGCTCCTCGTCGTCGCGATCATCGGCGCGGTCACGGCGCTGTTCGCCGCGACGATCGCGCTCGTACAGGTCGACATCAAGCGCGTCCTCGCGTACTCGACCGTCAGCCAGCTCGGGTACATGTTCCTCGCGTGCGGCGTCGGCGCGCCCATCGCGGCGGTGTTCCACCTCGCGACACACGCGTTCTTCAAGGCTCTCCTCTTCCTCGGGTCGGGCTCCGTCATCCACGCGACCGAAGAGCAGGACATGCGGCGCATGGGCGGCCTCCGACGGAAGATGCCGATCACGTACTGGACCTTCCTGCTCGCGGGCGGAGCGCTCGCCGCGATCCCACCCCTCGCGGGGTTCTGGTCGAAGGACGAGATCGTCGGCGCCGCCTTCACGAACGGCCAGCCGATCCTGTGGGCCGTCGGCGTGGGCACCGGCCTCCTCACGGCCTTCTACACGACGCGCATGATCTACCTCACCTTCCACGGCGAGCCGCGTGACCATCACCTCTACGACCACGCGCACGAGTCGCCCGCGGTGATGACCGTCCCGCTCCTCCTCCTCTGCGTCGGCGCGGTCTTCGCCGGCCTCGTGCTCGGGTTCCCGCCGGAGGCGGGCTTCATCCATCGCTTCCTCGAGGGGACCGTCACGGCGGAGGCGGCGGCGCAGAGCGAGCTGCCCAACTACGTCCTCATCGCCGGCCTCGCGGCCACCGCGGTCGTCGCCGGGCTCATCGGGATCGCCATCGGCTACGCGATGTACGCGCGGCGCCGCCCCGACCCGGCGGCCGTCTCGCGCGCGGTCGGTCCGATCTACACGCTCCTGTGGAACAAGTACTTCGTCGACGAGCTCTACGACCACCGCATCCTGGAGGGCGGCCGGGCCCTCTTCGGCGCGGCGTGGGCCTTCGACGCGCACATCATCGACGGCATCGTCGACCGGCTGGCGTGGCTCGTCTCGCTCCTCGGCAGCGGTCTCCGCCGGGTCCAGACCGGGATCGTCGGGAACTACGCGCTGTCGATCGCCGCGGGCCTTCTCATCCTCATCGTCGTCTACGGCGGATACGCGACGGGGGTCCTCCACCGATGATCTTCGACCCGCCCATCCTCCCGAGCGTGCTCACGCTCTTGCTCGTCATCCCGCTCGTCGGGATCGTCCCGCTGCTGGCGTTCGTCCGCGACGCCCGCGCTGCGAAGCAGATCGCCATCGTCACGACCTTCGTCGAGCTCGTGGTCTCGCTGATCATGCTGGCGCAGTTCCGCGTCGGCGAGGCCGGCTTCCAGATGGTCGAGTCCGTGCCCTGGCTGCCCAGCCTCGGGATCCGCTACGAGGTCGGCGTCGACGGGATCTCCGTCCTCCTCGTCGTGCTGACGACGCTCCTCACGTTCATCTCCGTGCTCTACTCGAGCGGCGGCGCGATCAAGCAGCGCGTCGGCGAGTTCATGATCGCGTTCCTCCTGCTCGAGGTCGGCATGGTGGGCGTCTTCGTCGCCCTCGACCTCTTCCTCTTCTACGTGATGTTCGAGCTGATGCTCATCCCCATGTACCTCATCATCGGCATCTGGGGCGGCACCCGGCGGGTGTACGCGACCCTCAAGTTCGTCCTCTTCACGCTCGCGGGGTCGCTCCTCATGCTCGTCGCGATCGTCGCCGTGTACCTCAACAGCGGCCCGGCCGGATCGCGGACGCTCTCGTTCCCCGACCTCATCGCGGGGCCGACGCGGTTCGCCCCGGAGTTCCAGGTGTGGGCGTTCCTCGCCTTCGCGCTCGCGTTCGCCATCAAGCTGCCCATGGTCCCGTTCCACACCTGGCTCCCCGACGCGCACGTCGAGGCGCCGACGGCGGGGTCGATCGTCCTCGCGGGGATCCTCCTCAAGGCCGGAGGGTACGGGCTCCTCCGCTTCGCGCTGCCGCTCTTCCCGATCGGCGCGCAGGTGTGGCTGCCGATCATCATCGTGCTCTCGGTCGTCGCGATCCTCTACGGAGCGGCCGTCTCGACGGTGCAGAAGGATCTCAAGAAGCTCATCGCGTATTCGTCGGTCGCGCACATGGGCTTCGTGACGCTCGGCCTCTTCGTCCTCAACACGCAGGGCGGCGTCGGCGCCGTCCTACAGATGCTCAACCACGGCGTCGTCACGGGCGCCCTCTTCCTCTTCGTCGGCATCGAGTACGAGAAGACGCACCGGCGGCAGATCGCGGACCTCGGCGGCTTCGCGAACCACTGGCCGCTCTACACGGCGTTCTTCGGGATCTTCGTCCTCGCGTCGCTCGGGCTGCCCGGGCTCAACGGCTTCGTCGGCGAGTTCCTCGTCCTCCTCGGCACTTTCCGCTACGGCGGCCAGCCCATCTCGGGGCTGCTGTGGGGACCGCTCGCCGCGATCGGGGTGATCCTCGCGGCGATCTATCTCCTGTGGATGTTCCAGCGCGTGATGTACGGCCCCGTCCGCGAGGCCTACAAGGCGCTGCCTGATCTCACTCCCATCGAGGTCGCGTGCGCCGCACCCCTCCTCGCGCTGACGATCCTGCTCGGCGTCTTCCCCCAGCCCGTCATCGCGATCATCCAGCCCTCGGTGGAGCGGATGCTCGCCCTGGCGGGCGCGACGGTGACGGTGGCGGTGCACTAGATGACGATCCACGATCTCCTCGCCGTACTGCCGGAGGCCATCGTCACGCTCGTCGCGATCGTCGTCCTCGTCATCGACGCGGGCGTGGGCGAGCGCCGGGCGCGGCCCTGGCTCCCCTGGGTCACGATCGTGGGGCTCGCGATCGCGCTCGCCAGCCAGTCGTGGGCGCCGGCGGGCGGGACGTTCTTCGGTGGCTTCGTCGTCGTCGACGACTTCTCGCGGTTCTTCCGGCTCCTCTTCATCGTCCTCGCGGCCTTCACGGTCCTCGTCGCGCCGCCGTACCTCCGCCGCGAGGAGGTCTCCGCCGGCGAGTTCTATGCCACGGTCCTCTTCTCGACGATCGGTGCGATGACGATCGCGCTCGCGACCGATCTCATCACGCTCTTCGTCGGCATCGAGCTCATGAGCATCCCCGTGTACGTGCTCGCCGGCCTGCAGCGCCGCGACCGCTACGCCAACGAGGCGTCGCTGAAGTACTTCCTCCTCGGCGCGTTCAGCACGGCGATCCTCCTGTATGGCTTCGCGTGGCTCTTCGGCATCTCGGGCTCGACGGACCTGGCGAAGATCGCGGCCGCGGTGCGCACGGCGGGCCTCGGGAGCCCGGCGGTAGTCGTCGCCCTCGCGCTCGTGACGACGGGCCTCGGCTTCAAGGCCGCGGTCGTGCCCTTCCACCAGTGGACGCCGGACGCGTACGAGGGCGCGCCGACGCCGTCGACCGCGTTCATGTCCGTCGCCCCGAAGGCTGCGGCGTTCGCGGCGATCCTGCGGGTCATGGCGACGGCGCTGGGGCCCATCCAGCTCGACTGGGCGCTCGTCTTCGCGATCCTCGCGGTCATCACGATGACGACGGGCAACATCGTCGCGCTCGTCCAGACGAACGTGAAGCGGATGCTCGCGTACTCCAGCATCGCGCACACCGGTTACATCCTCGCCGCGGTCGCGGCGACGGCGGCGGGCGCGTCCGCGGGCGCGGCCGTCCTCTTCTACGTGTTCGCCTACGGGATCATGAATCTCGGCGCGTTCGCCTGCCTCGAGCTGCTCGACCTCGAGGGCACGCGCGGTGCGACGCTCGACGAGCTCAACGGCTTGTGGAGCCGGCACGCCGCGGGTGCGACGGCGTTCACGATCTTCCTCGTCAACCTGACGGGGATCCCGCCGACGGTCGGGTTCCTCGCGAAGTTCCTCGTGTTCCAGCCGGTCATCGACGCGGGCTTCACGTGGCTCGCGGTCGCGATCGCGCTGAACGCCGCCGCGGCGGCCTTCTACTACCTGCGCGTGGTCGTCCACATGTTCATGTACGACGCGGAGGCGGCGGCGCCTAAGGTGGAGCCGGCGCGGGTCCTCTCGTGGAGCCTCGGGATCGCCTCGATCGCGACGATCGTCCTCGGGATCCTCCCGGATCCCATCTACTCGTTCGCTGTGCGCGCGGCCGGTCCCATCCTCACCAAGTAGCGGCGATCCATCGATCAGCTCTCGGCGGGGTGGCGCACCCGGCGGGGCGGCGTCGCATCTCGCTCGCGGCCGCTCCTGCCGTCTCCTCTAAGGGCGTACCCGTTCCCCTTCGGCACCGTCGCTTTCCCCGCTCGCGAGATGCGTCGCCGCCCGCACGACACCACCCCGCCTCGGGCTGATCGGCTATCGCCGACCCGGCCACTCCGCCCGCGTCGGCAGCATCCGCTCCCCGAGCAGGCCCCCCAGAACGCCGCAGACCGCCGCTGCCAGCAGCGGGCCGACGAGAGCGACCGGCTCGATCGCGAGCTGCGCCCCGAAGCGTGAGACGGGCGCCATCTCCGGCGTGAACGCGTGGTGCAGCCACGTCGCGATGAGGCTCCCGAGGAACAGCGAGAAGAGCAGCGAGATCGGCGCGGCCAGGATCCCCATGCGCCCCGCGATGACGCCCGAGCCCAGGAGGACGAGCGCCGGGACGGCGTAGAGGGCCGGCAGAGGGAGCTCGAGAGGCTCCGTGAGCGCCCACCAGAACGCGAGACCGACGGTGCACGCGACCACGGACATGACGAGGCGCGGGAGCGCCACGGGCTAGCGGACGATCACGAGGGACCGGTCGGCGGCATTGAGCGGCCGTGCGACGCCGCTCGCGTCGATGTACGCGATGTCCTCGATGCGCACGCCGAAGCGATCGGGGAGGTAGACGCCCGGCTCGATCGAGAACGCCATGCCCGGCTCGAGGAGGACGCCGTTGCCGCGCACCAGGTACGGATCCTCGTGACCGTCCAGGCCGATCCCATGCCCGACGCGGTGAATGAAGTACGCGCCGTAGCCGGCGTCGTCGATGACGCGTCGGGCCGCGGCGTCGACGCTCTCCGCGGACGCTCCCGCGCGCGCCGCCGCGTACCCCGCTTCCTGCGCGCGGCTGACGACGTCGTGCACGCGGCGCCTTTCGGCATCGACGGCGTCGCCGACGTGCACCGTCCGCGTGATGTCGGAGCAGTACCAGCCGCGCGTGCCGCCGAAGTCGAGGACGACGGTGTCACCCGCCGCCATGCGGCGGTCCCCGGCATCGTGATGCGGCGACGCGCCGTTCGGGCCCGACGCGACGATCGCGAACGTGTCGTCGTGACCCTCGGCAGCGAGCAGGCCGCGCAGCTCGCGCGAGAGGTCGCTCTCGCTGCGGCCCGCGAACGCCGCCTCGCGGATGCGCGCGTACACCCGGTCGGCGGCTTCGCCCGCGGCGCGCAGCGCCGCGATCTCCCCCTCATCTTTGCGCATGCGAAGGGGCACGACGATCGGCGACGCGGAGACGAAGCGCCGGCCGCCGAGACGCGCCTCCAGGCCGAGAACGAACGCCGCCCACATGCGATCGCCGACCGCGACGTCGCCCGTTCCCGGGACGAGGCTCGCGGCGAGCGCGATCGGATCGTCCGTCTCGCACCAGGTGCGGATGTCGAGGCCGGGCGCGGCGACGCGCGCGCGCGGGCCCTCGAGCTCGGGCACGACGAGCGTCGCGCGCCCATCCGAAGCGAGCACGAGGCAGGTCAGCCGCTCGCTGTCGTGGATGCGGTGCCCGGTGAGGTAGGTGAGGTCCGAACCGGGCGACACCAGCACGGCGGCGACGCCGCGCGTCCGCGCGACATCGGCCGCGCTAACGCGGCGAGCGCGGAACGTCGCTGCATCCACCGGCATCGGGAGGGCACCGAGCATAGGCGTGCTGCTCTCGGCCTCGCGCGGTGCGAGAGAGATCTGCGGCCAATGGAGCGCTCAGTGAGCACGCGATCGTCGCTCGAGCGACAGCGTGTCCACCTGTCGGACAGGCGGTGGTATCGCCCTTGCCACCGCTGCGCCAGCGATGCAGCGCGGGGTGGAAAAGACGCTCGTCGCGAAGCTGGGGACGTTCGTCTTCGTCGGCATACTCGGGATGCCGGCGGCGCTTCCGGCTTCGGGCGAGCCGGTGTCGGTCTTCGCGGACGCCGCGACGACGTCGCGGGCGACGAGCGCGTTCGCGTATTTCGACGTCGCCTCGGAGCTCGCCGGCATGCGCGGTGTCGATCGGGCGTCGTCCGTCGCGCGCGCGAGGGCCGGCAGCATGACCGAGGACAGCTCTGCGCCGCCGCCGCCGAGCGCGACGGCCACGCCCGCCGTCGTGACGCCGCCGCCCGTTGCCCCGGCGCAGCGCGCTCCCGCCGCCGCGGGCCCGTCCGTCATCGCGTCCTGGTACGGTCCGGGCTTCTACGGGTACCGGACGGCCTGCGGGGTCACGCTCACGCCGCAGACGCTCGGTGTCGCCGACCTCACGCTCCCGTGCGGAGCGCTCGTCACGATCACGTCGCCCGCCGGCCTCAGGGCGACCGTGCCCGTCATCGACCGCGGGCCCTACATCGCGGGACGTACGCTCGACCTCACCTACGCGACGAGGGTCGCCCTCGCGTGCACCGACCTCTGCACCGTGCGCATGGCTATTCCGTGATCCGCGGCTGATCGAACGCTCATCGCCCAAGCGAGGTCCGCCCCGTTCGCAGAACGCTCGGCAGATCGCACGAGTGCTCAGCGAGCGTGCGACCGACGGTATGGAACTTGCAGGGCCGCCTTACAGGCCGACAGCAAGGGCCTGGAAGGGCCGGGTGCCGTCGAGCGAAGACGGAGCGGAGGAACGGAGCCCATGTCGAGGAACAAGGGAGCGATGACCGTCGCGGAGGCTGGCCGGCGTGGGGGCGCGACGACCGCGCAGCGCCACGGACCGGAGTTCTACGAGCAGATCGGGCGCAAGGGCGGCAAGACGACCGCGCAGCGCCACGGCGCCGACTTCTACGAGCAGATCGGCAAGCAAGGCGGTCAGAAGGTGAAGGAGCTCTACGGCCCCCGCTTCTACGGCCGCATCGGCAAGATCGGCGGCGACGCGGTCTCCGAGAAGTACGGGCACGAGCACTTCGAGGAGATCGGCAAGAAGGGCGGCCAGAAGGTCGCAGAGCTCATCGCGCGCGGACGGCAGGCGAGCTGACGACGCTCACCGTCTTGGACGGGGAGCGAGCGGTACAGCGAAGGCCGCTCGTTCGGCCTCCACGACGTATCGATCTACCCGACGACGCTTGGAGCACGGCACGTCCACGCCTATCTTCCGTTCCTGTACGCGAGGGGGACGCATCTGACCCCCAGCTGTGCTCGGCGGGAACGATGGACCCCGAGAGGAGAGGGAGAGGCGTGGACGTCGATTCGGCGCCGCTCGTCGCTGTCGAGTGGGAGGACATCACGGCGTACTCGCGCACCGCGATCCCCGAGGACTTCGAGCCCTACCGGCTGCGCAAGCTCACCTGCGGGATCCTGTGGAAGGAGACCGAGGACTACGTCGTGATCGTCGGCGACTACGACATCACCAACGGCGGTAAGGACTACCGCCACAACGACTTCCACATCATCCCTCGCGGCGTCATCCGCGACCTGAGGATCCTGCGCGGGAGCGGCGGCACCGTCGTTCGGCTCGAGGAGGCGGCCGGCTAGCTCCCTCTCGGGAGCCCGCCCCGGCCCTTTTCTTAGCCGATCCTTCACTGGGATCGCCCTCCGGGCGCAACCAGCAGGCGCCTTGCCGCGTATTGAGCGATGGAACATCCGTGCGGCGAGCGTCGTTCTAGCGGGGTGGGACGAGTGCGGGTTCCTGGAGGTACTGACAAAGATGGCGTTCCGAGCTGAGCTCTACTGCTACTTCTGCGGTCACGGCAGCGGTGAAGTGCTGATCCCGTCTGGTACCCGGCGGCCGACCCCCGAGCAGGTACACGCCGCGTACGCGACCGTGCCCGCGGACATCGCGCCCGCGTGGGTCGCCGATCAGCCGCGTTGCCCACGCTGCGGCGGTCAGATGTTCCTCGAGCGCTTCGAGCACGAGGTGGTGCGCCACGGCGACCGCGCCCTGAAGCGCGCGAGCTAGCGGCGTGGCCGCGGGAGCGGGCGGCTAGCTCGCTCCCGCGAGGCCGAGCACGCCCGCCTCGGCCGACATCGCGAGGACGACCTGCGAGACGAGGTCGTCGAAGGGCACGCCCAGATCGTCCGCCGCGCGCAGCATCGCCTCGCGGCTGACGGCGCGCGCGAAGGCCTTGTCCTTCATCTTCTTGCGCACCGCTGGGGCGTCGACGTCCGCGACGCGCTTCGACGGTCGCACCAGGGCGACCGCGGCGACGAACCCCGTCAGCTCGTCGACCGCGTACAGCGTCTTCTCCATGGGAGTGACACGCGGGATCCCCAGGTGGTCGCCGTGGCTCTGGATGGCGTGGACGACCGGACCCGGCACGCCCGCCTGCTCGAGGATGGGACGGCCGCGCTGCGGATGACCCGAGGGATCCTCCTCGTAGTCGAAGTCGTGGAGCACGCCCGTCACCGCCCACGTCTCCTCGTCCTCGCCCCCCTTGCGCGCGAAGTGGCGCATGGCGGCCTCGACCGCGAGCGCGTGCCGTCGCAGGCTCTCTCCCTTCGTGTGCTCGCACAGGAGCGTCCAGGCCTCGTCGCGTGTCATGCGTCCCGCATTCTGCGACGGCGCGCGGTGCTACGCTCGCAGCGTGATCGAGCTCACCGACACCGCCCAGGCCAAGCTCCTCGAGGTGCGGCAGTCCGCGCCGGCGCGTCCCGTCCTCCGTGTGTACGTCGCGGGACGCACGTGCTCGGGCTACCAGTACGGCCTCGCGCTCGATGAGGCGCCCGCGACCGACGACGCGACGTTCGAGCAGGGCGGGATCCGCGTCGCGATCGACCCCGTCAGCCTCGAGTACGTCGACGGCGCTCGCATCGACTACGTCGAGACCTCCGACGGCAGCGGGTTCGTCGTCACGAACGAGCGCTGGTCGAGCGACGGCGGCTGCGGCGGCGGCTGCTCCTGCGGGCACGGGTAGGTCGAGAGCCCACCGACCGCCTGACCGCGCATGACCGGGTGCGGATGCCTCGTCCTCGTCGCGGCGCTGCTCGTCCTCTTGTACGTCTTCGTCTTCGGCTCGACCGACCCCGGCGAGCCCATCGCTGGGGCCGCCGCGCTCCTCGTCGCCGCTCAGGCGGCGGCGAGGCTGGGGCGCCGCGCGTCCCACCCGCTCACCCGCTCGTAGGCGCGCGCCGCGCGCAGGAGCGTCGCCTCGCGCCAGGGTGCCGCGACGAGCTGGAGGCCGACGGGGAGATCCTCCGCGGTGAGGCCGCAGGGGACCGAGGCGGCGGGCAGCCCGGTGAGGTTGAACGGCGACGTGAAAGCGGTGAGTCGCGCCGCGGTCCGCACCGCCGCAGGTGTCGCTCCCGGCTCCGCGGGCAGGCCGGTCGCGTCCGCCTCGTCCGCGAGCGGCGCGGCGATGGCGGTCGCCGGCGTGAGCAGGACGTCGCAGGTATCGAACAGCTCGACGACCTCGGCGTGGATCTCGTCGCGGCGGCGGCGTGCCAGCGCGTACCGCGCCGCGGAGAGCGTCTCGCCGTAACGGAGCCGCGCCAGGACGTCGGGCGCGATCTCGTCCGCGCTCTCCGCGAGATGAGCGGCGTGGTACGCGGCGGCGTCGGCCGAGATGATCGTCCGCTGGACGTCGAGGATCTCGTCCACGGCGGGGAACGCGGTCTCGTGGAGGACAGCGCCCGCGCGCTCGATCGCCGCGGCGGCGTCCTCGACGAGCCGGGCGACGCCGGGGTCGACGCCGCTGAAGAAGTGCGCGCGCGGGAGGCCGATACGCATCCCCCGCGCGCCCGACTCGATGCCGTCGAGCGGATCCTCGATCGCGCGGTCGGCCGACACGGGATCACGCGGGTCGTATCCGGCGATCGCGCGGTAGAGGAGCGCGACGTCGCGCACGCTCCGCGCCATCGGGCCGGCGTGGTCGAGCGTCCAGCTGAGCGGGATCGCGCCGCGCAGGCTGACGCGGCCGTACGTCGGCTTCAGCCCGACGACGCCGCACAGCGCGCTGGGGATGCGGATCGATCCGCCGGTGTCGCTCCCGAGCGCGCCGGCGCAGGCGCCGACGGAGAGCGCGATCGCGCTGCCGCCGCTCGACCCCCCCGGGATGCGCCGCGCGTCCCAGGGGTTGCGCGCGCCGCCGAAGGTGGCGTTCTGGCTCGTCACGCCGAAGGCCCACTCGTGGAGGTTCGTCTTGCCGACGATGACCGCGCCCGCGTCGCGGAGCTTCTCGACGACGGCCGCGTCCTCCCGCGGGACGCGCTCGCGCAGGATCGGCGAGCCGGCCGTCGTCGGCACGCCGCGCGTGTCGAAGAGGTCTTTGACCGCGACGGGGACGCCCTCCAGCGGACGCGCCGTGCCCGACGCGGCGGCACGGTCGCTCGCGCGCGCAGCCGCGAGCGCGTCGTCCGCGGTCACCGTGATGAAGGCGTGCAGCGTCGGCTCGAGGCGGTCGATCCGTGTCAGGCAGGCGCGCACGAGCTCCTCGGCGGAGATGCGGCGCGACCGGATCGCGTCGGCGGCCTGCTCGAGCGTCAGCTGCGTCGCATCGGACGCCGGTGCGGTCACGAGAGGCGAGCCTAGCGCGCGTCTCAGCGCGTGAGCGGGTCGACGATCCTCCCGAACAGCCGCGCTTCCCAGTGCACGTGCGGCCCCGTGGTGATCCCGGTCAGGCCGATGAGGGCGACGGGCTCGCCCCGCGCGACGCGCTGCCCGGCGTGCACGAGAGGAAGGCTCGTGTGGTAGTAGCAGGTCTCGAGGCCGAGGCCGTCGTCGACGCACACACGCTCGCCGCCGGCGGGGTGCCAGCCGACCTTGGTCACCAGGCCGGCGTTGGACGCGACGATGAGCGACCCGTACGGCGCGGCGACGTCGATCCCGGTGTGCGCGCCCTGGACGAACTGGCTGATGTCCCCCGCGGCGGGCCGCACGGATCGACGCGGCGACGCGTCGATGCGCGCGAGGCGCGCCGCGGCGTCGGGCGCGGCCTGCGAGAGGTCCG
The DNA here is from genome assembly GCA_021787445.1 of Chloroflexota bacterium. Taxonomy (GTDB): domain Bacteria; phylum Chloroflexota; class Limnocylindria; order P2-11E; family P2-11E; genus JACPOT01. The sequence goes on along the minus strand of JAJYLV010000028.1, from coordinate 5,940 downwards.
CGCGTCCGCCGTCGACGCAGCGGTACAGCTCGAGCCGCGTGTCCTCGACGCTCGTGCGGCTCACGCCGACGAAGAAGCGGCCGTCGGGGCTGAAGCGGCGTGCGCCGAGCACGTTCGGCAGCGTCGCCGTCCGTCCCGCCTCCGGCGCGCCCCACACGCCGAACGGGTCGAAGGCGTTCCCGGCGGGCACCGTCGGCGAGACGCGTCCCATCAGGAGCGCGCGCCCGTCGGGCGTCCACGCGTGCACGGGACCCGCGAAGCTGGCTACGCTCGCGCTACGCGCCTCACCCGTCGGAACGTCGCGCAGCTCGACGCGGTCGGCATAGCGGATGAGGAGCCTCGAGCCGACGGGTGCCCACTCGAGGTACATCGCGCCCGGCGCGTCGAGGGGCCTCATCTCGCCCGTCGCCGTCGTCCCGATGTAGCGCTCGATGGTCCCGTCGAGCGCGTAGCGGGTCAGCGTGAGGTATCGCCCATCGGCGCTGAGGTACACGTCGTCCTTCGGGTAGTGCGGAACGAGAGCGGCCGCGAAGCGCGCGACCGTGCTCACGCCGCCGTTCTCCCAGCGGCGCAGCTCGTCCCCCTCGATGAAGAGGAGCGCGTCGCCGACCCAGCGGACCTCGGGGATCGTCGGACGGAGCCGCGCGACGACGCGCCGATCGCGCACGATCCGCAGCTCGTCGGCGTGGGATCCCCAGTACGACACGTAGGCGCCGGTCGTCGACCAGCGCGGCATGTCGCCGACGCCGAGGGGGCGCAGCGAACCGGTCGCGACGTCGAGGAGGTCGATGACCTCGTCCTCCTCGTAGCCGGCGACCGTGAACGTCGACGGCACGCGACCGAACCACGTCAGCGCGAGCGTCCGCGAGTCGGGCGACCACTGCTCGTCGATCACGTTGGCGACGGCCGGGACGGGCACCCGCTCGACGCAGTCGAGGCCCGTGGCGGCGCTCGGCGCGGCGAGCGCGGGGTCCGCCGCGACCGCGGACGCCGAGACGAGGATCGCCGCGAGGAGCGCGGCCGCGCGCGTCACGCGCCGAACGCTAGCGCCCTGGTCGTGCCGGCTCGGGATCCGTGGCCTTCACGATCGACCGCTCGTCACTCCGGCGCACCGTGTGCAGGGACCTCCGTGGCGGCTCCACACAGCAAGGAGGGCGACATGGCGGCGACACGTGAGGCACGGGCGGTCTGGACGGGCGATCTCATGAACGGGAGCGGAGAGGTCACAGCCGCGTCGAGCGGGCGCTTCGACCAGCTGCCGATCTCGTGGGCCGCGCGCACTGAGCAGCCGGGCGGGAAGACGAGCCCGGAGGAGCTCCTCGCGGCCGCGCACGCGAGCTGCTACGCGATGGCGCTCTCGGCGGGGTTGGCGAAGCAGCGCACGCCGGCGCAGCGGCTCGAGGTGACCGCGACGGTGACGTTCGACAAGGTCGGCGACGCCTGGACGGTGAAGGCGAGCGAGCTCGCCGTGACCGGGACCGTCCCGGACGCGGACGAGGGGTCGTTCCAGCGCGCTGCCGAGGACGCGAAGGAGAGCTGCCCCATCAGCCGCGCGCTCAAGGGCAACGTTGCGCTCTCCGTTCGGCCGATGCTCGTGCAGCGGTCGGAGGCGACCATGTAGAGGCGCAGCCTTCGGTCCGCCGGAGCGTTGTGACGGACACCTGAGGCCGCGGCCCGCATCACCTCTCGGCCGCGGTGGCGAGGGCGACGCCGGCTATCGACTCGCGACGAGATAGCCCGCCAGCGCCAGACCGGCCGCGAGTATCGCGACCCCGGCGATGACCTCCAGGTTGACGTCGACCACGAAGCGACCGCTCTCGATCTGCTTCCGCGCCTTGAGGAAACGTTCAGTGGCCAGCCCGGCAAGAAGGACGCCGACGAGGACGACCCCGACACCGACGAAGGCGGAGAGCCCCGAAGCGGACAGGCTCGCCGGACTCCCCGCGCTCGCTCCGATCTCCCGAAGGAAGAGACCGAAACGGGCGACCACGAATCCAAGGCCGATGAGGGCGATCGCCGTCCGCAGCCATGCGAGCAGCGTGCGTGCGTTGGCCATGTGATCCCTGGCCGCGCTGCCCGGGCGAAGCATCGGTTCGTCTGGATCCCGGTGCGTCTGCGCCACCGGCACAGTCTGCCGTACGTGAGCGCGCTCGGCAGGACGCGTTCGACCCAGTGGTCGAATGCGACCCTCCCGAAGCCGCCGACGCGCATCGTGCGGGGACCGCACGGCCTAGGCACCGCAGCGGCCCCCGCGGCACGGATGTCAGTCCAACGCTTGCTCCAGGTCCGACCAGAGATCTTCGACGTCTTCGAGACCACACGACAACCGAACGAGGCTATCCACGATGCCGCGGCGCGCCCTCTCCTCGGCGGTCAAGCCGTGGTGCGTCGTCGTGATCGGCTGAGTGACGAGGCTTTCGACGCCCCCGAGGCTGGCACCGATCGAGAAGAGGCGGAGCCGGTCGACGGCCGCGGCGGTCGACGCGGCGTCGCCGTGGAGGACGACGCTGATCATGCCCCCGAACCCTTTCATCTGGCGCCGGGCCAGCTCGTGACCCGCGAAGCTCGGCAAGCCCGGATAGTTGACCTTGAGGACGCGAGGATGCTGCTCCAGCCGACTCGCGATGCGGGCGGCCGTGATGTTCTGCGCCTGCACCCGTACCACGAGGGTGCGGACGCTGCGCGCCAGAAGGAACGCCACCTCCGGAGCCATCATCTGGCCGAGGTTCTTGCGCCAGGTCCAGATCGGCTCGAGCAGCTTCGTCGACCCCACGACGACCCCTCCGGTGAGGTCGCTGTGCCCGCCCAGGTACTTCGTTGTGCTGTGCACCACCAGATCCGCGCCGAGGGCCAACGGGTTCTGGTTGACGGGACTGGCGAAGGTGTTGTCGACGACCGTGAGCGCGCCTCTCTCACGAGCTTTGGAAGCGAGCGCCGCGATGTCGAAGACCTCCATGTTCGGGTTGGTCGGGGTCTCGAAGAACAGGATCCGCGTGCGCTCGCTCATCACGGCGTCGAGCCGGTCGAGCTCGCTGCCGAGGAGGAACGTGGTCCGGATGCCGAGCCGCGGGAGGTTGTCGGCCAGCAGCTCGAACGTGCCGCCGTAGACGTCGCCGAGGCACACGATCTCGTCGCCACTGCGGCAGTGCGCAAGGAAGGTGGCGGACTCCGCGGCCATGCCCGAGGCGAAGACCCATGCCGCCTCGCCCCCCTCGATGCTCGCGAGCTTCTCCTCGATCGAGCGGATCGTCGGATTCAGGCCGTAGCGGGTGTAGAGGCTGCCCTGGGCTCGCCCTTCCACGACGTCGAGCAGGGCCGCGGTGGAAGTGAACCCGAACGTCGAGTGGTTGTAGAGCGGTGTATGGATGGCCCCTCGCGGATCGAGCCTGTCGCCGGCATGGACGCAGCGGGTCGCCAGGTTCGCTGCTGGATCACTCAATGCGGGAGTCCTTTCACCGGATGTGTTGCGGGTCGAGGCCGTGATGGCTCGCTCAGAACGAAATGATGCGGTCCGCCCAGAGCGTCCAGTCCGTGAGCTCATCCATGGACGAGCGATGTGCGCCGTCGACGCGGACCTCGTCCGTCAAGGCACGCGCGTCCGAGCACGTGCCGCAGCAGCCGACCTTCCCGCCGCGCTGCGTCACCGACCGCACCATCCGCTCGATGTTGTAGTAGCCGTCCGCGGTCTTCTGTCCGCGCACCGCGCAGCCCACCGCATCGCCCATCAGGAAGACGCGGACCTCCTCGCCCTCGCGCTTCATGAGCGACATCGCGAGTCGGAATCCGTTGTACGAGCGCTCGGAGCCGTAGGGCGCGTCATTGAGGATGAACAGCGTCTTCATGACCGGTACCTCACGATCCGGATGCGACGGGAAGGCCCGCGGCGCGCCACTCGGGAAGACCGTCCTCGAGCCGGCGCGCGCGGAAGCCGCGGGCGTGCAGAAGAGCGAGGGCCTGCGGCGCGAGGACGCAGTATGGGCCGCGGCAGTAGGCGACGATGAGCTTGGTCTTCGGCAGCGAGCGCAGGCGCCGCGCGAGCTCATCGAGCGGGATCGAGAGGGCCCCGGGGATGTGACCGCTCCGGTACTCCTCCGCCGGCCGCACATCGATGACGAGGACGTACCGGCGCGCGAGGCGCGCGAGCAGCTCCTGTCGCGTGACGGGTTCCAGCGCGTCGCGGCCCTCCAGGTGCTCGCGGGCGATCTGCTCGACCTCGACCAGGCGAGCGCGCGCGACCGTCGCGAGCTCCGAAGCGAAGCGGCACACCTGCTCGTCGGCGGCGCGGTAGTAGATGCGGGTGCCCGCGCGGCGTGCCTCCACGAGACGCGCCGCCCTCAGTGCCTGCAGGTGCTGCGAGACGTTCGTGATGCCCATGCCCGTCGCCTGGGCCAGAGCGTCGACCGAGCGCTCACCCTGGCAGAGCAGCTCCAGCAGCTCGATCCGCCGGGGCGACGCGACGGCCTTTCCGATGCGGGCGAACTGCTCGTGGAGGCGGCTCCGCGGATCCGCGCGCACCGCGTTCACGCGCCGACTATATTCCATCGATCGCTGGAATAGGGAAGGAGGCGGGGGGAATGGAGGGGAAGACGGTCGTCGTCCTCGGTGGGGGAGTAGGTGGACTGACGACCGCGAACGAGCTCCGCGCCCGGCTCGGCTCGGAGCACCGCATCGTCCTCGTCGAGCGCCAACAGGCCCATCTCTTCGCCCCATCGCTTCTCTGGCTGATGACCGGCGACCGGCGCCGCGACCAGGTCAGCCACGACCTCAGGAGCCTCCTCCGGGCGGGCATCGATCTCGTTCAGGCGGAGGTCAGGCACATCGAGCCCGACCGCAAGACCGTGGTCATGACCGCTGGCCACGACGAGCTGCGCTACGACGCGCTCGTCGTCGCGCTCGGGGCCGATCTGGCGCCCGAGTCCTTCCCGGGCTACGCGGAGGCGGCGCACAACGTCTTCGACCTCGAGGGCGCGGCGCGCCTGGCTGAAACGCTGCGCGCCTTCCCCGGTGGCCGAGTGCTCGTCGCGGTGACCACGCTCCCATACAAGTGCCCCGCCGCACCGTACGAAGCGGCGCTGCTCATCGAGGCGGCGCTGCGACGGCGCGGGGTGCGCAGCCGATCGGCGATCGCGCTCTACACGCCCGAGCCGCAGCCCATGCCCGTGGCGGGGCCCGTGCTCGGCGCCGCGGTGTCGAAGCTGCTCGCGGAGCGCGGCATCGCGCTGAACACGACCCGGCCACTGGCGTCGATCGACGCCGCAGCCCGCGAGCTCGTCTTCACCGACAACACCCGCGAACGCTTCGACCTGCTCGCGGCCGTGCCGCCGCACCGCTCGCCGGAGGTCGTGCGGCGCTCGCCGCTGGCGAATGAGAGCGGTTGGATCCCGGTCGACGCGGGCACGCTACGCACACGGTTCGACGATGTCTACGCCATCGGCGACGTGACCACGATCACCCTCGCGAACGGCAAGCCGCTGCCGAAGGCGGGCGTCTTCGCGCATGCGGAGGCGCGCGTCGTAGCGAGGGAGGTCGCCGCATCGTTCGGCGGCGCGCCGGCGAGGACATTCGACGGCAACGGCTATTGCTGGGTCGAGCTCGGCGACGGTCGCGCGGCCTTCGCCGAGGGCGACTTCTACGCTTTGCCCGCCCCTGCGATCCGCTTGCGGACGCCGGCGAGCTACTGGCACCTCGGCAAGGTGCTCTTCGAGCGATCGTGGATCGGCAGCCCGCTTGAGCGAGCCGCCGCGACACTTGGCCTGCGTTTCGGAGCGGCGATGATGGGGATCAAGGCGCCGATCTAGCGGACGTGCTCTCTCGCTAGCGAGCACCTCGCCGACATTCGTCGGCTCGGTCCCCAACCCTTCCAGTTGATATGAGGGAGCGGCGCCGCCGGGCAAAGCCCGTTCGTCGCCGCACATCCCAGGAGCACAAGGAGCGAGCAGG